>JAYTSV010000011.1:0-2873 GCA_043745465.1 Fimbriiglobus sp.
CCAGTGGGCCACGTCGATCCAGTGGACCATCAGGTCGGTGAAGATGCCGCCGCCGAAGTCCCAGAACCAGCGCCAGTTGCGGAAGCGGTACTCGTCGAACTCCTGCGCCTTCGCCCCGCCCAGGAAAGCCTTCCAATCGACCGACTTGGGGTCCACCCCCAGCGGGAAGCGCTTGACGCGGTCGCTGTTGCGGTTCCAACTCATGCGGACTTTCAGCACCGTGCCGATGGCCCCGCCCTGGACGAGTTCGCGGGCCTTGGCGATGTGCGGCATACTCCGCTGCTGCATCCCGACCTGCACGATCCCCTTCGACTTGGCCGCCGCGGCGAGCAGCACGGCTCCCTCGGCGGCGGCGTGCGTCACCGGCTTCTCGACGTAAACGTCCTTGCCGGACAGCAGCGCCGCCACGGTCATCGGCACGTGCTGGTGGTCCGGCGAGCCGATCAACACCGCATCGACGCCCTTGTCCGCGAGCAGTTCGGCGACCACCTTCGTCGCCGTCGCCCGGGGGTCGGCGAGCGGCGCGGCCTGACTCAGCGCGGCGTCCCACACGTCGCACAGCGCGACGATGCGCACGCCGGGGATCGACGCCAGCGGCTTCATCAGGTGCCGCGCCCGGCCGCCGGTGCCGAGGACGCCGACGCGGACGGCGTCGTTGGCCGCGTACCCGCGGGCGCTGTCGCCGATGACCAGGGAGGTCGCGGCGCTCGTCGCGCCGAGGAGGAAACTGCGGCGGTGCATGGGAGTAGCCTTACCGGGAGAGTTTGAGGACGCGACCATTGTCGCTGTCGGCGATGTAAATGTCACCGGTTTTCGGCTGAACCGTGACCCCGTGCGGCCGCTTCAGTTCGAGCTTCAACGGGTCGGCGTCGAGCACGGCTCCCGCCTTGCCTGAGCCGGCGACGAGGGTCATCGTTTCGGTACCGGGGGTGTAGCGACGCACCTGGTGGTTCTCGGTGTCGGCGATCAGCACGGAATCGTCGCGGTCGATGGCGACGAACTTCGGCCCGTTCATCGCGGCCTGGAGCGCCGGCCCGCCGTCGCCCCCTTTGCCCGCCTTGCCGGTCCCGGCGACGGCCTTGATCGTGCCGTCGGGGCCGACGTGGTACAGCCGGTGGCCGCCGCGTTCGAGGACGTAGACGTTCCCCTTCGAGTCCACGGCGACGGCGCGGGGGTCGGTCAGCGGTTGCTCGCTCGCCAACGCCCCGTCCTTCGGCGTTCCCTTGGCCCCGGTCCCGGCGAAGGTCGTGATGGTCTTCGCCTTCATGTCGATCACCCGGACGCGGCGGTTGCCGATGTCGGCGACGTACATCAGGGTCCGATCGGGGTTGAAGGCGATGTTGATCGCCTGGGTGAACTGCGCTGTCGCGCACGGCCCGCCGTCGCCGGCGAAACCCGGCTTGCCCGTGCCGGCGAACCGGGCGACGATTTTCGTCGCGGGGTCGAAGGTCGAGATGGCGTGGTTGAAGGTGTCCGCCAGGTAGACAGTCCCGGCGCGGTCGATGGCCAGCGCGTGAAGCCCGTCGAACGTGGCCCCGCCCGCGCTCGCCCGGAACACCGACGGGCCTTTCTTGCCGCTGCCGGCCAGCGTCTCGATCTTCCCGTCCTTGGTGACGCGGCGGAGGCGTTCGCCGCCGACCATTTCGACGAAAACGACGTTGCCGTCGGCGTCGAAATCGACGGCGAACGGCTGCACGACTTTGTCGGCGACCAAGGTGACGGTGCCGGCGGCGCGCACTCCCCCGGACGCGAAGAGCAGGGAAGCGGCGATGCAGGCGAAGCGGTGGCTCATGGCGAGTTCCGGGAAGGGCGGGGAGAGGGCAGCGACGATCTTAGCGAACGAGTGACTATAACAACGCCACGCGCCGACTCCCCCGAGCGATTGCCCATGAAAGCGATTCAACTGCAGGCCCCCGAACGCTTCGCCGTCATCGACGTGCCCGAGCCGGCCGACCCCGGCCCCGGTGAAGCACTTGTGCGGGTCCACCGCGTCGGCGTCTGCGGCACCGACATCTCGGGCTACCTCGGCAAGATGCCGTTCTTCACCTACCCGCGTATCCCCGGTCACGAACTCGGCGTCGAGGTGCTGGCCGTCGGCGACGGCGTGACCAACGTCAAGCCGGGCGACCGCTGCGCCGTCGAGCCGTACCTCAACTGCGGCCACTGCTACGCCTGCCGTAAGGGGGCGGGCAACTGTTGTGTGAGCTTGAAAGTCCTCGGCGTGATGACCGACGGCGGCCTGCGCGACCGCTTCAACGTCCCGGCTTACAAGCTGCACGTCTCGAAGACGCTCAATTTCGACCAGTTGGCACTCGTGGAGACACTGGCCATCGGCTGCCACGCGGTGCAGCGGAGTGGGTTAACGGCCGGCGAAATTTGCCTCGTCATCGGAGCGGGGCCGATCGGCCTCGCCACCCTGGAGTTCGTGAAGCTCACCGGGGCGAAGACGACGGTCCTCGACACCAACGCCGAGCGCTTACGCTTCTGCCGCGAGGTCATGGGCGTTGAAAACGCCGTCGCGCCGGGGGCCGACGTGGTCGCGCAGCTGCGCGAACTGCACGGCGGCGACCTGCCGGACGTGGTCATCGACGCGACCGGGCACAACGGCTCGATGTCGGCGGCCTTCGCGTTCGTCGCCCCGACCGGCCGGCTGGTGTTCGTCGGCATCACGACCAAGGACGTGACCTTCACGCACCCGGTCTTCCACCGGCCCGAGGGGACGCTGTTGTGCAGCCGCAACGCCCTGCCGGCCGACTTCACGCGCATCGTCGGCCTCATCGAGCAGGGCAAGATCAAGACCGACCCGTGGATCACGCATCGCACCAGTTTCGACGGCCTGATCGAGGCGTTCCCGAGTTACACGCGGCCCGAGA
>JAYTSV010000012.1:0-10644 GCA_043745465.1 Fimbriiglobus sp.
CAGGCTCGTCGGGATGCTGAGCTTGTCGGCGAAGACGGTGAACTTGTCGGCCCGGCCGTCGCCGTCGGTGTCTTCGAGGATGACGATCTTGTCGCGGCCTTCGCCCTTCTTTTGCAGCTCGTTGGGGTAATCGACGGTCACCGCGGCCCAGAGTCGGCCGCGCTCGTCCCAGGTCGTGGCGATCGGCTTGCCGCCCTGGAAGTCGGCGTCGGCGGCGAACAGTTCGAGCTTGAACCCCTCGGGGACGCTGTAGTGCGGCAGCGACTTTTCGGGGCTGAGCGGTGCCTGCATGGTCGTGATCGGCTCGGCCACGACGCCCCACGTCTTCGACGGCGGGTAGAACGGCACCTTGGCCGGCACCTTGACGAAGTCCGTGGCCGGGCCGGTGACCGGCGTCATTTTCGGGGCGTCGGTGTACGGCCCGGCGAGGGCGGGGTCTTGGCCGCAGGCCCAGCGGGTGCCGCGCTCCAGTAAGTTGTGGAAGCCGGGGTGGCTCCAGGTCCGCTGGTCGTGGCCCCAGGCGGTGTAGAAGACGCGGCCCTTGCCCTCGGTGCGGACCCACGTCCACGGCTCCTTCAGGTCGCCGTCGGTGCGGACTTCGAGCACCGTTCGGCCGACGGGGTTGTGCTTGTGGTGGACGTAAGTCTCGTCCCAGCTCTCGAAGCTCGTGAACCCGCTCATGACCGGGTGTTCGGCCACCGGCTTGACGCGGAAGACGCCCGTGGTGTGCGAGCGGAACTGCGCCCCGACGAGCTTGATGTAGTCGTCGTTCGCGGTGAAACAGTAGCTCGCGCAGTGGACGGGGATGAAGCCCTTGCCGGCGGCGACGTAATCGCGGATGGCCTGCACTTGCGCGGGGGTGCCGCGATCCTGGTTGGCGAAAATCATCAGCCCGTCGTAGGGCTTCAAGCCGTCGGCCGTGAGCACGTCCAGGCTGGCGGTGTACGTCAACGCGATGTTGCGTGCGGCGAAGACCGGCTCCAGTTGGCGGAAGCGGGCCAGCGGCAGGTGGTGCCCCGAGTCGCCGAGGAACAGCACCTTCAACGGCGGCGGCTCCGCGGCGGGAGACGGCGTGCCCAGCACGACGAGGGCGAGAAGGGCGAGAAGAGTTCGCATTGGCGGGGGTTCCAGGGGGAGTCGGGACAGTCAGTGTATCGCGGGCGGGGGGAAGCGACCTCACCCCCGTCCCCTCTCCGACGCGGAGAGGGGAGCCAGTGCGTTGAAGTCGTTGTCTGGAACCCACTCGCTCCCCCTCTCCGCATCGGAGAGGGGGCCGGGGGGTGAGGTTGCCTTTTCCCGCCGCATGGTGCCGAGACCTCACCCCTGTCCCCTCTCCGACGCGGAGAGGGGAGCCAGTGGCTCGTGGCCGTTGACTGAAACTCTCTTGCTCCCCCTCTCCGTTTCGGAGAGGGGGCCGGGGGGTGAGGTCGCTTTGCTCGCCCTCACACCGGGTCGTGGCCGTGGGCGACGGCGTTGGTCACGTGGCGGATCGCGGCGGCGATCGCGCCCTGCGGCTTGGTGCCGGTCGCCGGGAGAATGCGGCAGCCGGCGAGCGTCGGCGGCAGTGACCGCTTCGCCGTCGCCGCGATCAACGCCGGCAGGAAGCCGGGGTCGCGCGTCAACAGGCGGCTGTGGAGGAAAACCGTCGCCGGGTTGAATAAGTTCACCACGGCGGCGACGCCGATCGCCAAGTATCGTGCCGTCTCGTCGAGTTCAGACCGGAAGTCGTTGGCGTTCGCGGCGACCAGGTCGAGGGCTTCCGGGATGCCGACGAACCGGCCGAGCTTGCGGCTCGCGCGGGCGGCGAAGGCTCCGTCGGCGGCGACGGTTTCGAGGCACCCGGTGTTGCCGCACCCGCACGCCGGGCCGCCGTCCGGGACGACGGTGATGTGGCCGATCTCCCCGGCGTGCCCGGTCTGCCCGGTCAGCGGCCGGCCGCCCGAGAAGACGCCGAGGCCGATGCCGACGCCCACGTCGATGACGGCGAAGTCCTTCAAGCCGCCGGCCTGGCCGTACAGTCGTTCGGCGAGACAAATGCCGCGCGACTCTTGAACCAGCACGGCGTCGAGGCCGAGTTTCGCCCCGAGGTCGCGGGCGGGGGTTTGGCCGTCCGTCGGGTGCAGGTTGGGGGACAGCACACCGAGGCCGAGGTGGTCGTCGATCAGGCCCGGCAGGCTGACCCCGACGGCCAGCGTGGCGACCCCCGGTCGGGCGATCAACTCGTAGCAGGCCGTCTCGATCCGGGCCAACATTTCGGGGTACGTGGCCGGGGTGGCGAGGGTGCGGGTTGCGTCCGGGTGCGGGGTGCCGTCGAGGGCCGCGGCGACGACGGTACACGCCCCCGCGTCGATGACGACGCCGAGCACCTGCGCCCGCTCGACGGCCAGCCGCAACAGGGACGCCGGCCGGCCGCGGGCGACTTCCGGCGGTGCGACCTCTTCGATCAACCCGGCCCCGAGGAGCGACGCGACCGCCTTCGACGCCGTCGGCGGGCTGACCCCGCTCCGCCGCGCGACCTCGGCCCGGGACATCGGCCCGTGGGCTTGGAGGACGCACAAGATGTGCCGCTCGTTGAGTTTGCCGACGAGTTGCGGCCGCCAGTTCGTCGAAGACTTCATTGGGAGAAGATGCCGCCGGGACACGGCCGGGTCAAGGGGTTTCGGCAAGGGTCTTGCGAAACGTACCCCCCGCGACCGGTCCGATGTTCGGCAGCTACTCCAATTCGGTATACCCGCTCCGGTCCATCCGCTGACCCTCTGGAATCCGACTCGACACGAACTCAGCTTGTGTGGCCCGAATGAGCCACTTCCACTGATCGTGGCTCCGCCGCAGGCGACTCCTGGCGAGCGGCCCACGTGAGTGGGCTGTTCCAACCTGGAATGCGTGTGAATCTTACCGGCGTGCGCTCGGAACTTCGCCCGGGTTGCCGCTTCCCATTCCGGGTTGGAACAGCCCACTCACGTGGGCCGCTCGCCAGGAGTCGCCTGCGGCGGAGCCGAAATCAGTCGCCCGGCGCTCGACCTTTTACCCCCCCCACTTCTCACCCCAGTGCCGCACTGCCGTAGACGGCGGCGATGCGCTCGATGAACGGGCGGCTGATGGCTTCGTAGCGGCGGAAGGTTTCGCGGCCGATCGTATACACCTCGGTCGTGTCGGTCGCCGTGATCGTCGCGTTGCGCGGCTCGTTCGTCACCAGCGCGCGGTCGCCGAAGAAGTCGCGGGCGGTTAACTCGGCGACGGTCCGCGGGCCGTCGCCGCTGTCCCGGTCGATGCGAACGCTGCCGCGGCGGATCAGGTAGAAGCGGCTCGCGTCGGTCACCGGGTCGCCCTGGCGGAGGATCACGTCGCCGGGCCGGAAGACTTCGAGCTTGCCGGCGGACTTCGCCTCGGCCGGGCCGCGCACCGGCAGGTCCGGGTGCTGGCCGATGCACACGCCGTCGGCGATGGCCTGCTGTTGCTCGGGCAGGATCGCGGCGAAGAAGGCGCACCGACGGAGGCCCTCGGCGACGAACAGCCGCTCGGCCACGACGACGTTCGAGACGATCTTGCCCCGCTCCATGTGGACGATGCGGTCGGCCCGGTTCATGATGCGGGCGTCGTGCGTCACGATCAGGCTCGTCGCCCCCTTCTCGGCCGTCAACTCGGCGAGCATCGCGGCCTGTTCGGGGGTGATCCGGCCGCTGCCGTCGTCCTCCTCGTGGGGCTGCTGGACGAGCCGCGCCAGGTCGGCGGGGTCGCGGTCGCGGGCCAGGTGCTGCAACAGCGTGATGACGGCCAGGCCGCTGTTGGCGTCGAGGGCGGCCGTCGGCTCGTCGGCCAGGATCAGCTTGGGCCGGTTGATGAGCGCCCGGGCCACCGCCACCCGCTGGCGTTGCCCCCCGGACAGGCCGGCCGGCTTGTAGTCCATCCGCGTCGCCAGGCCGAGGTACGTCAACAGTTTCTCGATCCGCTCGGGGTCGGACCCGGGGAAGAGTTCGCGGGCCAGCCGGACGTTCTGCACCGCTTGCAGGGAGTCGAACAGGTTGTGCCGTTGGAAGATGAAGCCGATGAGCCGGCGGACTTCGACGAGGCCGGCTTCGTCGAGGCCGCGCAGGCTGCGGTAGTCGCCGCGGCGGGCGTCCCAAATCTGGATGTCGCCTTCCTGCACCGACCGCAGGCCGCCGACGAGGGTGAGGAGCGTCGTCTTGCCCGACCCCGACGGGCCGGACATGATGACGAGTTCGCCGGGCATGACTTCGAGGTCGTTGTCGAAGAGCACCTGCGTCTTGGCGTCGCCGGTGCCGAAGGTGTGGTTGACCCCGGCGATGCGCAACAGCGGCTCGCCGGGCGGGGGCGGGGTCGGGGGCATGGCACCTACTTGGACGGGGTTGAAGAGACCTCACTCCCGGCCCCTCTCCGCGTCGGAGAGGGGAGCGCCGAGACCTCACCCCCGGCCCCTCTCCGACGCGGAGAGGGGAGCCAGTGGGTTGTAGCCGTTAGCTGATACGCTCTTGCTCCCCCTCTCCGCGTCGGAGAGGGGCCGGGGGTGAGGTCTCGGCGCTCCCGGTACTTCGCTTACTTCTTGGCGAAATTCGCGGCGACGGCGTCCCAGTTGACGACGGTGAACCACGCCTCGATGTACTTAACGCGGAGGTTGCGGTATTTGAGGTAGTAGGCGTGCTCCCACACGTCCACGCCGAGGATCGGCCGCGGGCCGCCCTCCATGAGAGGGTTGTCCTGGTTCTGCGACGTGACGATGGCCAGCGGCTTGCCCTTGCCGGCGGGGCCGGGGACCAGCCACGCCCATCCGCTGCCGAACCGGCCGGTCGCGGCGGCGACGAACGCCTTTTGGAACCCGGCCTCGTCGCCGAAGCTCGCCTTCAGGGCTTCGAGCAGTTCGCCCTTCGGCGTCGTCCCCGGCTTGGCCATCACGCTCCAGAAGAAGTCGTGGTTCCAGACGCCGCCGGAGTTGTTCCGCACTGCCGCGCGGATGACTTCCGGCGCGTCCTTGACCTTCTTGACGACTTCCTCGATCGTCAGCCCCTGCCACGCCGGTTTGCCGGCGAAGGCCTTGTTCAGGTTATCGACGTAGGCCTGCTGGTGCTTGGTGTGGTGGATCGTCATCGTCTCGGCGTCGATGGCCGGTTCGAGCGCGTCGTAAGCGTAGGGCAGCTTATTCAGCGTGAAGCCCTCGGCCGGCTTGGGCTCCTGGGCGTTAACGGCGAACGGCAGCGCGGCCAGCGCGGCGGACGAGAGCAAGAAATCGCGTCGGTTCACGGGGGGTCTCCGGGTGCGGGGTCGCAGGGTCGCCGGCGGGGGTGCCGGCCGTCCGGCTACTATATTCAACCGCCGCGACGGCTAGCAGGTACGGGGCCAACCCCGCGGCCACCGTCGCCGTCAACGCGCCCCAGTCCGCCGCCGGCGTGCCGAGCGCCGACCACACGCCCACGGGAATCAGCGTCAACGCCAGCGGCCGTAGCCAGGCCCGCAGGTAGAGCGAGACTGGCAGCTTCAGAAGCCGCAGCGTGTGACCGATCACGAACAGGCAGAACAGAACGTTCGGCACGGCCACGGCGACGGCCACGCCCTCGACGCCGAGCGGCCGGACGAGCAGGGCCGTGAGCGCGACGTTGACGACCCCCTCGACCATCGCCGCGCGGGCGAACGCCCGCAAATGGCCCAGACCGTAGAGGATTCGTGCCGCCACCGATTGCGCTAGCCCGAGTGCGACCGTCCCGCTCAAAAGGAGCGCCGCCGGGCCACTGCCGGCGGCGAACTCGACGCCGACCCAGCGGGCCAGGAACGGGCCACTGAACAGCACCAGCCCGAGGTTGACCGGCAGCGCCGCGTACAGCACCCAGCGCGTGCCGGTCACGAGCAGCGTGCGGATGCCGGCGGCGTCCCCGCGGGCGTGCATCGCGCTGACGCCGGGGGTCAGGGTCGTCGTGACTTGTCGCAAGAGTTGCTTGGCGTACTCGGTGAGTCGCACGGCCGTGGCGAAGAAGGTCGCGGCACCCGGGGCGAGCATCAGGCCGATGACGATGGCCCCGGTTTGCAGGGTCATCCGCCCGGCCAGCATGGCCAGAAAGGCGTCCCAACTCTCGCCGCGGACCAGCCGGAGCGTGGCCCGATCGACGGCCCACGGCCGCAACCGCAACCCGGGGCACGCCGCGTAACTGAGCGCCGCGTAACAGGCTTGCTCCAGCAGGTTCGTCGCGAGGAAGACGACCGCCAGCGGCAGCAGCGAGGCGTGCGTCGCCAGCACCCCGAGGGTCGCGGCCGTGCGCACGACCAGCACCCCGACGCGGACCGCGCCCTTGGCCGTGAAGCACTGCAGCCCGTCGAGCGTCGCCGGGAACACGCTCAGGGGCAGCGTCACCGCCAGGTTGACGAGCATGACCAGCATGAACGGCACGGCGTACGGCGCGTGGACAGTCAGCCGCGGACTCAACGCCAACAGTACCGGCGTGCCGATGCCGAGGACGAGGAGTCCCGCCCCCAGGAAGATCACCAGCGACGCCGACGCATACGTGTTGACGCCGGCCGTATCGCGCGTGACGACGCCCCGGGCGACGACGCGGACCAACCCGGCCGCGACCCCGCAGTCGAGCAGCGTGAAGAACGTCAGCACCGATTCGACGACGCACCAGACGTCGTAAGTGGGCGTGCCCAACTCGCGGATCAAGTGCGGCGTCAGCAAAAAGCTCACGCCCAACACCGCCGCGAACGCCAGCGAATTGACCCCCGCCCCGACCGCAATCCGTCGCCCCACGCCCGGCCCCTTTCCCGCAATCGCAAAGATCGTGCGGAGCACGATACCCCGAACCGGGCGGGCGTGTCGATGCGGACTGGCGGGGGGGTAGGGCGGCGCAGTCGAGACGACCCGATCGGGTCGCCCCACCTGGAAAGGATTCGAGAGTGCCCCCGGGTGGATTTGAACCACCGACCCCCCGTTTAGGAAACGGGTGCTCTATCCCCTGAGCTACGAGGGCAAACACTGTAGATTACGAGACTTTTGAACTTCCCCGCCGCGCTTCACATTCTTGTCTAATACCGTTAGTGCAACTTCTGGCACAACATGTCTCCGGCAGTAACAGCCGCCAGGGACGAACTCTTCAGTGACTGACAGAAAAACACCATAACTTATCCTATCCCCAAGCCGGCGGCCCGGAAAGCCGGAAGCGCCCGCCCCAAGAAGCCCTACGCCGATTTCCCGCTCGGCCCGCACGCCAGCGGCACTTGACCCGGTGGCGGGGCGAGGGGCTTGCCGGTCCGGATCGCCTCGGCTCAAGTCTCATCGGACACCTTTTGGTTCTTCGCCAGCCACTCGGCACTTTGCTGCTTGAGGTAGCGGAGGGTCGCCGCGCCTTCGTCGTCGGGCGGCGTCGTTTCGTCGGGGGCCCTCGACGCGCTCGCGTTCGCCGGGGTGGTCCTGGTCGAAGGGGCCCGCCGTTCCGCTCGTCGATATCGAGCGCCTGGTGGGCACCGAGTCGAAACCGTCCGCCACTCCGCGGCTCACGTCGAACGCCCGACACCGCTCCCCGTCGATTCCGACCGCGTGACAGGCGTCTACGAATTTTCGGGCCTGACCGTCATCCTTCCGAGACTGTCGCGATTCCACGCGGCAAGTCGTACCTCATCGCACGAGGTCCTTCGGGCCGAGGAACGCCAGTTTCTACGGCGGCGCGCCGGTCGCGCCCGTAGCGGCCTGAGCGATCGACTCCAGTGACGTGCCGACCCTCCTTACGGCTTGGGTAATCTCGCCTCCAGTTCGGCCACCTTCGCGGGGGCGTTGGTCGTGTGCGTCAGCCAGGTCTTGGCGCGGAGCTTTTGCAGGGTCGCCTTCGCCGCGTCGAACTGCTTCAGGTGCAGTTGCGCCTCGGCCAGGCCGAGCAGCCCTTCCGGTTCGAGCGACCGGACGGCGTGGACCTGCTCCCAGTGCGGGACGGCCTCGGTCCAGCGGTCCTGGCGTTGGCGGATGCGGGCGAGGAGCGCATGCCCCTCGCTGTCGCCGCGGGTCACCTCGACGATGCTCGTGACCGCGCGCTCGGCGCTCGCGGGGTCGCCGGCGGCGGCGTAGCGGGTGCCGAGGTCGTCGTACCGGGCGAGGTCGCGGCGGGTCAGGTCGAGTGCTTTCAGGATGCGGGCGATCGCCTCCGGCTTGCGGTTCATCGCATCGTAGCAGGCGATCAGGGCGGTGAAGGTTTCGGGGTCGTTCGGCTGGGCCTCGATGGCCAGTTCGAGTTGCGCGACGGCCGGGCCGTAGTTCTGCCGGGCGGCGTAGGCCGCGCCGAGCGACTTGCGCAGGACCGGGTTGATGAGGCCCGTCTCGGCCGTCTGCTTGTCGAAGTGCGCGACGAGGGCTTCGAGGTTCGCGGCCTGCGCCACGGTCGCGTTGAGCGTGACGAGCGCGGCCTGCCGGCGGTTGAGGTCCCCGCCCCAGGCGACGACGGCCGCGCTGGCCGCGTCCACCGCCTCGACCGACTTGCCGACCTTCGAGAGCGACACGGCGTGCCGGCGGTAGAACTCCGCCAGGTTGCCGTTCGGCGAGCCGTACTGGCGCTGGGCGTTGGGGATCAACTCGGCGTAAACGTCGGCGGCCTCGGCGTGCATGTCGCAGGTCTGCGCGGCGTCGGCGAAGCCGGCCATCGTGTTCACGTTCCAGCTACCCTGCTCTTTCCAGCGGCCCACGCTGCGGCTGAACAGCTCGCGCAACTGGGCCGGCTTGCCGAGGTGCGCGTAAGCCGTCATCAGCTCGAAGCGGAAGCTCGCGTTGTCGGGCGTCTCCTCAATCAGTGGCAGCCAGAGGCCGACGGCCTCGGCGTCGCGGCCGGAGCGCATCAGGTACGCCGCCAGCGTGGCGCGGCCGCCGTAGGGCAGCCGCCCCGCCCGGTGCAACTCGAAGAGCACGTCGATGGCGCGGCCGGCGCGGTGGCAGCCGTTGAACAGGTACTCGGCGACGAACAGTTGTGTGGCGACGGAGTCTTTCGCTTCGACTAAGACCGCCTCCGCCGCGGCGGCGAACTCAGGCTCCTTGGGGGTCCAGTAGTAGTCACCGTAGCGGGCGTCGTAGTACCCGCGGTGGGAGTGGCGGCGCGTGCGCAAGTCGTCGGTCAAGTCGGCGAGGAGGAGTTTGAGGAGTCGCGCCTGCAACGCCTCGGGGAGCGCCGGGGGTTGGGCGTAACTCCGGCCCCACGCCCACTGGCCCATGCTCCAGCCACTGCGGTTGGAGTGCCGCAGCAACTCCGGCGTCGCCTCGACGCGGTTGAGCAGGAACGTCCAGGCGTTGACTGGCCCGGCGTGGGCGTGGACGAGATCTGAGACGGTCTGCACGTGATTGAAGTAATAGTGGTCCCACGGCTTCACGAGCGCGGGGAAGGTCTCGTTGGCGAGTTTCAACACGTCCGGCCCCGTGCGGCCGTACAACTTGGCCCCCGAAGCGCGGAAGAGCGCCGTGAAGGCGTTGAGGGTGTTCGACCGCTGGGGCTCGTCGGGGTTGCGGAGCCGGGCGTGGAGCCGGGCCAGCAGCGCGACATACACCGGCTCGCCCTTGCCGAGCGAGACCTCGGCGTCTTGCTGAAGGGCGAGGGAGTACAGGTCGTCGAGGGCGCTTTCGAGCGTGAATTTCACTTGCCCGTTGGCCGCGACCGCACCCCAGGCTAGCCACAGCTTCTCGGCGTCGGCGTGGCCCCTGTACTCCCGGTGAAGGTTCGCCAGGCGTGCCGCGGCCGGCAGCACCTCCGCTGTGAACACGCCCTTCGTCCCGGCGACGTGGTCCGCCACCGCCGGCGTCAGCATGCCGATCGCCTCGACCCACTTGCCGCGGACCCGCAGGATTTCGGCGTACCACTCGGCGATCTGCAAGCGCTCAGTCGTCCCTCGCGGCGAGGCTTCGTACAGGCTCTTTAACTGCCTCACTTGCTCCCCGCCCAGGGCCTCCGACGAGATGGAATAGAAGTCGAACAGCAACTTCGCCATCAGCAGCTTCTCGCCGTCGGCCCAGGGGCGGTCGAAGGCGCGGCGGAAGGCGGCCAGCGCCAGCTCGGCGTGCGGCCCCGGCTGGTTTTTGATCGCGGCGGCGCGGCGGTGAATCTGCATCGCGATCAAGTCGAGCGCCCGCAGGTCGGTCGGCGACTTGGCCTTCGGCCGCAGCGCCTCGATGCGCTGGAAGACGGTGTCGGCCGACGCCTCGTCGCGGATGTCGTTGAGCAGCCCCTGCATCCGCGTCACGACCGCGTAGGCCTTGCCCGGCGTCTGGCCGAGTGCGCCGTCCGCGAGGGTCGCCGGGATGCGGAAGTCCTTCGACGCCTGGTAGAGGGCCTGGATCGTGCCGACGTAGGAATCGACGTTGGTCATCTTCTCGACGAGCGCCGCGAGGATCGGCAGCGTGTCGGCGTCGAGTTCTGTCGGCAGCGCGACGCCCTGGCGCGGCTGCCAGGCGTAATTCTTCGCCGCGAGGAGTTGGCCGAGCTGTTGCTCGCTGAGCTGCCGGTAGGCGTTCGCTCTCGCCGCGTCGTGCTTGGCCTGGTCGTCGATCGCCATGTACAGGCGCGACAGCGCCATCGACCGGCCGTAGGCGGCGGCGTCGATCTCCTTGATGCCCTCGAACACCGCGATCGCCTCCTTCAGGCGGCCGAGTTCGGCGAGCAGGTAGCCGAGCGCGGT
>JAYTSV010000013.1:0-36703 GCA_043745465.1 Fimbriiglobus sp.
CGTCGGCCGCTTCCACCTCGAAGGCGTCGCGGAGGGCGCGGCCGTCGCCGTGCGGCGGCTGGCGACGCCGGGCGATGTCGTCGGCGAGTTGCTGGCGACCGCAACCGTCGGCGCGGGCGGCTGGGTCGAGGTCACGCCGGCGTTGCGCGTCGATGCGGCGAACGGCTTTCGGGTCACACTTGAGGGGTAAACCGATGCCGACCGTCGCCGACGCCGTGGCGTATCTGGACGCGTTCGCCCCGCCGTCGGGCGCGGCCGACTGGGACAACGTCGGCCTGATCCTGGGCGACCCGGCGGCGGCGCTCACGCGCGTCCTGACGTGCCTGACCGTGACACCAGAAGTCGTCGCCGAGGCGATGGAGGGTGGCGTCGAACTGATCGTGGCGCACCACCCGGTGCTGTTCAAGCCGGTCAAGAAACTGACCGCCGCGACCGCCGACGGCCGGCTCCTGCTGCCGCTGCTGAGTCACGGCGTCGCGGTCTACTCGCCGCACACGGCGTTCGACAACTGCGCCGGCGGCATCAACGACGGTCTCGCGGCACGCCTGGGGCTAACCAACGTCCGGCCGCTGCGGCCCGACAAGCCGGCGGTGCGTTACAAGCTCGTGGCCTTCGTGCCGGCGGACGACCTGTCCCGCGTCTCGGACGCCCTGTTCGCGGCCGGGGCGGGACACATCGGCGCATACCGCGAGTGCAGCTTCCGCGCCGACGGCACCGGCACCTTCTTCGGCACCGACGCGGCCAACCCGACCGTCGGCGTGAAGGGTCGGCGTGAGGAGGTGCGCGAGTCGCGGCTCGAAGTCGTCGTGCCGGAAGCCCGACTCGCGGCGGCGGTCGCGGCCTTGCGTGGTGCCCACAGCTACGAGGAGCCGGCCTTCGACATTTACCCGCTGCGGACGTTCGCGAGTTCGGTGAGCGGGGCCGGCCGCGTCGGCGACTTGCCCGACGACGTGATGCTCGCCGACCTCGGCGAGACGCTGCGACTGACGCTGCACTCCGCTGGGATGCAGTACGTCGGAGCGCGGGACGGCCTGGTCAAGCGCGTCGCCGTGGCCTGCGGCGCGGCGGGCGAGTACCTGGCGGACGCGATCCGGGCGAAGGCCGACGTGTTCGTCACCGGCGAGTTGCGGTTCCACGACGGGCTGGCGGCGCAGGCGGCGGGGATTTCCGTGCTGCTACCGGGTCACTACGCCACGGAGCGGCCGGGGGTCGAAGACCTGGCCGTCCGGTTGCAGGCGGCCTTCCCGACACTCCACGTTACTGCGTCGGCGGCGGAACGCGACCCGTTCGGCGTGTTGGCGTAGAATCCGTTCATGGCCACACTGCACATCGACCGCCTGCCGCGCAACGCCACCCCCGGCGAGGTCGTCCGCTTCGCCTGCAAGTACGGCAAGGTCGAGGGCAAGTCCCTCGGCCGCGTCGCGTTCCTGGGGTCGAGCGCGGTGCTCACCGTCGCCGACGGCAGCGCCGCGAAGCTCGTGGCGGCGCTCGACGGGGCGACCTTCCGCGACTACCCCGTGCGCGTGCGGCTCACGTCGCCCGTGCCGCGCGGCGACTCGACCGGGCACTTCGAGAAGTTCGTCAAGCTGCTGGGCCTCGAAGCCGACGCCGAGCGTAAGGAGATGAAGCGCCGCGCCGCTCTTGGCGAGGCACCCGACGGCACGACGATCACGAAGTTGCTCGTGCGGGGTGAAGAAATCGGCCTCGGCGGTCGCTTCCTGGTGACGCTGACCCGCGGCAAGGCGGCGGCGTTGCTGCCGCCCAACCGGCTGCAACCGGGGGCACCGGTCGTGCTGACTCAGACCGGCATCCCGCGGCCGGCGAGCTTCCGCGGGGTCGTCAGCGACCGGAGCGCCCGGAGCATCACCGTCGCGCTCGACGACTCCGAGGAAGACCGGCCCGACGACGCGACGTGGCGGCTCGACCTGTCGCCCGACGAGGTTTCGCGGCAGCGGCAACTCGCCGCGCTGCACCGCGCCGCCGCGTCGCACGGCGACCGCCTCGCCGACATCCGCGACGTGCTGCTCGGCACCCGGCCGGCGAAGCTCGACCCGCGGCCCGAGTCGGAGTTCCGCGCCCCGTCGTCGCTGAACGAGTCGCAAGAGTCGGCGGTGCGGTTCGCGCTGGCGTCGCACGACGTGGCGGTGATTCACGGGCCGCCGGGGACCGGCAAGACGACCACACTCGTCGAGCTGATCCGCCGCGCGGTCGCCGGCGGGGCCAGGGTGTTGGCGTGCGCCCCGTCGAACGCTGCCGTCGATAACCTCCTCGAGAAGCTGCTGGGCGTCGGGCTGGAGCCGGTGCGCGTCGGCCACCCGGCCCGCGTCGCCGAGGCACTTCGAGACCGCGCCCTCGACTCGCTGGTGATGAAGCACCCCGAGGCGCGGCAGGCCCGCAAGTACCGCAAGGAGGCCCAGGCGCTCTTGAAGCAGGCCAACAAGTGGACCAAGGAGAAGCCGCTGCCCGGCGAGCGGCAGGCGCTGCGGCGCGAGGCGGCCGAGTTACTCGGCGTGGCCCGGCGCACGGAACAGACCGCCGTCGAGCGCGTGCTGGCCGAGGCCCGCGTCATCTGCGGCACCCTGACCGGCACCGACTCCGGCACACTCGGCCAGGCCCGCTTCGACCTGCTCGTGATCGACGAGGCGTGCCAAAGCCCCGAGCCGGCGTGCTGGATTCCGGTCGTGCGGGCCGACAAGGTGGTGCTGGCCGGCGACCCGTGCCAACTGCCGCCGACGGTGATCTCGCAAGAGGCCACCGAGGGCGGCCTGGCGGTCAGCATGATGGAGCGCGTCATGGCGACGTGCGGCCCCGGCATCTCGCGACTCCTCACGGTGCAATACCGGATGCACGCGGACATCGCCGACTTCTCGTCGCACGAGTTCTACGGCGGCGAACTCGTCCCGCACGAGAGCGTCGCCGGGCACCTGCTGCGCGCCCTCGACGGCGTCGCCGATTTGCCACTGACGGCGACGCCGGCGCAGTTCCTCGACACCGCGGGGGCCGGCTACGACGAGGCGCGCGAAGCGGACACGGCCAGCCGCTTCAACGCCGGCGAGGCCGAGGTCGTCGTGAAGTGCGTGCGGCGGCTGCTCGCGGCGGGGCTGCCGGCGGCCGACATCGCCGTCATCACGCCGTACAACGGGCAGGCGCGACTCATCCGCGAGAAGCTCGAAGACACCGAGGTCGAGGTCGATAGCGTCGATGGGTTCCAGGGCCGCGAGAAGGAGGCGGTCGTCATCAGCATGGTGCGGTCGAACGTCGAGGGCGGCATCGGCTTCCTGGCCGACGTGCGCCGCACCAACGTCGCCCTGACGCGGGCGCGCCGCAAGCTCGTCGTCGTCGGCGACAGCGCGACGCTGGGTGGCCACGACTTCTACCGGCGGATGCTCGACTACTTCGACGCGATCGGGGCTTACGGCAGCGTCTGGGACGACGTGGGGGATGCTCTGTAGCTCCGGCGCAGCCCTTGTTAGTCGGCGGCCGGCGAGCCGGAGAGCGTCAGCGACCGGAGGTTTCCGAGCGCACGACACGCGACAGGGACTCCGGGCGCTGATGCTTTCCGGCTCGCTGAACCTACCGCCGGCCGGGCGGCGGGGCACTCGGGCCGCCGGACTTGCCCTGGATCACGTCCTGGGCGCGGCGCTGGAACTTCTGCATCTGGTCGCGCAACTGCACGTCGCCGCGCTGCATGATCTCGAGTTCGTGCTGAATCTCGGCACTCAGACGCTTCAACTCCGTCTCCTGGCGCGCCATCAGGGCACGCTCGCGGGCCATGCCGACTTCCATCTGCCGCATCTGGTTCTCGGACGACTCCTCGTCTTCGCGGAGTTGCTTACGCTCGTGTTCGAGCTTCTTGCGCTCCTGGGCCAAGATCGAGTGGTCCTTCTCCAACTCGTCGGCCCACTCCTCGAGTTCGGTGCGATTCTTGGGGATGACGACCGGCTGCTGCGGCCCCAACGTGCCGTTCGAGATTTGCTCCTCGATCGACTGGAGTTGCGCGGAGAGTTCGTCCACCTGGCGCTGCCGCTCGGTCAAGGTAGCCTGCAAGTCGATCTGGCGGGCGGCGTACTGCTGCTCGCTGTCGCTGGCCTCTTGCAGGAGTTGCTTCATCTCGCTGAGCAGTTGACGCAACTCCTTGTTCTCGGCCTTGAGCCGGGCCGCCTCGGGGAGCGTCGGGTCGGCGGCGACGGCGCGGCTCGGGGGGTGGGCGTGGCCGCCGGAGCCGGTGCCGGCGGGGCGGGCAGGCGGGGCACCGTAGCCGGACCCCTCCGGCCCGGCCGGCTTGGGCCGCGGCGTCGATCGGCTCGCCGCGGGGTCGCCGGGCTGGCCGGGGAGGCGCAGGCGGGCGAGGGCGTCGAGGCCGAAGCCGGGCAGAGAGTCCTGCTCGGCGGGGGTGAGGCCCATCGAAGCCATCGGCGGCGGCGTCGAGGACAGTAGCCGGCGGCGCAACTCGGCCGCGGAGATCGACGGCGGCAGCGGATCGGGCGGGGTGTTCAGGCTGGACATAAACCGGGGACCCTTCCTGGCGGGGGTTCCTTGAGCCGGCGACCGGGGCCGCGGCGTAAACCTAGCGAAACGTAGGGTGCCGCGGTCGCAAGTCAAGCCGAAATGCCCGCGTGCGACCGGCTTCAACCCGCTGGCGAATGCCTTCGTCCGCCCTTCTCGGCGCGAGACGTTGCCGGTCGGGGCGGCCGTGCCGTTTACGTCGCGGGGCCAGAGAATGCCGAGGGGGCATTCGCGCCAACATCGCCTCGAGTGGCGTGTTGAGCGGGTAGATTCGACCGACCCATTTTCTTCGGCCCGTCCGGGGCGTTGGGGTGAGCGGATCGCCCGGCGGTCACCGGCCGACGTTTCGGCGCGGGAACGCGGTGGCGAACCGTTAAGATGGAATCGACTGCGTGTCGCCTTCCAGTCCCAGTGTCCCGCCCGTGGGTGCAGCCCCGCCGGCGGACCGACTTGCTGCCAGAGGAGCGCCCGAGCAATGACCTTCGCCACGAAGCTCCGGCTCATGACAGCGATTTTCGGGGTCGCGGCCGGTACCGCCGCCCTCGGAGTTGCCGTCTACGGGGAAATCCCCAGCCGACCGTCCCCCGCCGCCGCCCGGCCGATCGCCGACCCCCTCCAAGCCGGGGCGGAGGCGGCCCGGACCAAATTCAGTGCTCTGCCCACGGTGACCTACCGCACCGCGTCCGGCGAGACGGCTTTCGCCTGGCAGGTCAAGCCGAAGGTGCCCGCGACCGCCGCCCGGCCGCGCGACGTGCTCGTCGTCATCGACACGTCCGCCTCGCAGGCCGGCAACGCCCTCGACAACGCCCGGCTGATTTTGGAGGCGCTCGCCAAGGGGATGTCGCCCGCCGACCGCGTCAACGCCTGGACGATTAACATCGACAACCCCGCGGCCACCCGGTCGCTGACCGGCGGCTTCGTCGCCCCGAATGCCGAGGCGCTCACGTCCGCACTCGTCAAGTTTGCCGAGAGCGAGTATGGCTCGGGCGCGGTCGATCTCGCCGCCGGACTCACCGCGGCCGCGGCGTCGTTCGAGAACAAGTCCGACCGCTCGCAGACCATCCTGTTCCTGGGCGACGGCGAGTCGGCGGCCAGTAAGGTCGCGCTCACCGAGTCGGCCCGCGTCAGTCTCGGCCACAAGCTCGCCGACCAGGAGGTCGTCTTCCTCGCCGTGCCGCTCGGGGCCAAGGTCGATGCCGAGAACCTGCACGGCTTGGCGATGCTCACCGGCGGGGCCGTCGTCCGGCTCGCCGGGGCCGTCAACTCGCCCGCCGGCAAGGCGGCTTTCGCCGCCAAGCTCACCGCCGCGATCGACACGCCGATCTTGCGTCCCGACCGCGTGACCCTGCGCCCCGAGGGCGTCGAGCTGTACCCCACACGCCTACCGCCACTGCGCTGCGACCGCGCGACCCTCGTGCTGGGGGCCACCAAGGCCGCCGACGTGACCGTGGCCATGCGGATCGAGGGCCGCGTCGGCACGACCAAGACGACCGTCGAACTCTCGGAGAAGCTGGCCGAGCCGTCGGCCGACAACTACTTCTTGGGCGCGATGCTCGACCAGTACCGCACCGCCGGGGCCAAGGACACGCCGGCGATGCTGGCCGCGGAGCGGACGCTGGCGATGGCCGGCGAGCAGTACCGCCTGTTCCGCGACGAGTTCACCGTGCAGGGCGTGTGGGCGATCTCCGCCGACCGCCTCGACCACGCCGAGAAGCTCTTCGCGGCCGCGCTCAAGATCGACCCGCAAGGCGCGGACGCCCAGTCGGGATTGCGCGTCGTGGGCGGCATCCGCAGCGGCAAGCTGAAGTCCGACACGGTCAAGATTGGCCTCGTCAACGGCAAGACGTTGGCCCGGCTGCAAGACCCGCCCGCCGACCCCAAGCTCGATCCGGGGGCCAAGCCGCTGCCCGCGCCGGTCGCCCCGCCGGCCGGCGCGACTCCTGCTGAGCGCAACCTGATTACCGAGGCCCGCAACGCCCAGGCGGTGCTCGAACAGGAGTACCGCATCGTCGTCGATGAGACGCTGCGGCGCGCCCGCCGTCTCCTCGCGACCGACCCCGACTCGTCGTACGAGGACTTGAAGCGGCAGCGCGAGACGGTGCTGAACACGGAGCAACTCTCCGACACGTTCCGCCGCAAGTTGGCCGCGGACCTCGAGTCGGCGATGCGCGAGGTGACGCTGAAAGGCTCCGAGATCAAGCGCGAACTCGCCTCGCAGCGGGAGCGCGTCGCCCAGAGCCGCCAGCGCATCGAGGAGAATGCTCAGCGGGCCACGCAGGAGGAGCAGACCCGCGCCCGCATCGACTCGTTCCGCAACCTGATGAGCCAAGCCCGCTACGAGTTGGCCCAGCAAGAAGCGCAGGTGATGATTCAGGAGCGGATCAGCCGCGGCCAGACTTCCATCCCCGAGGCCTTCGCCAGCTACCGCATCGGCCAACAGGCCACGAACTTGCGCGAACTCACCGAGTTGCGGCGGCTGCGGGAGAACAACTTCCTCCTGACGATGCTTCAGGTCGAGAAGTCGTTCGTGCCGTACCCCGACGAGCCGCCGGTCCACTTCCCGCCGGCCGCGGTGTGGCGCGAGTTGACCGGCTCGCGCGTCGAGAAGTACAGCAACAACAACCTCGGGCCGGACGCCCCGGCGAGCTTCAAGCGGCTCCGCGGCATCCTCGAAGGCTTCGAGGGCAAAAAGGTTTCCGTGGACGCCAAAGAGGGCACGACCCTCGGGACTCTGCTGCAACAGTTGACCCAGGAGTACCAGGACGACGGCGTGCGGTTCATCTTCCGGCAGGACGTGTTCCCCGCCGACTTCAAGCCGGAGGAGGTCAAGCTCAAGACCAAGAACAACCTGACCGGCTTGCCGCTCGGGGCGTACCTCGACACGATCCTGCGGGACGTGAACATGAGCTGGATTGCGCGGCCGGAGTACATCGAGATCGGGCCGAACGACAGCACCTACTCGCTACGCTACGACGACAAGGTCACCCGCGTCTTTGACGTGGCCGAACTCGTCGTCGGCATCCCGAACTCCCAGAACGACACGGCCTTCCGGCAGAACATCCAGGCCCTGGGGTCGCAGGCGACCATCTTCGGGACCTCGCTGCAACCGATCGCCGGCCTCGGCATCGGCGGCGGCGGTGGGATCGGGGGCATCGGGGGCATCGGCGGCATCGGCGGGATTGGGGGTATCGGCGGCGCGCTCGGTGGTGGCCTCGGGCTGGCCGGCGGCGGCGGCTTCGCGGGCGGCGGCGGGGGCGGCGGCTTCGGCGGCGGCCTCGGCGGCGGGGCGGCGGGGGCCGGCGGTGCCCTCCAGGGGGCCGCGGGCGGTAACCTCGGCCAACTCGGCTCGCAGTTCACGATTCAGGGCAACGACCAGAGTAAGTTGCTCGCCTCGCTGATCACGCAAGTCGTGGCCCGCGGCGAATGGGATTTGCGCAGCATCGGCGGCGTCAATGCCCAAGACTTGGTCGGCCTCTTCGACCCGTCGCGGGCCGAGGAAGTCGGGGCCGTGGACGAGCGGCGTAAGAACTCGCTTGGCTTCTACCCGCCGGCGCGGGCGCTGATCATCCGCGGCAGCCACCGCTACCACGCCAGCCCGTCGTTCAAGGTCAAGTTCGGCGAGGCCGCGATGGGGGCCGGCGGCCCCGGCCTGCCGGGCAAGGGCCAACTCGCGGGCAACGCCCCGGCGAAGCCCGACCCCAAGGCGGTCGCGGCCGCGCTCGCTGTGAAAGGCAAGCAGGACCCGCAGAAGCTCTGGAACGGGGTGTTCGCCGGGGCCATCAGCAACCCGGAGGTCGCCATCGACGCCGTGGACCTGCTCTTCGAGATGAAGGAGTTCGGCCACGCCACCGAGGTCCTCAAGGCGAGCCTGCGGAAGGGCCGCGTCAACGGCATCTGGACGCACGACGCACTCGCGATCGCGCTGCAGAGCAGCCAAGGTTCGGCAGCCGAGGTCGAGCGGGCTTCTCTGTCGAGCATCGACATGGATACGTCGAACTCGTCGCTTTACCTGCAAGCCGCCAAGGCGGAGGACGGCTTGGGGAACCACGAGACCGCGCTGGCGTACTGCCAGCGGGCGGCGGCCATCGAGCCGAGTTCGCCGCACGCCTATGCCGACGCGCTGATCTACGCCGGCCGCGTCACCGACGTGAAGTCTGACGTGGTGCAGTGGGCGGCGACCAACCTGCTCAAGCGGGACTGGCCGGCCGACGACACTGACTACCACGGCACCACGAAGCGCAAGGTCGGCCTGATCGCGGGTGCCATGCTCGCCAAGGGCCGCAAGGACGACGCCGCGCTCCTGAACGGCCTCACCGCCGAAAGCACGAGCCGCGACATCGTGATCGAGTTGCTGTACCAAGGCCGCGCCGACCTCGACCTGATCGTGACCGAGCCGACCGGCTCCGTCTGCTCCGCGACCCACAAGCGGACCACCAACGGCGGCCTGCTGAAGTGCGACATTCTGGAGCAGCGGGACGACAACCGCTCCGAGGTGTACACCGCCGCGTCGGCCTTCCCCGGCACCTACGGCATCCGCGTGAAGAAGGTTCTGGGCACGCCGATCGACAACCGCGCCCGCGTCAAGGTGACCAAGAACGCCGGCACCCCGGACCAATCGGTCGAGGTATTCAGCGTCGAACTCACAGCCGACGCCACCGTGTCGGTCAACCTCGGGACGGGTAGCCGCAAGGACCTCGTGACCGTGCTGGCCGACGCCCGCGAGGCCGAGCAGGAATCGACGCTCGTCGTCGATGACAACTCCGGCCCGACCGGCGGCACCGGGAGCTTCACCGGCTCCGCCCGGAACTCCACGGTGTCGCTGCCGGCGTTGCAGCCGATGGTCGAGTCCCGGCTGCCGGGGATCGCCGTCGGGGTGCCGGGGATGCGGTTCGAGACGAAGCTGGCGGCCGACCGCAAGAACGTCGTCGTCGCCGCGAAGCCGGTGTTCGTCGGCACCGCGGTCGATATCGCCACGCCGAAGATCGGCCTACTGCCCAAGAGCGGCCTGTAACCGGCGAGTGAGATAACCCGAAGGCCGGCCGGGGCGACCCGGCCGGCCTTTCCCATTCCCGGTGAGCGGCGTGGCGTAAGCCCGCTGTTTACTCCCTGCAATGGGGACGACTGGTCCGTGCAAGCGCCGGTCACTTCCCGCGGGTTACGGCTCCCACGCCGGGGAGGAAACAGCGGGGTTACCCCCACGCCGCTCGCCGGGAACTACACGTCGCCGAGAAGGTTCGGCACCTTCTCGCGGAGGTGGTCGATCTCGGTGTGCGTCTCGCCGAGGTACGCCAGCAAGCGGAGGTCGTCGCGCGACACGGTGCCGCCGCTGAGCAGCCAGGCACGCACCCGGAAGAGCTTGTAGAGCTTGACGAGCTTGCGGTCGCTGATGAAGATCTTGTCCTCGCGGACCAGGGTCTTGACGAGCCGCTGGAACTCGCGAAACACGTCGGCGGGGAAGAAGATTTCGCGGTCGTTGGCCTCCTCGCCGCGGGCGTCGGCGGTGCGGCGGCTGAACAGGTACGTCAGGTAGCGGTTGGCCTTGAGGAAGTCGTCGAGGCTGGCGTGCCCCTCGGCCCAAGGCTTCTGGTTCAGCCCCTTGTACGACTCGTTTTGCAGGCCGATGTCGATCAACTCGGTGAAGTAGTCGTCCTGCACCGGCCGGCTTTGCACCTTCAACACGAAGCGGTCCTTGAGCGCCGCCAACTCGCCCTGCTCGGGAATCTCGTTGGTCGCGGCGAACATCACCCGCAGCGGCACCGGCTCCGGCACGCCGTCCTGGTAGAATTTGCGCTCGTTGATGATCGTCAACAGGATGTTCAAGATCGCGGAGTTCGACTTGAAGATCTCGTCCAGGAACACGAGCTTCGCCGTCGGCAGCTTGCCCTCCTTGCGGCGGATGTACTTGCCGTCGCGCAGCTCCTTGATGTCGATCGCCCCGATGATCTCGCTCGGCTCGGTGAAGCGCGTCAGCATGTACTCGAAGTAGTCGCCCTCCCCCATGCCCAGCGCGTCCTTGAACTTGAGCACCAGGTCGGACTTGGCGGTGCCCGGCGGGCCGACGATCAGCAGCGGCTCCTGCGCGACGGCGGCGACGCACATCAGGTCGATGAGTTCCTGCTTGTGGACGAAGAAGCGGCCGAGCGCGGTGCGGAAGCGGTTGATACGCTTGCGGAGGTCGTCGGCTTCGCCTTGCAGGTCGGCAAGAGTCGCGTCTTCGGCCGAGGGCTTTTTCGCCATGTCGCGGTGCGTCCGTCACGGGGGCTGGGCGGGGTGGGGCCATTGTAACGCCGCGGCCGCGATCGGGGAATCTCCCGGCTTCAGAGCGACTTCATCGCCTCGCCGAGGTCGCGGCTGACGCGGCGGCGGGTCAGGTACTCGTCGTCGTCGAGCCAGGCCCGGACCTGCGGACCCAGCGTGAACTCCTCACTGACCACCGCCCGGATGGCCACGTCGATCAACGCCAGCGGGGCGAGGGTGAAGTAGCGGTTGGTCGCCCCGGTGGCCGTCACCATGTCGAGGCGCAGGAAGAGTTCTTCGAGCCGGCCCAACGCCGTCCGGGGCGGAGCGTGCTCGAGCGCCGCGGCGTAGGCTATCGCGGTCGCGGTGCGGTCGCGGTCGTCGCGGATGCCGTGGACGAAAAGTCGGTCGCGCGCGGCGTCGAGGATGGCGTTGGCCGTGTCGGGCTGCCCTGAGACGTAGTAGCCGACGGCCAAGCCGAGTTCCCGCGGCCCTGCCGCGGGGCCGGGCCGCAGCCGCGCCACGAGCAACTCGGCGAGCGGTCGCAGGCCCAGCCGGGCCAGGGCGCGGAAGTACGGCCCGGCGACCGACTCGAACAGCCGCGCCGTCGGCCCGTCCGGCGTGTCGCAGCGGTCGATGAGCTGCTCCGTGGCGGCCCGCAGCGAGCCGGCGAGTTGGAACAGCGTCGCGGCGTGGCAGGCCGACAGCAGCATCCGCCGGCCGTAGCGGTGCGTCAGGGCCGCCGCGTCGCCGCCCAGGCTGCCCAGGCGGACCCACTCGGGGACGAGTTCGATGGCCCGGAGCGTTTGCGGGATCACGGCCGACACCAGTTGCGGGTCGAGCCGCGGGGCCGCCTCCAGGAGCGCGAAGATGACGCGCGGCATCGTCACCGCCGTGGGGTCGGCCTCGTCGATGGCAAGCAGCCGGCGGGCGTCGTCGGGGTTGTGCAGCGCCCCCTTGGGACGCAGGAACTCGGCGAGGCGTGCGCCCAATGCGTCGCGGCCCAGGAAGCCGAGCGTGTCCCGCGACTCGAAGGGATCGACGCCGCCGCGCGGCTCCAGGATGCACGAGTGGGCGCGGAGGGCGTCGATGGCGTAGCGGCCCAGGGCGTCGGTGCCGGGCGGGGCCTCGTGCGCCGCGGCGTCGCCGTCGGCCCGGCCGTCCTGCGCGTCCCGGACGCGTGCCCGGAAGCGGGCCAGCAGGTGCGGGTGGACACGCGGATCGACGCCGGGGGTCGCGGGGAGTTGCAGGGCCTTGGCCGCGCCGAGTTCGAGGCCCTTGGCGTGGGCGCGGTCGCCGACCTTGCCGAGGCCCCAGGCGAGCATCAGGTCGGCGTAGGCGGCCGTGCGCGGGGCCTCGCCGTCGAGGCCGGCCCACTGCAAGCGCCCCGGCGACGCCAGCTTGCCGACCCAGCGCTGCACCGGCTCGCGGACGCGCAGCAGCCAGTCGCGGGCGAGTGTCAAGCGGTCGCCAGCCGCGACGCCCTTGAAGCGCAGGAAGGACGGGGCGTCGAGGTCCAGCCCCGGCCCCTTGTCGCGCAAGCGGGCGAACAGCCGGTCGCGCGCCCCGGCCAGCCCGAGCGGGTCGCCTCCCGACGCCCGCGCCGCCCCGAGCCGCGCCAGCCAGACCCCCCGCGCCGGCAAGTCGGCCTCGCGCCGCGTGACCCGGCGCAAAAGCTCCGCCAATTCCGGCCCCGGTGTCGCGGCCGACGCCAGGTACGCCGCGGTCACGGCGGCCAGCGGCACGGAGTCCGGGGCGTCGAGCAGGTTCGCGGCGGTGACGCGCGGCGACGACACGCGGGCGGCGCGGCACTCGGCGTGAAGCCAGGCCGCCGCGAGGTCGGGCGGGCCGTCCCACGCGGCGTTCAGCCGGCAGACCGCCGCGTCGGCCGCGTCGCCGAACGCGGCGTAGACCTCGGCGAGGTCGGCCCACAGTCCGACGCGGGCGGCCGGCGGTAACCGCGGCATGTCGGCCAAGACGCGGCGCTCGAGGTCGTCGCGCCGCGCCGCCCACTCGTGACCCATCACCAAGGCCTGCGGCGACGCGAGCTTACCCTGCAAGCGATCCGCCGGAACTTCGGGCGCGAGCGGTTCCGGCGCGGCCACCGGCGGCGGGCCGAAGCGCGCCGGCCGCCCGCGTTGCCGCCACCGACGCAGCCACTCGCGCAGACGCCGCGGCCGGGCCGCCGCGGACTCGACCGACTCGCGGGGCGGCGCAACTTTGTCGCGGGCCGGAACGTCCTCGGCCTCGGCGACGAACGCCGGCAAATTGCCCCACGTCGCGGCGACCGAGGCGGGCCGGTAGTCGGCGCGTGGCGGCACCTCGTAGTCGATGGCGTCGCGCAGGTTGCCGAAGGCCGCCGACGGGACCCGCGCCGGCCGCCACGAGTCGCCGCACCGGGCCAGGACGGTCAAGTGCCCGGCCCCCAAGTCGAACAGCCCGACGAGGGCACGCGGCCGTAGGGGCGGGGTGAGCCGCGTGCCAGCCGGCAGGAACAGCGTCGGGCATTGCGGGTGCGCGGCGAACTCCGCGAGTTCGGCCGTCAACGCGACCGGGGCCGCGCCGCCCGGCTCCGCCAGCAGAACGGTCACGCCTTCGGCGAAGTCCGGCGCGTCGAGCGTGGCGACGCGGTACTTGCGCAACAGGGCTTCGGGGGTGTCGCGCAACACCTCGGCGAGGCCCGCCCGACCGCCCGACCACAGCCACAGCGTCGCGGCGGCCGGACTCGCGTTCGGCACGAGCCGCATATCGACGGCGTGTACGGGCAGAGATGGCAGTACGCCCGTCGTCAGCGGCTTGCCGAGTTGGGGCGACACGGCAAGCAACGGCGGCACGGCGGGTGCCGAGCGCCACGGCTGCCCGCGGGCCACCAGGAATTCGTCGCCGGGGGCCGGCCGCAAGGTGTCGAGCAGGGGGTGCGTGGAGCCGGTCTCGACCCAGACGCCGGGGCCAGCCTCGCCGTAAACTTCGCCCCCCCCGTCGGCCAGCGTCGCGGCCAAGTGGGGCGGCAGGCGGTCCAGCACGGCCGCGGCCGTCGGGGCGTCCGCGCCCAGGCGTAGGCGCAGCAGACGCACGCTCTGCCGGGCGAGCAGCGCGACGAACGCCGCGAGGTCGGCGTCGGGGATCAGGGCCAGGACGCGGCCGGCGGGGGCTTCGGCGGCGGGCTTCAAGGGCACGAGTTCGGCCCAGGCGAGCAGCGGCCGGGGCGGCGGGCCGGAGCCGGGCGGGTGGGCGGTGACCCCGAGCCTCGCGAGCGCCACCGCGCAGTCGCGCGGCAGCTCCCCCGTCGTGACCCAGCGGCCGCCGGCGTCGTCGGTTCCGCCGAGCGCGGGCCGCGCCGCGAGTTCCGCGGGCACGACGCCGCTGGCGAGGGCGAGCCGCAGCGACTCGGCGTGGGGGAAGCGGAGCGTGGGCATGGCGTCACCCTAGCACGCGGGCCGACGCCCGGCGTCACAGCCCGCTCGCGCTCAACTGCCTCCGCAGGTCGGCGTGGACGCGGCGGCGGACGAGGTACTCGTCCTCGTCGAGCCAGCGCCGCCCGGCCGGGCCGAGCGCGAAGTCGTCGTTGACGACCGCCAGCACCACCTCCTCGACGAGGTTCAGGTGGAAGCGCGAGTAGAACCGGCTCGTCGTGAACGAGTTGGCGACGCGGGCCGGGTCCATCTTGTGGAACAGCTCGACGATGCGGACCAGCCCCGCCTCGGCCGGCCCTTGCCCGAGTGCGGAGACGTAGGCTTGGGCCAGCGGCGTGAAGTCCTTGGGCGCGAGTGTGAACCCCTGCCCCGTCAACTCGGCGCGGGCCAGTTCGAGGATCGGCGCGGCGGTCTCGGTCAGGCCGTAGGTCATCCAGCCGCCGGCGAGGTTCAAGAGACTTTGCAGCGCCTTGCCCCACAGTTCCGGCGTCGCGCTGTACTGCTGGCGCAAGCTCTGCGGGGTCCGCCCGGCGAGGATCACGTCTTGCAGCCGCTGCAACAGTCGGTCGATTTCGTCGCGGAGGCCGAGCTTACGCAGGCTCTTGAGGCACCGCCCGGCGACGACGTTGATGAGCTTGTAGCGCTGCTCGTCGGACTTGATGTCGCGCACATGCGCCACGAACTGATCGACGAGTTGCGAGACGATCTCGCGGCGGTCGTAGTTGGCCGCGAGCATCAGCCCGCGCTCGAGCAGCTTGCCCTGCTTCTCCGGCAGGTCCGCCGCCGGCGTGGCGACCGCCCCGACGTTGCGCATCGTCTCCGGCACGAGGCCCAGCAACTCGACGGTGAACGGCTCGCCGACGCGGCCGGCCAGCGGCAGCGCGTTGACCAGCACCAGGAACCGGCTCTCCGCGGTCACCTTGCCGCCGACGCCGTTGCGGTACAGCTCGCGGATTTGCCGCGCCAGCACGTTGGCGTCGCGCAGCTTCGGCAACTCCGTCAACGCCTTACGCAGGTCGTCGGTCTCCTTCATAAACTCGTGGTACGGGTCGAGTTTCTCTTGCGGTTCGAGGATGAGCGACTGGTCGCGCATCCGCATCACGGCGTAGTGGCCGATGCCGAAGGGGTTGTCCGGCTTCCCGGCGGTCTTGCCGCGGTCGTGGATCTCCTCCAACTCGTCGAGCAGTTTCGCGTCGAGCAGCCCCGCGTGCGGCTTGCCGGCAATCGCCTGCTCGACGCGGTAGCGCAACGCCTTGAACAGGAACCGCGCCGCGATGCCGCGCTCTTCCGTCGGCTTGAAGCCTTCGAGCACTTGCCGGCCGGACTCGACGAGGGTGCGCGCAGACAGCGACTCGCCGAGTTTCGCCAGGCCGTAGGCGAAGAACAGGTCAACGTAGCCGAGCGTGGCGCTCTGGTCGGACTGCCCCTTCTTGGCCGAGAGTTCGAGGCTCCGCGCGGCCCAGGCCCGGACTTGCGTGTGCAGGTCGAGTGCCTTCTCGCGCACCTGGCGGACGCGCTCCGAGTCCTTCAGCCCCGCCGACCGCAGGAAGAACGGGATGTCACGCTCCGGCCGCGTGCCCTCTTCGAGCAGCCGCTGCAACACGCGGTCGCGTACCCGCGCCAGGCCTAAGGTGTCGGCCCCGCTGAGCAGCGCGAGCTTCGACGACGCCAGCCACACCACGCGGATCGGCAACTTCGTCTCGTGGGCGTGCAGGTACTTTTGGGCCGCAGGCAGCAACTCGCGCAGCCACGGCGGCGACGATTCCGCGGCGTGGAGGAATAGCGCGGCGAAGGCCCGCGCCTCAGCCGAGGTTGGCGCGGGGTTGGCGAACGACTGCGCGAAGTCCGCGGCGGCCGGCGTCTTGAGCGTCGGCGACTCGGCGCGCAGCCACGCGTCGAGCAGCCGCGGCCGGTCGGCAGCGTCTTGCCAGAGGGCGTTGGCGAAGCAGAGCGCGGCCTCGGGGGTGTCGCCGTAGCCGGCGTTCGCCTGCGCCAGTTGCGGCCAGAGCGCCACGCGGTCGGGCGAGTCGAGCGGGCCGTCGGTGTCGAGAAATTCGCGCTCCAACTCCTGCCGACGCAGGAACCACTCGCCGGGCGGCTTGGCCTCCGGCGCGGCCATTGAAAGCGACACGCCGACAACATCGGTGGCGGCCGTCGGGGCCGCTGGCTTGGCCGCGCCGCCGGTCGGGGCGAGTGGGGCGTCGTCGCCCTCGGGGCGCGGCCGGCGCTTGCGGGCGTCCTTGTCGTCGGGCTTCGGCGGCTTCGGCAGGTTGGCGTCGGCGCAGACGAAGGCGTCGAAGTCGAAGCGGGTCGCGTCGATCCACGCTTGCAGTGGCACGTGGCTCGTCGCGACGACGTAATCGACCCAGTCCTCCAGCGGCCGGAACGAGTCTTCCGGCAGTGTCTCGGGGGCGAAGCTGCCGCCCGGCTTCGGGGCCAGCCAGACGAGTTGGTCGGTGTCGTCGGCCAGCAGCTTGCGCACGGCGTCGCGCCGCAAGGGCGGGTGCAGCCGCGTGCCGGCCGGCAGGAAAAGGTTCGGCATCTTGAAGTACGGCTTGTACCCCACCGCGTCCGCCAACGGCAGCACCGGGGGGTCGAGCTTCGAGGCGGTCACGCGCAGCACGACGGCGGTGTTGCCGGCCGGGTCGGTGGCGACGGCGAATTTCAGGCGCTGCGTGATGCGGTCGTCGGCGTCGCGGACGAACTCGTCGAGTTGCTCGACCGCCCGACCACGCAGCACCCACAACTCCGGCAGGTCGGCGGCGTTCCCGGCGACGAGCCGCAGTGGGACTGTCAACTTCTCGCGCGACTCGGCTTCCGACCAATCGACGGGGCCGGCGGGCAGGCGGACGTTGAGCAGTTCGTACACGTCCTGGAAAGGCGCGTCGGGCAGGTACAGCCAGTCGCGCTCGGGCCGCAACAGCAGCGTCTGGCCGTCGTCGAGGCGGATCAGCGCGGCACTCGGGTGCGCGTAGCCGAGTTGCACCCAGACACGCGGGGCCTGTTCGAGGTACGCCCGGACGCGGCCCGACGTGCCGGCGGCCGACGGCTCGATCGCCCGCAGCAGCGAGTAGTACGGCGGGCCGATGACGCGCAGCAAGACGCGGTCGTCGTCGGTGTCGGCGGTGAGCCGTCGCAGCGACTGCCGGTCGTTGCCGAGGCGCAACATCTCGCCGACGATCGCCGGCAAGTCCTTGGCCGACTCTAACTCGAAGAGCACCGGGGCCTGCGCCGAGAGTTGCGGCACGCTCGCCTCACGCGTCACCGGCAGCACCTCGAACCAGCACGAAGCCTGCGCGACTTCGCCGACGTGCCGCTTGACGGCGGTGACGCCGAGACGCGCCAGGTCGGCCGTCGCCTTGCGGGCGAGTTTGGCGTCGGTCTCGATCGCCAATCGGCCGTCGGCGTCGGTCGAGTACGACGCCGACGCGGCGGTCGCCTCGGCCGGGGCCAGGCTGCCGGCCAGCACCAGGCGGAGCGTGTCGAGGTTCGGGAACAGCAGGATCATGGGAGTTCCGGAAAGGCCGTGTTGAAGGCGAGCCGGAAGCGTCAGCGTCCGGAGTTCTTGGCGAGCGAAGGAACTCCGGGCGCTGACGCTTCCGGCTCTCCGGGAAATGCTACCGCCCCTGCGCCTCTTTCGCGCGCTCCGGGGCGGCCGGCTCCTGATCGCCGACGGGCGGCTGCGTCTGGCCCTCGCGCTCGATGATAATTTCCCCGAGGTCTTCGACCTTCATGCCCTTGCCGATGAGTTTCTCGACGAGCCTCTTGTGCATCTGCTCGTGCTCGACCGGCAGCGCGTCGGCGTCCGACTCGAGCTTGACGACGATGTTCTGCTTCCCGGTCGCGGGGTCGCGGCGCAGGATGATGAGCATTTCGGCCATGAGTCACCTGGGTTCGGGGGCGTCACTGGGCGTCGGCCCCGGTCATCGTCTCGGCGGTCGCCTTGATCGCGGCCTTGGCCGGCCGCTTCGACTCGTTCATGCTACCGGGCACGAGACTCGCCAACGCCTTGCTGTCGATCGTCTTGTGCTCCAGGAGGATGTCGCGCAGCGTGCCAATGAGCGCCTTATGCTCTTTGACTAGGCCCTCGGCGCGGTGGCGCTGCTGCTCGACGATCTCGGCGATGCGGTCATCCAGCGCTTGCAACGTCGCGGCGGCCAGGTCGGCGCGGCGTGGCGCGCTCGAGTCGCGCCGCGAGTTATCGACGAACTGCACGACGCTGTGCTTGCCGCCGGCGAGGCCGTGCGTCTCGACGAGGTCGCGGGCGATCGCCGTGGCACTCTCGAGGTCGGCCGTGGCCCCCAGCGAAATGTCGTCGAGCAGCAGCCGCTCCGCCTCGCGCGCGCCCAACGCCACGCACATCATGTCGAGGTAGTAGTTGACGGTGTGGATGTACTTGTGAGCCGGGTCGGCGTACTTGACGTACCCGAAGGCCCACTTCATTTCGCTGGCGATCGTGATGCGTTCCACCGCTGGGGAGTGCTCGCAGAACAACGCGACGACGGCGTGCCCCGCCTCGTGAACGGCCAGCACCGTCTCCTCCTTGCGGGTCATCGTCGGCCGGTCGATCCAGGCCGTCATGGCCCGCTCGACGAGCTTCGAGTCGGTCGCGCCGTGCAGGTCCTCGCGCAGGCGCAACCGGGCGATGGCGCGGCACAGGGCGTTCAAGTGGTCGCCGCTGTACCGCGTCCCGCCGGCCTGGCCGACGACGTAGTCGTTGGTCCGCTTCACCGCGTAATCGACCGCGTCGGCCGTCATGGCCAGTCGCATCTTGGCGTTGTAGATGTCGAGGATCGCCCGGCGGTCCTCCGGCTCCGGGTAGGGGATGTGCAGGTGGAACTCGAAGCGCCCCGGCCGCAGGAGTGCGGGGTCGAGCGACTCGACGAAGTTGGTGGTGCCGACGACGAAAACCAGTTCGTCCTTGTGGAAGCCGTCCATCTCGGTGAGGAGTTGGTTGACCATCGAGTGCTCGACGCCCGACCCGGTGTAGGTGCCGCGGGCCGTGGCGAAGCTGTCGAGTTCGTCGAACACGATAATCGACGGCGCGGACTGCCGCGCCTTGTGGAAAATTTGGCGGAGGTTTTCTTCACTCTCCCCCACCCACTTCGACTTCAGCTCCGGCCCCGACACGATCGTCACCGCCGCGCCGATGGCAGTCGCGATGGCCTTGGCGAAGTACGTCTTGCCGGTGCCGGGCGGCCCCCAGAAGATCATGCCGCGCGGGATCAGCTCCTCCAGGCGCGTCACGTCCTCGGGCGTCGTCGCTTGGTCGCGGCGGGTCAGCACGTCGAGGATTTCCTCACGGAGACGCTGCTTGACCTTCTCGTAGCCGCCGATGTCGCGTTTCAAGTCGATGTCGGGGACTTCGAGCGTCCCAGTGAGGGTCGCCTGGCGGAGGTGCCGGTACGCCGTCTTGGGGTCGGCCGGGTAGTCCTCGCCCTCGAGCGTCGAGAGCAGTTTGCGGAGCCGCACGGCGTTGACGCCCGAGACGTACTTGTAGAGCTGCCACGGGTTGAAGTCGCGGCCGAACTTGCGCGACTCCTTCTGCGTGATCAGTTTCGTCAGCCGGCCGCGACTGACGCCCAGGATCGACAGGCGGTGCGGGAACAGGTTCTCGATCACCTTCGGCAGCGGGAACGACGGGTCCTTGAAGCCGAGCCAGACCAAGTCGGGGTTCTCGTACAGCAGCGGGATGACCTCCCGCGCCTCGCCGGTCAGGCCGCCCTGACTCGTAGTAAGCAGGTCGAGGTGCGGCAGCACGACGACGCGCCGCTCGACCGCCCCGCGCACCGCCTCGCGGAGTTGCGCGATCATCGTGCCCATCAGGCCGGTCGGCATCGGCCCGCCTTGGGCGTCGGCCTCGCGCGGCCGGCCGTCGAGGTAGATGCAGCGGATGTTCTGGTCGCGGAGCCGCGCGCGCAAGTTGACGAAAAGGTACGGCGCGAGTTCCTTGTCGCACTCGATGAGGCTCGGCAGGCCGCGGACGACCTGCCCGGCGACCTCGGCCATCTCGGCGGCGTAGGCGGCCTCGACCGACTCCTGCGCCGTCAGCGAATTCGGCAACTGACTCTCGGGGATGCTCAGGCTCATGCGGTCTCGGTCTAACGGCTGGCGGGGGCGGGCGGACACTTCCGACCGGACATCTTAGACCTCGACCTTGATGAGCAGGTCGCCACTCTGGGCGTCCTCGAAGATTTCGGTCACCGTGCCCATCTGCTTCGCCTTTTCCTTGAGGGCCTCGCGGGTGACCTTGTTCACGACTCGCGACAGCTCCGGCTGCAACTCGGCCAAGTGCTTCTCGAGCGCCTCGGTGGCTTGCGTCTGCAGGCGCTCCGTCTCGCGGTCGGCCTTCTTGTCGAGGTCCTTCTTGAGGTCGGCGCGGGTGCGCTCCCGGACCCCCTCGACGCCCGGCCCCACGTCGTCGTAGCCGGACGCCTCGCGCTTGGCCTCGATCGTGACCGCCTCGGCGACTTCGCTCTTGACCGAGACTTCGCCGTTGCACGGGTCCACCGTCACGGTTAGCTTGCCGTCCCGGCGAGTCAACTTGCCGTCTTCGGCCTCGGCGAAGCCGCGGGACTTCAACTCGTCGGCGAGCAGCTTGCCCATGTCCTCCGGCGGCAGGACGCCGAGGAGTTCGAGTTGGGTGCAGATCTCGTCCGAGCCGCGCAGTTCGCGGGTCTCGGACTCTTTCACGGTGATGCGGTAGGCGCGGCTCATGGCGGTCTCTCCTGTCGGTCAGTGCTAAACGCGCAGCGGGTCGAGTTGCTCCATCAGGCGGCGGGCCTTGGCGGCGGCCTCGTCGCCCCCCGCCGCCTCCCAGTCGGCCTTCCACAGTTGGCTCGCGGCGTAGTCGTCGTCGAAGTAGCCGACCCGCCGGGCGGCCCGGTCCCACTCCTGCAACTGGGCCAGTTGGCGCGGCAAGGCGAGCGCGATCCGCTGGGTCTCGAGGCGGTCGGCGAGGCGTTGCGGCCCCGCCCCTTGCAGCCCGCCGGTCCAGGAGTTGGGCGTCAGCTCGGTGCCGCCGCCCAACACCGTCGTGGCGGCCTTCAGCACGAAGCGGGCCAAGTCTTGCCGGTGACTCGCGTCGGCGGCCTTGAGGAAGGCACTGAGCGTCGCGTTCTCCGCGTGGCCTTGGAACCGCATCCGCCTCCAGTCGGCGATTTGCCCCTTGCCGCGCTCCGACCGCACCCAACGCTGGGCCAGGACCGGCTGGAGGCACTCCAGGATCGCCGCCCGCTCGCCGGTGAAGAGCGGGGCGAAGTCGGGCAGCTCGAGCGTCTCCGTCTCGCAGAAGTCTCCCGGACTCAGCAGCCAGCAGAACGGGTTCCGCTCGAAGGCCGCCTTGCGGACCAGCGTCGGGTGAACATCGTGCAGCGGACGCAAGGCGTCGAGGGCGTAGGCGAAAAACAACTCGTCGGCCGCGCTCAGCGCGCCGTCGGCCCCCTCCCAAACCTCCTTGGCGTCCGTCGGCTTCTCGGCCGTCAGCCAGAAGGTGAACGCGAGCGGCTGACGGCTGAACGCCAGCGTCCGTTCGCCGAGGGGCACGCGCTCCCAGACCCGCCCGCCGGTCGGCTGGCCGCCGCGCAGGAACTTCTCGCGCCGCCAGCCGCCGGCCCGCACGAGCGACAGCACCACGGCTTTCGAGAGCGTGTCCTGAGCCAGCGTGACGCAGGCGCGGCTCAGGCACGGCGGCGGCGGCGTCACGCGCTGGTAGATCAGCGTCTGCACCTGTTCCGCCGGCATGCGCCCCAGCAAGAAGCGTAACAGCCGCAGCAGGTTGTACTCGAAGCGCGTCACCGCGGGCGGGCCGGCCGGCTCGGGGCGCTCGTCGGGGGTGTCGCGGTCGTCCGTCGGCGTCATGAGTCGTGGGGTGCCCGTCGGTGTCAGGTCTTACGCTTCCAACCCTTCCACAATCCTACCGCTCCGAGCGCCGGAAAGCCATTGACCATGACCTCGTTGCCGCTCACGCGAATCTCGAGCGTATTCCGCTTCGCCCAACACGGGTCGGCCGGGTCGTAGCGACCGGTCAGGAAGTGCAGCCGCTGGTTCGTCGAGCCGACCCAGCGCCGCGAGGCTTCCGGCTGTTCCCGGACGTACGGCCCATCGACGAGGATGTCGGTCAACGCGAGCAGGCGGCGGCTGTCGCCATCGTCACGGTCGCGTAACTGCTCCAGCGTATAGCCGGAGTAGACCATCACGCTAAGCCCGAGTCGGCGGGCTTCGGCCGCGACTTCGGCGGCGGCGGCGGCGTGGGCGAACGGCTCGCCGCCCAAAAGGGACACGCCTTCCAAGTCCGGGGTGAAGTGGACTTGGTGACGCAACTGCGCCACGAGTTCAATGACCGGCACGGCCGTGCCCCCGCGGAACGGCAGGAACTCCGGGTTGCAGCAGCCGGGGCAACGCAACGGGCAGCCCTGGAACCAAACGGCGAAGCGTAGCCCCGGCCCCTCCGCCTCCGTCGCCGGGACGACCTGGGCGACTTGGGCGACCTGGGCCGTGGCGACGCTCGGTACGATTTCCAGCAATCTTTTCACGAAACTTCGCCCCCAGTTCATCGCGCGATCACACGCATCCCACAGGCACTTTTCACTCTCAGTAAGTCGCAAATCAATCTCTCGCACTATGAATTATCATTCCTTGAAACCGACTCACTCACTCAGTCGGCTGGGAGCATAGATTCATGAATGAGCCTGAAATGCCGGTTTAAATTCCGTGAAGTGCCTTGAATTACCCGGCAGGCGGTGGCTGAACTTTACGCTGGCGGGACCGATCAGTCTAAATTATGCTCCCGGACTAATATTGTGCATGATTTGGACGTATCGAAACGGCGACACTTCTTGACCGCATGAGTTTGTAGGCAGAAAATTATTTCAGCGTATCATTTCCCTTAGCTCAGATTTGATGTCTGAATCGGAGCCGTTCCCAGTCCCCCTCAGACTGTTGGAGAAGATCATGAAGATCAAGTTGAGCCTTTCGAGTCTCGAAACCCGCGAGAATCCGTCGGCCTCGCCGTTCGCCGCCAACGCGAACCTGAGCGACTACGATGTCCTCTACTTCGAGGGCCCGTGCTACATCGGGTTCGCGGACCCCAACCCGCAGTCGGACTTCCCGGCGGGGACCGTGCCGTACGCGTCGCCGACGAATGAACCGCTCGGGTCGGGTGGTGACATCACGCCGGACTTCATGTCCGGGACGAGCGACACCAACCCCACGGCACCGGACGACTTGTCCGTCCTCCCGCCGCTCTACACGACGCCCGACGCGGCGACCCTGCCGGACGGCAACTAACGCCCGACTCCCTGGGCAACCGGCCCGGCGGGACGCGAGTCCCGCCGGGCCGCGTCGTTGGTGGCCCCGCAGTCACGCCATGAAGTCGCGCGGGTCTTCGATGACGCCGGTCAGCGCCGACGCGGCAACGGTCAGTGGCGACGCCAAGAAGACTTGCGCCTCCTTGTGCCCCATGCGGCCGGGGAAGTTGCGGTTGGTCGTGCTGATGCACGAGATCGGCGCGTTCAGCCGGCCGAAGGTGTCGCTCGGGCCGCCGAGGCAGGCGGCACAACTCGCCTCGCCGATCTTCGCACCCGCATCGAGGAAGATGTTTCGCAGCGACTTCCCGCCGATCATCTCCGTGTCGAGCCCGCGGGAAACCTCGGTCGTCGCGGGAACCACGAAGGTGTCGATCTTCACCGACTTGCCGTTGAGCAAACCGGCCGCGGCTTTGAAGTCCGTGAGCTTGCCGCCGGTACACGAGCCGATGTACGCGCGGTCCAACTTCGTTCCCTTCACCTCCGAAACGAACGCCTTGTTGTCCGGCGAGTGCGGCTTCGCCAGCACCGGCTCCATCTTCGTCACGTCGTAGACCTTCTCGTAGATGAACTTCGCGCCGGGGTCGGTGTACACGGGTGTGTACGGCTTCTGCCCGGCGTTGCGTTTGTTCACGTAATCGAACGTGACCTGATCCGGGGCGATGATGCCGTTCTTGCCGCCGGCCTCGATGGCCATGTTGCACATCGTCATGCGTTCTTCGATGTTGAGGGCGAAGATGCCGTCGCCGTCGAACTCCATGGCGCGGTAGGTGGCGCCGTCGACGCCGATGTCGCCGATCACGGCGAGGATGAGATCCTTGGCCATGAGGTAGGGCGGCATCTTGCCGTGGAAGACGAACCGCATGGTGGGGGGCGTCTTGAGCCAGAGTTTGCCGGTGCCGAGGACGAAGCCCGCGTCGGTGTTGCCGATGCCGGTGGCGAACTCGCCGAAGGCCCCGGCCGTGCAGGTATGGCTGTCGGTGCCGAGGAGCACTTCGCCGGGCCGCGTGTGCCCTTCTTCCGGCAAGGCGATGTGGCACACGCCTTTGTAAGACTCGGTGCCCACGTCGTAAAAGTACTTGAGGTCTTGCTCCTTCGCGAACGCCCTCAGCACGTCCACGTTGCGGTTCGCCATCGCGTCCTTCGTGAAGATGTAGTGGTCCGGGATGACCACCAGCTTCTCCTTGTCCCAGATTTTCGCGTTCTCGCCGAACTGCTTTTTGAAGATGCCGAAGGTGCCGGGCCCGCACACGTCGTGGGTCATGAGTACGTCGATATTGACCCAGACATTCTCGCCGGGTTCGACCTGGTTTTTGCCCGAGGCGCGGGCGAGGATCTTCTCGGTCATGGTCATGGGAGAGGGCATATCGGGACTCCTGCTTATGGCCGGGGATTAAGTTGCGGATCGTTGAACAGTTCGTTTAGAGGAAGCGAGAAGCCGGGGAGCACGCTGCCGCCGTCGAGCGTATCGGTTGCAGTCAGCGCTAAGTGCGTCGTGGGATCGGTGTAGACGGCGACGGTGCGGTCTTCGGGGTCGAAGATCCACACGAGCTTCGCTCCACCCGCAAAGTATTCGAGCAACTTCTGGTCGATTTCCTGAACGGTGTTGTTCTCGGAGAGAATCTCGACTGCGAGGTCGGGCGCGTAACGAGCCACCGGCTTGAGGTGAGCATCATTCGAGGGAAGGTTTTCCCACGCGGTGAAATGGAGGTCGGGCATCCGGTTGCGACCGGCCTGAAATCGAAGGATCGCATCGGGCGCACCGACGACTCCGAGATTGCGCGAACGAACGAACGAGACGAGGAAGTAACTCAGCGATGCTGCAAAGAGCGACTCCCGATAGCCCATTGCTTTCTCCACGAGAATGCCGTCGATGAGTTCGACCAAGCGCTTCGGCACGCCGTCCACGTAGCGGAGTTGATCGGCCTCCGTGGCCGTGCCCGGTCGCGGATTCCACAAAATGCGGTGGATCGGGATGTCGCCCAGAATCTGGACGACGTCGGCGAGTGTGTCGGGTTCGGCAATCGCGGAAGTCATTACAGGCCTCTTCCTCCATCATAGCGTCTGGAAACGGAAACGGGGCGGGCCAACGCGGCCCGCCCCATCGCTCGGGATTTCTTTTGTCCACAACAGGGAACTCGTGGAGGAATCGAACACGAATTGCGCATGGATGATTTCTCCGCGTACATCCGTCGCTGGCGCACCCGGCTAACAAAACGATGCAAGAGGCCCGCGCATTTCGTTTGCCTCTTCCGATAAACCCGTTACCATATTTCTAACTCTCCCGCCGGACGTGCCCGCCCCGTTCGCTCTTCCCATAGCTCGAGCCACAACCCATGAGCGTCATCGCGCCCGAAAACGACATCGCCATGATCGAGAAACTCCGCGACGCCCACCAGCGGCTGCGGAAAGAGATCGGCAAAGTGATCATCGGCCAGGATCAGGTGCTCGATCAACTGCTCATGGCAATCTTCTGCCGCAGCCACGCCCTGCTCATGGGCGTACCCGGTCTGGCGAAGACGCTCATGGTCAGCACGCTGGCCCAGGCTCTCGACCTGAGCTTCAAGCGCATCCAGTTCACCCCCGACCTCATGCCGTCGGACATCACCGGTTCGGAAGTGATTCAAGACGACCCCGTGACCCGCGAGCGCATGTTCAAGTTCATGCCGGGACCGATCTTCGCGAACATCGTGCTGGCGGACGAAATCAACCGCACGCCGCCGAAGACGCAGGCCGCGCTGCTCGAAGCCATGCAGGAACGCAAAGCCTCGATCGGAGGCGTCGACCACCCGATGCGCAACCCGTTCTTCGTACTCGCCACGCAGAACCCCATCGAACAAGAAGGCACCTACCCGCTGCCCGAAGCCCAACTCGACCGCTTCCTCTTCCTCATCAAGGTCGATTACCCGACCGACGCGGAAGAAGAACAGATCATGCGCATCGGTACTTCAGAAACGAAGCTCACCGTTTCGCCCGTACTCAACGGCGACGACATCCTGACGCTTCAACAAGTGGTGCGCCGCGTGCCGGTGTCGGACAAGGTGTTCCAGTTCGCGAAGCGGATCACGCGGATGAGCCGGCCAGGGACGCCGGAGGCGGCGGACTACGTGAGCAAGTGGGTGACGTGGGGCGCGGGCCCGCGGGCCAGCATGAACTTGATCCTCGCGGCGAAGGCCCACGCCCTACTCCGCGGCAGCAACCACGTAGCCGGCGACGATGTGGTCGCGGTCGCCATGCCGATCATGCGGCATCGCCTGATCCTGAACTTCGCGGCCCAGAGCGAAGGCGTCACGGTCGAGGAAGTGGTTCGTCAACTGATCAAGAGCGCGGCGCGAGCGGTAGCCGCGTAATTCCATGCCGCTTGCGGCTTCGCGATTGCACCTTCAAGCGCAATCGCGAAGCCGCGAGCGGCCGGACGAAACCCATGCCCTCATACCTCAAACCCGATGTTCTCGCCCGGGCCGAGTCGCTCGGACTCATGGCGCGCCAGGTCGTCGAAGGCCTCCGCGTCGGCGATCACAAGAGCCCGTACAAAGGGTTCTCCGTCGAGTTCGTCCAGCACCGCGAATACGTCCCCGGCGACGACATTCGCCACATCGACTGGAAAAGCTACGGCCGCAACGAGCGGTACACCATCAAGCAGTACGAGCAAGAAACGAACTACATCGCGAACGTGATCGTCGATTGCTCCAATTCGATGCGGTACGGCGCGGCCGAGACCAACAAGCTCGAATACGCGAAGTTGATTGCCGCGTCGCTCAGCTACCTGATCATTCGGCAACGCGATAGCGTGGCCCTGCGGACGTTCAACGACGCCTGGGCGATGGAACTTCCCGCGTCGAGCCAACTGAGCCACATCAACGCCATCACGCACGTTCTCGAAGAAACGCAGCCCAAGGAAAAGACCCGCATCGGGCCGCTGCTCGACGAAGTCGCGGACCGCATTACCCGCCGTGGGCTCGTGTTCTTGATCTCGGATTGCTTCGACGATTTGGAATCGACGCTCGCGGGCTTGCGGCACCTCCGCTTCCGCGGGCACGAAGTCGTGCTCTTCCACGTTCTGCACAAGGATGAGGTCGAGTTCCCGCTCGACGGCAACATCCGCTTCCTCGGCCTCGAAGGTGCCGACGAACTGATGACGCGGCCGCACCTGCTCCGCCCGGCGTACCTGCGAGTCGTGAACAAGTACCTCGCGGCCATCCAGAAGGGCTGCGATGGCAGCGGTGTCGATTACGTGCGCATGATGACCAGCCGGCCGCTGGTGGCGTCGCTCGGCGAGTACCTCGTGCGGCGACTCCAAACGGGGCGACGATGAGTGAGTCCAATCCGGCGAGCGGCCGGCGTGAGCCGGCTGTTAGTGCGATCGCTCAGGAACAGCCGGCTCACGCTGGCCGCTCGCCAAGAAAATGGTTCGTGCTCGCCGGTTGGCTCCTGGTCATCGTTGGTGTTGCGTCGTGGTTCGTCTCTAACCGCGACTCACGCGACGACATGGCCAAACTGCAAGGAGACTGGAACTACTCCACCGCCGGCCGGAACAACCTCGGCGTCATCCGGGTTGAAGGCAATACCTGGAGCTACAACTCGGGCGGTCCATTTGGCCGTTCTTATCGCATGACACTGCGAGCCGACGTGAAGGAAATCGATCTGGCTCTGCTGGGCGACGACGGCCAACCGGCAACGTTTACTCATGGAGCGGGACGCGGCGCCGAGGTGAAGTTGGTCGGCATCTATGAGATCGACAGCGGCGAAGTGAAGGTAGCGCTGGGCGTGAATGCGCGTCCGAGGAGTTTTGATGATGAAGAGGCTCAGGTGCTGGTGTTGACGCGGGAAAAGAAGTGACCGGAGGAACCGACGATGCGCAGCGTTCTCCTGAGTTTCGTTTTGATCGTGTTCGTCACGACCACGGCTGTTGTGGCTACTCCGATCCCGCCCGGCGCCAAGCAATCGCCCACGGAGGCCGAACTCAAGCGGTTCAAGGGTCGTTGGAAAATGGAGTCCACGACTCTCGACGGCAAGAAGTTCCCGAGCGAGGTGGAGGTCGAGTTCAAAGGAGAACTTATGATCTCCAGGGTTCCTCAAGAACAACGGGTTCTTTACACCCGGATCGTGCTCGATCTGACCGCCAAGCCACGCCGCATCACCGCGAACGAGATCGAAGAACCGAAGCCGGGTCAAGAATCCAAACAGAAGGCCGATAGGCCGGCGTCCCTTTGCCTGTACACGCTGGACGGCGACACCCTGACCATCGCCGGAAAGAGTATGGCACGAGATAAGTTTCCCGAGTCCATGGAATCCAAGCCGGGTTCCGACACAACCGTGATGGTGCTGAAACGAACCAAGGACTGATCCCGCGATGAACTTCCTCAACCCCTGGATGCTGGCCGGTGCTGCCGCGGTGGGCGTTCCCATCGCGCTGCACTTCTTTTACAAGGCCAGGTACCGCAAGCTGCCGTGGGCCGCGATGGAGTTCCTCAAGGAAGCCATCGAGCAGACCAGCCGCCGGCTCAAGTTCCAGGAATGGATCCTCCTCGCGCTCCGCTGCCTCGCGATTCTGCTGCTCGCGCTGGCCCTGGCTCGGCCCGGCATGCAATCCGCAGGCTCGACCGGCCGCGGTGAGTCCGTCGATGCCGTCATCGTCATCGACACGTCGTACAGCATGGGTGCCCAGGACGGCGACAAGACCCGGCTCGAACTCGCCAAGAAGGCTGCACTCGACATCATCGACACTCTGCCCGCGAACTCCACCGTTCAGATCATCGGCTGCTCCGATCGCCCGGAACTGCTCGGGCCGAAGACTCGCTCCAACCTCGATCAAGCCCGGCAACTGATACCGACCATCGAAACCTCCGGACTCGCTTCGGACTTTCTCCCAGGGCTCACCGCCGCACTCGAAGCCGCCAACTCCGGCACCTCGCCCGTCAAGGAAATCTACTTCCTCAGCGACATGCAGAAGCTCGGCTTCGAACGCCAACAAGGCACGCTCCGCGACAAGTGCGACGAGATTCGCCATCAGGCGAACCTCATCTTCGTTCGCTGCGGTAAGGACGACCGCAAGGTCGGCAACGTCGCCGTGACGGACGTGCAAGCCATCGGTACGATCCCGCACACTCGCACCCGCGTGCCGTTCGTCATCAGTTTGAAGAATACGAGCAGCGAGCCGGTGAAGGGCCTGAAGGTTGGCCTCGAACTCGAAGGCAAGGCCATCGAGAAGGACGTGGTGCAGGTCGATCTCATCGAGCCGGGACAGGTCATTCCCGTAACGCTCACTGGCAGTCTGGAGGAAGCCGGGGCGAAGGTACTCACGGTCCGCATCAGCGGCGACGGCCTCCCCGGCGACAATCGCTTCGACAAGGTCATCTTCATTCGCGATGTGATTCGCGTGCTGCTGGTCGACGGCATGCCGAACGTCGCCTTACCGGCGGAATCCGGTTCGCACTTCGTCCGCAACGCACTCACGCCCGTGCCGCCGGACCGCACCGAGGAATACTACATCCGGCCGCAGATCGTCACCGTGAACGAACTCAGTGCCGCTTCGCTCGCCAACATCGATGTGGTCTACTTGCTCGACGCACCGGCGAATGCGCTTCCCGCGGACTTCGTCACCCGTTTGAAGGAGTTCGTGTCCACCGGCGGCGGGCTCGTCATCGGCAGCGGCGACAACGTACTCGCCGCCGATTACAACCGCGTGCTCGGTTCCTCCGGCGCGAAGTTGCTGCCGTTCGACCTCGTACAAGTGGAGAACGCCACCGAGACGAGCCCGTTCAAGCCGGCCCCGGAATCGATTGCCCTGAACCCGTCGTTCATGAGCCCGTTCAGCGAGCCACCGTACAGCAACGCTCTCGATGGCGTCTCCATGACCAAACTTTACGGCGTGAGGGAAGACGGCCCCAGCGGCGTCGGCGGCCGCGTCCTCGTGAGTACCCCGGACAAGAAGCCGTTCATCAGTTCGCGCGTGGTCGGCGAGGGCGAAGTGATCTTCGTGGGTACTTCGCTCGACGAACGCTGGTCGAACTTCCCCGGTCGCGGGTCCGATGCGTTCGTGCCGTTCACCGCGTTCACACTGGCTCACCTCACGGGCCGCAAGACGCCGGGTGGAACCAAGACCGCCGGCGACCCACTCGTGTGGTATCCGCCCGAGGTGGAAGGCGGATTTGAACTGGTGAAGCCGCCGAAGGCGGGCGAGAAAGACAATCGCCGCGTGCGGTTGGACCGGCCCGATGCGAGCCCCGGCGAAAAGTTGACGATCACGGCAACCGACACCGCCGACCCCGGCATCTATCGCATCGTACCCGAAGGCAAGCCGGACTCGTCGGGCCCGACTTTCGCCGTGAATGCGGACCTCCGCGAGTCGGCAAACCTCGAGATCGCCTTGAACGCCGACATGACCAAGATTCTCGGTTACGAACCGATCGTGATCCAGGCCGGGGCGGGAACCGAAGCCGCGATCAATCAGACCCGCGTTCGCCGCGAGTGGACGGAATGGGTGCTGCTGTTGCTGCTGTTCGCACTGGTGGCGGAATCGCTCTGGGCGTGGATTTGCGGCCGAGCCTGGTAAAAACAGGATTTACCACAGAGTCACAGAGAGCACAGAGAGGGAGCCAGGAGAGGAGAGAAAATGGAAGAAGGCGATGATCCGCTGACGGGTGCTGTCATCGGAGCAGCAATCGAGGTCCACCGGCACCTCGGGCCTGGGCTGTTGGAATCGGTCTACCGCCGATGCCTGTGCCACGAACTGGCACTCAGAGGCATACCATTCCGAGCGCATGTGAAACTGCCGATCCATTACAAAGGATTGAAACTCGGCGACGACTTGGAAATCGACATCATCGTCGATGATCGTCTCGTTCTTGAGTTGAAGTCCGTCGAGAAAATCATTGGAGTGCATGAAGCTCAGTTATTGACGTATTTGCGGTTGAGCGAAATCAAACTGGGCTTGCTTTTGTACTTCAACGTGCGTTTTCTGAAGGACGGCATCATGCGGCGGATTCTTTGATCGTTTCATGATTTGTCTCGGTTTTTTTTCTCTGTGCACTCTGTGACTCTGTGGTGAATCAATGTCTTTATCCGCGCCGCTGCTTGCCGAACTCTCGATTCGCGGATGGCACTGGGGGTTCGGCCTGGTTTTCGGGCTGGCCGCGGTGATCGCCGTCGGGGTGCTCTACGTTCGGGAGAGTGCGCGCATCGGGTTCCTGCCGCGCAGCACGATGGCCCTGCTCCGCTTCTCCATCGTCGTCACCGTGGCGTTCCTCCTGTTGCGGCCCGTCTGGGTTACGGAGAACAAAGGCGATCGCCGGCGGCCCGTGGCGCTCCTCGTGGACGTTTCCCAAAGCATGACGAGCAAGGATCCGCGGCCCGGCATCACCGATCAGTGGCGAGTCGCCATCGCCTACGATTTCGTCGCCCCGGATAAAGGTATCCCCGAAAGCCAGATCGTTTCGTTCGTAGGAGAAGGCAAGCTTCCCGACAAGCCTTCGCGCATCGAAGTCGCTCGGGCGGCACTGCTCAATCCGAAACTGAATCTGCTCGAAGAGATCAAGAACAAGTGCGGCCCGCTCGACTCCTCGACCTTCGGCACGAACCGCACCGGTCGCGAATCGTTCGACACTCGCTGGCTCAAGGAGATCGCCGCTACCGAATCGCGAACGGCACTCGCCGACGCCGTTTCAGAACTCATCGACCGCGACGAGAAGGATCTTCCCGCAGCCATCGTGATCGTGACCGATGGCCGCGAGAATTTTAGCACCCGCAAGCGCAGCCTCGACGACATCGGCCGCGAGTGCGCCCGCCTCAAAGTGCCCCTCCACATCTACGGCGTCGGCAGTTCTGCCTTCGGACACGTCGAACTCCGCGACGCACTCGTTCCCGAAACGCTCTTCGTGGACGACGCGATCTCGGTGCCCGTTCGCTACCGCGTCAAGGATGTCACCGACGGCAAAGCCGAGATCGTGCTGAAGTACGGCGACCGCGAAGTCGCCCGCAAGCTCATCGACCCCGTCCGTACCGGCGACGACCTCCGCGAGGTGCTGTCCTTCGTTCCCACGAAGCAAGACGCCGAGGCGAAGAAGCCGGAACTGACCGTGACCGTCCGGGTGACCACGGGTTCCGGCGCGACCGCCGAGGTGCTCTCGGATGAAACCGTGAAGAATAGCAAGGTCGTGGATCGCAAGTTGAAGGTACTCGTGGTCGATTCGCTGCCGCGCTTCGACTTCAAGTTCCTGCAGCGGGCGCTGCTCCGCGATCGCCGCGTCGAAGCGAGCTTCTACCTGACCGAGGGCGATCGGCAGTCGATGAAAGCGGGCAAGCCCTGGGTGCCCGGATTCGCACTCTCCCGAGGCGATTTCCGCAAGGAACTGTTCGACTACGACCTGCTGATCTTCGGCGATATCCCCGGTTCGTTCTGGTCTCCGGATCAGCAGGAAGTCATCAAGGAATTCGTCTCCGAGGGCGGTGGCATGATCCAGGTGGCGGGCCGCTGGCACGCTCCGGCCGGCTGGGTGAAGTCGCCGATCGGCGAAATCCTGCCCGTCGAGTTCGATGCGGTCCGGTTCCCGATCGAATCTCCGACCCGGCCCATCGGGTTCAAGCCGCAGGTCGCCCCCGCCGCTTCCCGAGCCGCAGTGCTTTCACTGGAAGACGACCCGCTGGACAATGCTCGCCGCTGGCGCTCGCTGCCGGAAATCTTCTGGCACTATCCCGTGACGAAGCTCAAGCCCGCGGCCGAGGCGTTCCTCGTACACCCGACGCAGAAGCTCGCCGACGGCAAGCCGATGCCACTCCTCGCCGGGCACTACTACGGCAAGGGCTACGTCATCTTCATGGGCTTCGACGAGACCTGGCGCTGGCGCTTCAACGAGGCGGACAAATACTTCGGCCGCTTCTGGAGCCAGGCCGTGTATGTGGCTGGCGTGCCCCGAACCGTGGGCACCAAGCTCACGCAACTTTCGCTCGATACCCTCGACCCCGTTCTGGGCAAGACCGGCCAACTTCACGCTCGCCTGTTCACGAAAGACTTCCAACCGGTGACGGCGGACGAGGTCGAAGCGCGACTCGTGAAACTGGATGCGGACCCAAACGACAAGGACGCGAACGTGCCCGTGAAGTTGATCGCGAAGCGCGGCTCCGACAACAAGCCGACCGGCGAATACCTGGCCACGTTGCCGTTCAACCGCACCGGCCGCTTCTCGCTCAAGGTCGATCCAAGTAACGGCAACCCGGCCAACCTCGACTATCGCGTGAACCTGCCGCCCGAACACGAACTGGCTCCCGGCGGCATGGCCGAAGGGGACCTCCGCAAACTCGCCGAGGCCACCGGTGGCGGCTTCTACCGCGAGGAAGATTTGTACAAGCTGCCGGGACAGGTGAAGGCTCAGACCGCGCCGTTCACGAACCGCAACGAGACGATCCTCTGGAACAAGTGGGCGATGATCCTCTTGATCGGGTTGCTAACATTGGAATGGGTGGTGCGGAAGTTCAACGGGTTGAGTTAAGGCCGCTTGCGGCTTCGCGATTCCGGATTCATTCATGAACTCACTGATTCGACAACTTCGGGCATGGCGGCTTCGCGAACAACTCGTGCGGCTGTCGTGGGGCGGCGCGCGGTGGTTCGCCATCGTGGCCGTCGTACTCGGCTTCGCCTGCCTCGCGGACTGGCTCTACGATCGCCGCGGCGAGGTGCCGTTCGCGCTGCGCGTGCTAGCCAGCCTGTCGCAGGTCGCGATCGCGGCGGGCCTCGCGTATCTGTTCTTGCTTCGCCCGTGGTCCAAGACGCCGCCCATCGACGATCTCGCGTTCCAGGCCGAGAAGGCGATCCCCGAATTCGACCATCGCCTCGTTACGGCCCTGCAACTGAACCGACCTAACGCCAAGACGCAGGGTATGTCGAAGGCCTTGATCTCGGAAGTCACCCGCGAAGCCGGCGAGATGGCCGCCCGCCACCGGCTCACGAAACTCATCGACTACACGCCCACGCTCTGGGCGATCGCGCTCGCGCTACCCGTGTTGCTTGCCTGGGGCGGCTTCACGCTCGCCAACTCGCAACTCGCCGTCGTACTCGTGAAGCGGCAAATGCTCCTCGATGTGGAGATCCCGCGATCCGTGAAGCTGGAGAACCTCACGCCGGAAGTTTGGCCGAGCGGCTCGGAAGTCGAGATTCGCTACCGTGTGATCGGAGCCTGGGAAGAAACGATGACGGGCCGCAGCTTCGTTTCACCGGACGACCAGCCCGCCGACGATTATCCGCTCGCCTTCGAGAAGCAAAACCCGGACGGCTCGGCCACGTTCCTCACGAAGTTGCCGCCGTCGTCCACGCCATTCGCCTTCAAGGCTCGCCTCGCCGATGGCCGGACTCGCTGGGCGAGCCGCGTCGATTTTGAGCCGCCTCCGCAGGTGAAAGACATCGACGCCTGGCAACTGCTCCCCGAGTATCTGGGTGGCCGACCCACGGAAGTGAACGGCAAGAAAGTCACGATCCCCTACGAGCGCTTCCAGCCACGCGGCGAGATTGTCAACGCCCTGCCCCGCTCCGATCTCCGCGTCGAAGCCAAGTTCAACAAACCCGTGACGAGCGCGGTACTGATTCCGATCGATCGCGGCGAAGGGAACAAGGAAGTGGATCGGGTTCGCATTCCCGCCGACGACCTCGCCGCCGACGGCCTTTCCGCCGAGTGGTCGTTCCCGACGCTGGCAAAGTCGATTGGCTACCGGATCGAACTGGTCGATCGTCGCGGCTTCACCAGCGCAGCTCCGGCGCGACGTGGGATTCGGATGCTGCCGGACGAACCCCCGGCCGTCGAGTTTCGCAAGGAATCGAACCGCCATCCGGACGCCACCGAGTTCGACGGCAAGGGCGACCCGCGCATCTACGAATGGGATTTCCCCGTGGCCTACCGCCCCGGCGTGCCAGGGGAAGGCGACATCGGCCCGATTCAAGTGATCTACTCGGCCCGATCCGAACTCGGCGTCGGCCGCTCGAACATCGCCTACCGCGTGATCCCGCGCGGCGAACAACCCGAGAACGTCCACCCCCGGGACGACCTCGCCGGAAAGTTCTATTCGCGCCTCCCACTTTCCAAAACCTCGGCGGACCTCGCCAAGGTCGGCAAGTGGATTCCGGACCTGGGTTTGTTCGAGAAATCGTTCACCGGGTTCGGCCGAACCGATCCGCGACGACGAACCACGCAGGTCGAGTTCTTCGCGATCCCGAGCCCCGACCCAGCCACGCTTCCCGGCGAACTCGAAGCCGGCGGCCGCTACAACTTCCAGACCGGCGGGTTGAGAAAAAAGGGGATCGACGGTTCCGAATCGAAACTTGAGGTCGGCGACACGGTTGAACTGTACGTGGAAGTCTTCGACAAGTATTCCACGTACCTGGAGGGGAAGAAGATGCCCGGCCCGCCTCGCCCCGCGGGCTACACCCGCGAGGCCAAACGCAAAATCATCGTCAGCGAGGAAGATGCGTTCCTCAGCATCCGTCAGCGCGACGAGTCTCAGAAGAAACTTCAAGATAAACTCCGCGACATCGCCGACGATCAGCGGAGTGTGTTTCAACCGCAGAAGAAGTAAGCTGGGGTGCGCGGGCGTCCCGCCCGCAGAGACGTTCGACCCCTAGTATTCGATCTCTCGCCGGCGAAATGCACTGCTTCAACGAACCCACACGCATCGGCGACCAACCGAATAAACCTCACACCTGAGGCAGGGAAATGCGGCCTTTTTGCTCCGGCTGAGGAGCCTCGCACTTCCCGCAGCCCGAGCCGCAGCCGACCTTCTTTCCCGCAACGGTTCGCCACAACGCGCGCAGCACGTACGCTGTCGCCAAGCCGATGATCAAGTATGTCGCAATGAGTTGCATGGTACCACCTCGCTAACCCACAATCATTCTACCCAACTGGAACGTCGCGAACGCGCCGACGTAGGCTAACACCGTCATGTAGACGAACGTGAACGCGGGCCACGCCCAGCTGCGCGTTTCCCGCTGGATCACGACCAAGGTCGAAGCGCACTGCATGCAGAGTGCGAAGAAGACCATGATCGAGAGTGCGACCGGCACGCCGTAGCGGCCGCGAATGGGGTCGCCGGCCCATTCCTTCTTCACGGCCGCTTGCAGCGTCGAACCGCCTTCGCCGGGGTCTTCGCCCACATCGTAGAGCAGGCCGAGCATGCCGACGATCACCTCGCGGGCCGGGAAGCTGGCAAGGGCAGCAGTGCCGATGCGCCAGTCCCAGCCGAGCGGCTCGAAGACCGGTT
>JAYTSV010000014.1:0-10462 GCA_043745465.1 Fimbriiglobus sp.
AGGGCGACCAGGACGCGGGCGGTGCCGACGAAGCAGGTCATGTGAACGTCGTGCCCGCAGGCGTGCATGACGCCGGTGTCGTTGCCGGACCGGTCCCGGGTGCGGACCTTACTGGCGTAGGGCACGCCGGTCTGCTCAGTGACGGGGAGCGCGTCCATGTCGCCCCGCACCATGACCGTCGGGCCGGGGCCGTTGGCGAAGATGCCGACGACGCCGTGACCGCCGAAGTCGGGCGTGACCGCGAACCCTACGGCGGTCAGTTCCTTCGCCATCCGCGCCGCCGACTGCACCTCGAAGAGCGACAATTCGGGATTCTCGTGCAGGTGCAGGTACAGCTTCACGAGGTCCGGCGACTCGGCGGCGATGCGGGCATCGACCGCCGCGAGGTGCGGTTTCGCCGGCGACTGGCCGAAGGTGGGAGCCGTTACGAGTGCAACGGCGAGCAGGGTGAAAAAGCGGCGCATGGGGTCGGCTCACAGCGACGAGGAACGGGTCAGCCACTAATTGTCGGCGAAGTCCGCGGCCGTTGCAACCGGGTTGATCCGCCGGGTGCCCCCACCACGACCGGGCCACCGTGGATATGCTGAACCCACGGGCGGCCACGTTGCCGCCGCGACTCCCCCCTCCCCGTCCGGAAAGGCCCTCCGATGTTTCGCCTCACCTTGGTCGCCCTGAGTGCGCTGACTATCGCCGCGCTGGCGTCGGTCGTGTCCGCCGACGACAAGCCCAAGCCGACTGCTAGTATCGATGGTGCCGACGGCGAGTGGACGCAACTCTTCGACGGCAAGACGCTGACCGGGTGGACGCCGAAGATCACCGGGTTCGACTTCGGCGACAACGCGCACGACACCTTCCGCGTGACGGACGGCAAGATCACCGTCAACTACGACAAGTACGGCGACTTCAAGGGCCAGTTCGGCCACCTCTTCTACAAGGACAAGCTGTCGCACTACCGGCTGCGCATCGAGTACCGGTTCGTCGGCGACCAGTGCAAGGGCGGCCCCGGCTGGGCGACCCGCAACAGTGGCCTGATGCTGCACTGCCAGGACCCCAAGACGATGCGCAAGGACCAGGAATTCCCCGTGTCGATCGAGGCGCAATTCCTCGGCGGCCTGGGCAAGGGCGACCGGCCGACCGGCAGCATGTGCTCGCCGGGCACGAACGTCGTCATCGGCGGCAAGTTGTACACGCCGCACATCGCGCAATCGAAGGGCAAGACCTACGACGGCGACCAGTGGGTGACGATCGAACTCGAAGTCCACGGCGGCGGCGTGGTGAAGCACATCGTCGAGGGCAAGACGGTGATGGAGTACGAGCAGCCGCAGTACGACCCGAAGGACGCCGACGGCAAGAAGCTCATCGTCGGCGGCAAGCTCGTCATCAGCGAAGGCTACATCGCCCTCCAAGCCGAGAGCCACCCCTGCGAGTTCCGCAAGGTCGAGCTGCAAATCTTGAAGCCGTAACCCTACGGCTTCGACGGCGACTGGTGCAGTTTCTCAAGGTCTTTGGCCGACACCTTCTTGTACGACCCGAGGACCGCGTAAGTCGCCTCGGCCGCGCGACAGCGGGCGTCGCGGAGGGTAAGGGTGTCGCCGTCGGTGCGAACGCGGAAGCAGTACGGCTCCCCGCCCGCGGCGAGTAACGCCTTGACGAACTCCTCGCCGGCCTGGTCGGCCTGTGGTGAGGAGGCGTCCGTGACGACCCCGAAGACCAGCCCGTCCCGGCCGAGCGCGTAGTCCGCGGTGACGGCCAGTTGGCCCTTCACGCCAAGTATCATTTCAGCTTCGAGGCGGTCCTTCGTGAACTTTAAAACGACGCGGCAGCCCTTCGTCTCGCGCACCCAAACCGTGCCGTCGAGGGCGTTCGTCGGGGCGGTTGTCGGCAGGAGCGTGCCGCCGGCCCGGGCGACGTTCGGGTCGAAATCCCCGGTCTGCAAGAACTTGACGAGATCGGCGGGAACGGCGCGCACCTGCTCCGGCGTCGGCGGGGCGACGGCCTTCGGCATCAAGACCGTCGGCGGTTGCGCGGCGGCGAGAGCGAACGCGGCAGCGACGAGGCAATGGACCATGAGACCCGGACTCCTTCCGAGCGGGTGGGGGCGTCCCGTGGGAACGCGGCAGCCGACGAGTTTGAAGGTTCTCTTCGGCACACGCAAGCCCAAGTTGCGGAGGCCGCGCGCGACGAACTCCGGGCGCTGGCGCTTCCGGCTCGCCGGCCTATAGACTGACGCGATGCCCACTACCGGCCGGCTCGCCCCGTCGCCCACCGGAGCGCAACACCTCGGCAACGCGCGGACGTACCTCCTCGCCTGGCTCTCCGCGCGGTCGAAGGGTGGCACCGTGCGGCTCCGCGTCGAGGACATCGACACGCCGCGGAACAAGCCGAACGCGGTGGCGCAACTCTTCGACGACTTCGCCCGCCTCGGCCTCGACTCCGACGGCGACCCGGTCGTGCAGTCGGCGAATCTCGACGCCCACGTCGCGGCCCTCGACGCATTGAAGCGGCGCGAGTTGGTCTACCCGTGTACGTGTACGCGGTCGGACATCGCCACGGCCGCCGCCGCCCCGCACGCCGAGCACGAAGGGCCGGCTTACCCGGGGACGTGCGCCGGCCGCAGTGCCGCCGACGCCACCGCGCTCGACCGGCCTTACGCCTGGCGGTTCCGCGTGACCCACTCGCCGACGTTCGACGACGGCTTTCGCGGGCCGACCGCAATTGACCTGACGCAGGCCGGCGGCGACTTCGTCGTCTGGCGGTCGTACCACGCCCCCGCGTACCAACTCGCCGTCGTCGTCGATGACGCGGCGATGGGCGTGACCGAAGTCCTGCGCGGCGACGACCTGGTGCCGAGCACGCCCCGGCAACTGCTCTTGTACGAGGCGCTGAAGCTGTCCGCGCCGGCATTCACGCACGTCCCACTCGTCGTCGGCGCGGACGGCCGGCGGCTCGCCAAGCGGCACGGCGACACGCGGTTGCAAACCTACTGGCAACGCGGCGTCCGCCCCGAAGCGGTCCTCGGGACGCTCGCCTGGAGTTGCGGCTGGTTGACGAAACCGGAGCCGATCACGGCGAAGGAACTACTACCGCTGTTCACGCTGTCCACCGTGCCGCGCACGCCGTGGGTGGCAACAATTCCTGGCGAGCGGCGGGTGTAAGCCCGCTGTTCCACCCCCGATTGCGAAGGGCTTGCCGTGGCGAGCGCCAGGAACTTCCCGTGGGACGCGACCTCCCATTCCAGGGTGGAACAGCGGGCTTACACCCGCCGCTCGCCAGGACTACAAATCCAGATCGAACAGCACCACGAGGTTCTCGTCGCTGCCGGCCGCGGCGGTCAGGCCGTCCGGGGCGACGGCCACACTGCGCATGCGACCGGCCGACCAGTCGTAGGAGCGGACGACTTGGCCGCTGGTCAAGTCCCAGAGTTTGACCGACTTGTCGTTGCTGGCGGTGAGCAGGTAGCGGCCGTGCGGGTGGAACGCGACCCCGGTGAATTGCTTCCGCGAGTCGTTCGCCCACCGCTTCGGCGGCAGGTGCAGAGCGGCCGTGTCCCAAACGATCAGCGTCGCTTGCAAGACGCCGACGAGGTAGCCGCCGCACGGCGACCCGGTGAAGTGATCGACGCTAGCGTAGCCGCAGCGGTGCCGGCGGATCAACTCCCCGGTGTCGCCGTCGAGGAGGTAGAGATAGTTGTTGAATGCGTGGTCCGTGCCGCTGCCAAGGAATACTACCCGTGACGGGTTGTCAAGAGCTGTCAAGCGTCGAGGGTGGAAATCTCCTTGACTAAATTCGAACTGCCAAACAATCAGGCTGTCCAGAGAGTGACTATTCCAGGGCCGAGCAAACTTATTTCGGCGGACACCGTGGGCGACACCGATAAACCACTCACTTGTTACAGGCAGCAGGTGAATAGTTTGCGACAATAGCGTTCCACCTCCAGGCGATGAAGGCGGATCGAGTTTGGCAAGATCGAAGCAGATGACCGTTATGTTTCCGGAGCCGATCAGCAAGCAGTTAGGCTCGGAACCGAATGCGAGTGGTCCTTCGTGGGCCCAGTCCAACAGCGCCACCGTCTCCCCGCCGTCCACCCCGATCACTTCTGTGCCCGTCGGCCCGCCGATAGCCAGTCGCGTGCCGTCGGGGCTGTACGCCAGGCGCTCGACTTTTCGCACGGCGGTTCGCAGGGCCAGCATCGCTGCTCCGCCGGGTGAATACAGGCTCGGGCCGCCGAAGCGGGTCTCGTCCGGCCCCCTCCCCGCTTGGGGGGAGGGTTGGGGTGGGGTCGCCGCAACCCCTCTGGCCTCCCCCCGCAATCGGGGGGAGGCCAGAGGTTCAGGTGCCGTCCCGCCGGGTTAGAAGTTCACCGGGAGGCCGGCGTAGGCCATCCGCGCGGCGTCGCCGACCGTCTCGCCGAGCGTCGGGTGCGCGTGCGTGCAACGCGCGATGTCCTCGGCACTGCCGTGGTACTCCATCACCGTCACGCACTCGGCGATCAGGTCCGACGCCCGCGGCCCCAAAATGTGGACGCCCAACAATCGGTCGGTTGTGGCGTCCGTGAGAACCTTGACGTAGCCGTCCGCCTCGTCCATCGCTTTGGCGCGGCCGCTGGCCAGGAACGGCACCTTGCCGACCTTGTAGGCCGTGCCCTTTTCCTTCAACTGCTCCTCGGTGGAACCGACGCTCGCCACCTCGGGCCAAATGTAGATGACACTCGGGATCGTGTCGTAGTTCAGGTGCGGCTTCTGCCCGGCGAGCTGCTCCGCGAACACCAAGCCTTCTTCACTGGCCTTGTGCGCCAACATTGGCCCGTCAATGATGTCGCCAATCGCGCTGACGCCCGCGACGTTGGTGTGGAAGTGTAAGTCCGCTTTCACCTTGCCCGTCTTCTTGTCGTACTCAACGCCCATTTCGTCCAGGCCAAGATTCGTCGTGTGCGGTCGGCGACCGACGGCCACGAGAACCTTATCGCCTTCAAAGGTTAACGGCTTGCCGTCCTTGGTCTCGGCGTTGACGGTGACCGTCGTGCCGCCGAGGATGCCCTTCTTGACGGTGGCCCCGGTGACCTTGGTGTTCAGGTGGAATTCGAGACCCTGCTTCGTTAAAATCTTCTGCACGTCCGCGGCGATCCCGGCGTCGCTGATCGGCAGGATGCGCGGCAAGAACTCGACGACGGTCACCTTCGACCCGAGCCGCTTCCAGACCGACCCCAATTCGAGCCCGATGTACCCCGCGCCGACGATGATGAGGTGCTTCGGCACCTCCTGGAAGTCCAGCGCCTCGGTGGAACTCACCACAGTCGTGCCGTCGAACTTGAGGAACGGCAACTCCGTCGCGTCGCTGCCGGTGGCGAGCAACACGTGCTTGGCGTCCAACGCCGTGACGGCCCCGCCGGCGTCCGTGACGCTGACCTTCCCCGGCCCCGCCAACTTGCCCGCACCGTAGTACGGCGTCACCTTGTACTTCTTGAATAGGTACGCCACGCCGTCGGTCAATTCCTTGACGACCTTGTCTTTCCGCACCATCATCGCGGGAATATCAAGTGACACACCACTGACGCCAATGCCGTGCTTCTTGGCCTTGTGCGAAATCACTTCGTACAGTTCGGACGAGTCGAGCAGCGCTTTACTGGGGATACAGCCGATATTCAGACACGTCCCGCCCAGCGCCTTGTTGGGCCGCTTTTCGATGCAGGCGACGCGCAGGCCGAGTTGGGCCGCGCGAATGGCAGCAGTGTAGCCGCCCGGCCCGCCACCGATCACGACGAGGTCAAAAGTGTCGGGCATACTACCTCAATACTGAAGAAAGAATTTTCACCGCAGAGGGCACATGAGTGTGCGGAGAAAGATGAAAACTGAGAAAGGCATTAATCTTTGTTCAAACCATCGCGTCTGGCTGCCACTACGATGAACAGGCCGCACGTACAACCTGCTCGGTTTTAGCACTCTTCGGATTTTGCCTTTCTCCGCGACCTCTGCGGTGAATCGTTTTACAATCAAATCTCGAACAGCATGCGTTCGGGGTTTTCCAGGCATTCCTTGACGCGCACCAGGAATTGCACCGCTTCTCGGCCGTCGATCAGGCGGTGGTCGTAGCTCAGGGCGATGTACATCATCGGCCGGGCGACGATGTCGTCGCCGATGACGACGGCCCGCTTCTGGATGTTGTGCATGCCCAAAATCGCGCTTTGCGGGGGGTTCAAGATCGGCGTCGAGAGCATCGAGCCGAAGGTGCCGCCATTGGTGATCGTGAACGTCCCGCCGGACATGTCTTGCAGCGTCAACTTGCCGTCCCGGGCCTTTTTAGCGAGTTCGGCGATCTTCTTCTCGATGTCCGAGAAGCTCAACTCGTCGGCGTTGCGGATCACCGGGACCGTCAAGCCTTTCTCGGTACTCACGGCGACGCTGATGTCGTGGAAGTTCTGATAGACGATGTCCTGGCCGTCGATGCGGGCGTTGACGACGGGGAACGCTTTGAGGGCTTCGATCGTCGCTTTGACGAAGATCGACATGAAGCCGATCTTGACGCCGTACTTCTTCTCGAACCTCTCGTTGTACTTTGCGCGCAACTCCTGAATGGCCGTCATGTCGGCTTCGTTGAAGGTCGTCAACGTCGCCGTGGTATTTTGGCTCTCCAGCAGGCGCTCGGCGATCCGCCGGCGGATCATCGTCATGCCCTGCCGCGTTTCGCGGGCCACACCCGTCGGCGTCACGGCGGCCGGGGCGGGCGTCGCCGGCTTGGGCGTCGTCGCCAGCGCGGCCGGGGCGGGAGCGGTCGCTTTCACCGCGTCGTCCTTGGTGACGACGCCCTTCGGCCCGGTGCCGTTGACGCTCGCGGCTTCGACGCCCTTCTCGGCGAGGATGCGGCCGGCCGCCGGCGAGACCTTCGGCTCGCCGCCGGTCTTCGGTACGGCGTCGGTGGCGAGGCTCACTTTCGGCGGGGTTTCGGGTGCGGTGGCCGGTTTGGCGGACGGATTGCCGGCGGGGTCGATCTCGGCGACGACGGTGCCGATGGCGACGATCTCGCCCTCGGCGACGAGAATCTTGACGACCCCGGCGATCGGGGAGCCGACCGTCTGCGCCGCCTTGTCGGATTCGAGTTCAAAGAGCGGCTCGTCCGTGGCGACGGCGGACCCGTTGGACTTGTACCACTTGGCGATCTTGCCCTCCGTCACCGATTCCCCCGGCGACGGGACTTTGACCAACTCAACGGCCATGACGTGCTTCCCCAATGCGGCGTTCAGTTCCGGGCATTCTACGAACCCGGGGCGGGAAAGATCGCCCGCCCGGTCGGAAGCTTTGTCGTTGTGCGGCCCCACGCCGACTGTACAATCGCCGCACTCCGCCCGACCCCGCCACGCCCCGCGAGACCTCCGCCGATGCTGTTAAACGTCCTACAACGCGGCTTCAACCCGCCGCCGCCCAACGGCGTGAACCCGGCCGTGGTCGTCGGCGGAATCGTCGGGGGCTGCATCGGCCTAACGCTGTTTCTCGCTGTTTTGGCGACGCTCATTGTCGTGCTCGTCCGGTCGATGCAGGCCCTCCAAGAAGTCCGGAAGCGGAACCGGTCGATGGAGCCGGGCATGGTCTGGTTGGCGCTAATCCCGCTGTTCGGCATCGTTTGGATGTTCATGGTCGTGACGAAGACGGCCGAAGCACTGGAGAACGAGTTCGAGGACCGCCGACTGCGGAAGAAGGGAGATTCCGGGAGGTCCGCCGGTATGACCTACGCGACCTTGACGGCCGTTAATCTGGCCGTGGGGTTCGTCGGCTTTTGCGTCCCGTTCGTCGGCTGCTTCAACCTCATCCTGGGGATCGTGCAGGTCGTCTTCGGCTTCCAGTACGCGGGCAAACTGAAGGCCGCAATTCAGCGCTTGCGGGACGACGACGATCGGCACGCCGACGAGGAGGAGTCGGACGACCAGCCGAAGCGTCGCCCCAAACCGAGGAAGCTGGCCGACGACTTCGAGGAGTTCGACGAACCGGGCGACAACCCGCGTCAAGGCGACCGATGAGCTGCTGCCCTTTCCGGTGACCCTTACCGCTTGCGGTGATCGATGCGGAGTTGCGGGGGGCGTATCCCGACGTGGGGCAATACGGGGGTTACCTCTTGCCCGAACCCGACCCAAAGATTGTCGGGGCGGTCGTTCGGCCGCGCTGCCTCCGCGCCGAACCGTCTCCAAATTCTCCAGGGTGCCGTGACTTGCCCCCCGACTCGTCGTGATCGAACGGCTCGGCGTTCAACTCGCGCGGATCGTCCACCAGCCGGGGAAGTGCCGGTCGAGCGGCGCGGCGAAGCGGGAGGGTGCGCTCCACCGGTTGCGCCAGCTCGCGGGCGAAGACGTACTCCGGGCTGGGCGGCTGCGGCGACACGTGTTCGAGGTTGAAACAGACGCAGTGCGCGGCGGCGTGGCACGTCCCCAGAGAGGCTTCACGCGGCGGCCGTCCACGACGCGACCGGCAGGCCGCACCCGCGGTACAGGACGGCCGCGCGCAGGACGCGAAACCGATCGGTCGAGTTGGTCGGGTCGAGGGCGAGGACCGGTTGCTGGTTGGGTGAGCCTGCGACGGCCCAGCGGACGAGTGGGGCGAAGCACAGGGTGAAGTCTCTTCGCTCCCCGGCGGGGGAGGCGACCTCACCCCCCGGCCCCCTCTCCGTTTCGGAGAGGGGGAGCAAGAGAGTTTTAGAGCGACCGGAAACAATAAGCCCATTTTCTTTAGGACTTACGCAGTTCACTAGTTTTGTACACCGAATATTTCAGCTCACGGTCGCACATTTCGGTTTTTCGCCTGAATTCGATCCCGCCTAATTAGTGTACAAAACTAGTGAACTGCGTAAGTCCTATTATTAAAACAAATGTGCTGATGTAATTGTTTCCGGTCGCTCTTAGTCAACGACCACAACCCGCTCGCTCCCCTCTCCGCGTCGGAGAGGGGCCGGGGGTGAGGTCTCTTCGCCGGCTAGGGCATAATCTCAGTCTCCGGAGCGCGAGTGTCAACGTTTCGCGTCACGGTTACCGGGGAACTTCTCACGCGCGGCGGGGCGTAATAGTGGCGGAACGGCAGGCCCGTCTCGGGGTCGCGCTCGACCCGCGTCACGGTCGGGTCGCGGAAGCGCGTCGTCAGAGTATATGCCCCCTCCGGCACGTGCTTGAACTCGTACCGCCCTTGCGCATCAGTCACCTCCGCATACGGATCGGCGCGGACGCACAGATCGGCGGCGTTCCAAAAGTACCCGGCTCCGCTCGTCAACTCGACGATTCCCGACGTGTCGAAGCGGCGCGTCCGCGGTTGCGCCGGGGCGGGGAACGTCAGCGCGAAGAAGGCCGCGCCGCGGGCGCGGAGGACGTGCAACTCGGCGTCGTTCGAGACGAACGTCACGCTGTCGCCGAGCCGCACCAGTCCCGGCCCGGCCGTCGCGCGGTCGCCCTGAGAAAGTCGGAAGTTGAAGTCGGTCATCGTCAGCGCGACCGGGGAGTGGTCCCACGCCCGGCTGCGGGCCGGGTCGATGCCGTCGAGCGCGACCAGGACGCCGGCGAGGCCGCGCGTGGCCGGATCGACGGCGAGTCGGAACGGGTTGCCCACGTCGCGGACGCGGTATTCGTCGCCGTCCGGGACGACGCCGACCGCGCGCTCTTGGCCGGGGACGGACCCATGCCACAAGACTTGACCGCGAACCGTACTGGTCGCCGCGGCGTCGAACCGCGCGCCGAGTTCAACTCGCGGCGCGGGCGTTTCAACCTTTGACGTTGTCGGCGTGCAACCGGCCAGAAGGAGCAGGCCGAACCACGGGAAGCGACTCACTTGTGGCGGTCGTACTTCTTGCGGTCCGCCTCCTTGAGGAACAGCTTGCGCATCCGGATGCTCTGCGGGGTGATCTCGACGAGTTCGTCTTCTTCGATGTACTCGAGCGCCATCTCCATCGAGAACTGCATCGGCGGCCGCAGCGGCACCGTCTTGTCGGCCCCGGCGCTCCGCATGTTGGTGAGGGCCTTCAAGCGGGTGACGTTGACCGTCAAGTCCTTGTCGCGGTTGTGCTCGCCGACGATCTGGCCCTCGTAGACGGCCTGCATCGGGGCGACGAACAGGAAGCCGCGGTCCTGCAGGTTCTCGATCGCGTACCCGGTCGCCTTCGAGGTTTCGATGGAGACCAGCACGCCGTTGGCCCGGCCGGGCAGGTTCGGCTTGACGGGCCGGTACTCGTGGAAGTTGTGGTGCATGATCGCCTCGCCCTGCGTGGCGGTCAGCATCTTCGTCCGCAGGCCGATCAGGCCGCGGGCGGGGATGTGGAACTCCATGTGCGTCAGGAAGCCTTGTGCTTCCATCTTGACGCACTCGCCCTGCCGCTCCAGAACCAGGCGCATGACCGACCCGGAGTGGGCCGTCGGGGCCTCGACGACGAGGTACTCGACCGGCTCGTGCTCCTTGCCGTCGATCTCCTTGGTGATGACCCGCGGCTTGCCGACGGC
>JAYTSV010000015.1:0-2819 GCA_043745465.1 Fimbriiglobus sp.
CGCTTGTCGGTCGTCAAGCGAAGGATGCGCTCGATGTGCAGCTTCTCGAAGCGCTGGACGGCACTGCTCAACTCGTCGATGGCGAACGGATCGTCGGGCTGCGGCCGGATGTCGGGGGGTAGGTCGCACGGCAGCACGAGCGGGCCTTCGCCGAGGATCACTGCCCTTTGCAACACGTTGTCGAGTTCGCGGACGTTCCCCTTCCACGGCTGGGCGAGCAGCAGTTGCAGGGCGTCGTGCGAGACGCCGGTGAACTTGCGGCCCATCGCGCGGGCGTGCCGGGCGAGTAAGTCATCGACGAGTTCGGGGATGTCCTCGCGGCGGTCGCGCAACGGCGGCAGCGAAACGCTGACCACGTTAAAGCGGTAAAAGAGGTCTTCGCGGAAGCGGCCGGCGGTCACTTCGGCCCGCAGGTCTTTGTTGGTCGCGGCCAGGATGCGGGCCTGCACTTTGACCGGCTCGTTGGCCCCGACGGGGAAGACTTCTTTCTGCTCGATGGCGCGCAGCAGTTTGGCCTGCGTGCCGAGCGGCAGTTCGCCGATCTCGTCGAGGAAGACTGTGCCCGCGCCGGCGTGGACGAACAGCCCGGCGGAGTTCTGGTCGGCCCCGGTGAACGCCCCCTTGCGGTGCCCGAACAGTTGGTTCTCCAGCAGGTCGTGCGGGATCGCCGCGCAGTTGATCGCCAGGAAGCGGCCGTCTGTCGGCTTGACCTCTTGGGCGATGCGGTGGATGGCGCGGGCGAGCACTTCCTTGCCGGTGCCACTCTCGCCGAGGATCAGGACCGTCGAGGGCGTCGGCGCGACCTTGCGGGCCAACTCGTACACGTCGCGCATCACCTTGCTGCTGCCGACGACGACCTCGACGCACTCGGTGTCGCGGGCCAGTTCGCGGCGGAGCCACTGGTTCTCGCGGAACAGTTCACGCGTCTTCAACAGCCGGCGAATTTTCGTGAGCACGTCCTTCAAGATGACCGGCTTCATCAAGTAATCGTGCGCGCCGCGCTGGAAGGCTTCGACGGCCGTTTCGACAGTGGCATACGCCGTGATGAGGATGACGAAGGTTTCGGGGCAGCGCTTCGAGAGTTCTTCGAGCACTTCGAGGCCGTCCAACCCCGGCAGGTTCACGTCGCACAGTACCACGTCGAACCGCTGGGCCTGGGCTTGCGCGACAGCGTCCTCGCCGGTCGCGGCCACTGCCACGGCGTAGCCTTCGAGGTGCAAGTACTCGGCCAGCGTGTCGCGGATCACCGGCTCGTCATCGACGACGAGGATTGCGGGTCGATCGGGGTCGGTCGTCATGCGGTGGCCTCCGCCCGACTAACCGCCGCGGTAGCCGTGCCGGCAACCCCCGGCACCGGCACCGCCACGACGAACGTGGTCCCCCGGCCGACGACCGACTCGACGGCCACCGTGCCGCCGTGGGACTCGACGATGCGGCGAATGACAAACAGCCCCAACCCCGTGCCGTGCGACTTGGTCGTGAAGTACGGGCGGAACAGCCGGGCGACGTGTTCGGCCGCGATGCCGGACCCGTTGTCGGCCACGGTGAGTTTCAGCGAGCCGTCGGCGTGGCCGGCGCGGACCTCGATGCGGCCGCCCTTGTCGGTCGCGTCGATGGCGTTCAGCACGAGGTTGAAAACGACCTGCACGAACTGGTCGCGGACCCCCCGGAACGCGGGCAACTCGCGGTCGAGCACGGCGACGATCTGCCGGTTCTTGCCGCCCTTGTAAAACTTGGCGATGCGCAGGGCTTCCATGACGACATCCTCCATCGCCACGCGGCCGAGGAGGTCGCTCGCCGGCCGGCTGAAGCCGATCAACTCGCGGAGGATCGTCTGGATGCGGCTGAGTTCGGGCGCGAGCAATTGCAGCTTGGCGCGGGTGTAGGCGTCGGTCTCGCGGCGTTCGAGGATTTGCACGACGGCCGAAATCGAGGTGAGCGGATTGCCGACTTCGTGAGCGATGCCGGCGGCGAGTAGCCCGAACGCCGCCATCTTCTCCTGGTGCAGCACCTGCGCCTGGCTGTCTTCGAGGTCGCGGGTCCGCTCGGCGATGCGGCTTTCGAGGTGCGTCTGGTTTTCCCGCAGCGCGGCGTTCAACTCGCGCAGGTTCTCACTCGCCCTACGCAGCAGTCTGGCCATCGCCGCGGCGGCCCACGTCACCCAGACGAGGATGACGACCGTCAGGACGAACAGCGACGGGTCGCGCGCGGCGGGGTCGGCGACGGCGAACACGACCGCGTAACTCAGGCCGTCCAGACCGCACGTGACGAAGGTCACCCGCGGGGCGTAGCGCACGGCACAGCAGATGAGCGACAGTAGGTAGTAGAAGCGGAACGGGGACGATGGGCCGGCCTCGTACTCGCAGAGCAGTCCGATGTAAATCGCCTCCATCGCCGACACGAGCAGCGGTTGGTCGCGCAAGAACACGCGGCCGGCGCGGAAGGCGGCCGTGTCGAGGAGCGTGAACGCCAGCCCGAAGGTCAGGATGGCGTTGAGCGGCCCGCGCGACTCGGTGGCGACAGCGAAGTTCGCCAATAGCAGCCCGACGACCAGGCCGAACCAGCGGATTTTGACGGCGATCGACTCGGCCGGCAACTCCCACGAGGCGTCGGCCGGCCGCGGCGCGAGTACGTCCCCGAGCGCGACTGTCATAGTAGTGTCACTCGTCCTCTTCGCGGAGCTTGGCTAGCACGCTGTAGTCTTCGAGCGTCGAAGTGTCCGAGGTCGAGACCTTGCCGGCGGCCACGTCGCGCAACAGCCGCCGCATGATCTTGCCGCTGCGGGTCTTCGGCAGGGTGTCGGTGAACTTGATCTCGTC
>JAYTSV010000016.1:0-36045 GCA_043745465.1 Fimbriiglobus sp.
GGCGAAGGAATTCCTCTGCCCCTTCAGGGCAGAAGAGTTGCGGGAAACAGCTTCCACGGGTTGCGCGAAACGCTTCACCCGTGGCTACACTCCTTGGCCCTTACAGGGCCACTAAACCGTTTAATCCAAGTCCGTGATGACGTTGCCGTCGCTGATGTTGGCCAGAGTGCCCAGCGTCGTGCCCGGCACGCTGTTCCGAAGCGCGCGGATGCTTCCGTCCGCGAAGGCGAACTGACACACGCCGGTGTGCCAGCTCCCGAACTGGCCGATTGGGTCCGAAATGATTGACTGGGCTAACACATAATTCTGCCCAGCTTTGCGGTGGTAATTGAGTGTTTGGCCCGCACTGTAAATAATCGCGTCGTTACTGCCGTCGCCGATCCGGTTTTGCGGGATGTGTTTTTCACCGATCATGAACGTGTTGCTCGTGCCGTCGGTGATGTCCCCGATCTTGGTCCCGGACGCGGTCAGCACCGCGAGAGTTCCGTTGAGGAGCTTGAACACACCCGTGGTCGGTAGGATGATGGTGTCGCCGGAACAGGCGGCATAGTCACCCGGTTGGCCGGTGACAGGGCTAATGGGCGGTCCAGCGTCGATGGATGTTAACGCCCCGCCACTACGACGGCTGGGGCACAGCAGCGTGCTGACATTGGCTTGGCGGGCCGCGACGATGATCGGATCGGTCGAGGTCAAATTGTTGAACCCGTCGGTTTGCGAGACGCCGGGGAGCGGGTTTTTTAGGGTGTTGTACAAGTTGTCTTGTTCCATGAACGGCAATAATTGCACCACCCACGAGTGTCGGTTTTGGCCACCGCCGGAGCGAAGATACGGGAACTTGCCCAACGCATCGTGGTGGTTGTGCATCGACAATCCGAGTTGCTTCAGGTTGTTTGCACACTTGATCCGTGCCGCCGCTTCGCGGACCTTTTGCACGGCGGGCAGCAGCAACCCAATCAGGATGGCGATGATGGCGATCACCACCAACAATTCGATAAGCGTGAAGGCACGCCGGGGCGAGGGAAACGGACGCATGGGAGACTCCTGGGAAGAGAAGGAAGACGTGACGCGGACGCCTCGTGCAATACTACCAAGAGTGTTATCGCGCCGCTCCCACACTTTAATCGGTTCCTCATGACTTTCACAAGAAGAAACCGCGACGATTGGTGACATTCCGGCGGCTACTGGCTTCGAGGCGGAAAAGCGACGGGGGCAAATCCCCGCTTGGGCTTGACCGGCCCCCCCTCAATTTGCCACAACTATACGCAAGCTCGCGCCCCACCCACCCATCACGGAAGTTGCGGACTATGGCCACGGACTCGGTCGCCGCCCACTCGGTCGCCGCCCGGCGCTCGCACTACTGGCAACTGCCGGTGTTCCTCGCGGGGATCGTCGCGGTCGGCCTCGTCACGGCGAAGTTCCCGGTCGCCCCGGACACCCCGGCCGGCCGGTTTCAGCGCAACGTCAAGGCCCTGCGGTTCGCTCTCGACGCCAAGCCGCTCGACGGGCCGGCCGTCGAGAGCCTGGCCGCGACCGTGGCCGGCGACCCCGCCGCCGACGCCGAGGCGAAACTGCTGGCCGGGACCGCGCTGCTGGCCGTCGCCGAGCAGTCGCCGCCCCGCGACGGGACCACCGACCCGCAAGAATCGGACGCCTGGAAGCGGGCCGCGGCCCAACTCGCGGCCGTCGAACCCGGCAGCCTGGCCGCCCCGGACGACCGCAAGCGGCTCGCCTTCCGGTCGGCCAAGGCCCAGGCCGCGCTGACGACCGGGGACGCCAAGTTGCTCGCGCTGACCCTGGCCGACGTGCCGCCGGGCGAAGAGCCGGAGGGCGAGCGGCGGCGACTCCTGGCCGAGTGCTACCTGCGGCAGACCCCGCCGGACGTGAAGCACGCCCGGGAGGAATTGCAGGCGTACCTGAGCAGTTCCGTGCGGCTCACCCCCGCCGCCGCGGCCCGCACCAAGCAGAAGCTGGCCGGCGTTTACTTGACCCTCAACGACCCCGAGAAGGCCCGGGCCAGCCTCAAGGAGATCGGCACCTCGGCCCCCGCGGACGTGCAGGCGCTGGCCAAGGTGCAACTCGGCCGGCTGGCCGCCGCCGAGAACCACTTCGCCGAAGCCGTGACGTACTTCGAGGCCGCGCTCGCCAGCCCCGCGCTGCCGGCCGCCGACCGCGAGGGCCTGAGTTACGAGGCCGCGTCCGGCCACCTCGGGGCCAAGAATCCCGCCGCCGCCGTGCCGTACCTGGAAGAGATCGCCCGGGGGACCGGCCCGCTCGCGGCCAACGCGGGGGTCCGCCTCGCCCAGGTCATGCTGGCCGACCCCACCGGGCGCGGCCGCCGCGGCGCGGTCGTGGACGTGCTGACTGCGGCCGCGAAGACGCCGACGCTGGCCGGCGTCGCCGACGGCCCGCCCCGCGACGAAACCCTTCCCGTCCTCAAGGACGCCCGCAGCGCCTTCGAGGAGACGATCCAGACGTGTGCGAGTGAAGGCGACTTCGCGTCGGCCGTGCGGGCGGCGACGGCGTATTCGCCGATCGCCCTGTCCGGCCGGGCGACGGAGAAGCGGGCCGAGGCCAACGCCGCCTGGGGCGCGAGCTTCAAGGCCGACCCGGCGGCGCAACCGGCCGCCGCGCAGAAGATGCAAGAAGCCGCGACCGACTTCGCCGCGCTGGCCGCGACGTTCCCCGGGGCCGCCGGCAAGGCCGACCTGCTGAAGCGGGCCGCCCAGTGCTTCCGCGCCGCCGGGGACGACAAGGCCGCCGCCGCGCTCGTCGATCAACTCACTCGGACGCCCGGCGTGTCCGACGACGTGATCGCGTCCGCCTGGGTCGAGAAGGCCGACGGCCTGCTCGCCGGCAGCCAGTTCGACGACGGCGTCAAGGCCCTCCGGCAGGCGATGGCCCGGCCGACCCCGGCCGCCGCGACCGCCCGGGTCAAGCTGGCCGTGGCCCACATCGACCAGGCCCGCCTCAAACTCAAGACCGCGACGACGGACGCCGCCAAGCAAGAAGTCCAGGGCATGATGCAGCTCGGCAAAGACCTCCTCGCCGCGGCCATCAACGCCCCCGGCGACGGGGCCGTCGAGAAGGACGCCCAGCAGCTCGCGCTGTTCGAGATGGGCAAGCTGCACCTCAACCAGATGGACCTGAGCGAGGCCGAGACGCGCTTCCGCCAACTGCTCCAAACCCACCCCGCCGGTGCCCAGGCCGGCTCGACGAAGCTGTACCTCGCCAGTTGCCTGCTGCTCATGGCCCGCGGCGATCACCAGGGCGGCCGGCCCCCCGCCGACGCCGACTTGAAGCTGGCCGAGGCCCGCAAAATCTTCGAGGGGTTGAGCGAATCGACCGACCCCTTCCTGCGCACCCAGGCCGATATCCGCCTGGCCAACACGACCCTCTTGCTCCGCAAGTACGACGAGATGCCGGCCCTGTGCGACAAGCTGGCCAAGCGGTACGAGGGCAAGGTCGAGGAACTCATCATCCGCTCGATGCTGTACACGGCGTACCACTTCGCCGACCGCGTCGAACCGGCCGCCGGCGTCCGCGTGCAGATGCAAGAGCTGTTCAACAAGCTGCCCGACAGTGCGTTCGCCGGCGGGGCCGACGAGTACACCCGGGAATACTGGCAGCGCGAGTGGTTCGCCCCGCTCAAGAGCAAGTAACAATCCCGCCGCGCGGCCGGGGCTTGGCCTTCTGCAACCCCGAGCAGTTGCGTAAATTGGAGGCATGTTCTCCCCCGCCCCCCCGCCGCACTACCGCGACCCCCTGGCCGTCGGCGGCGTCCGCCTCGCGTCGCGGTTCACCCTGGCCCCGCTGGCCGGGTACACCAACTACCCGTTCCGCCGGAGCGTCCGCGCGATCGGCGGGGTCGGCCTGTGTACGACCGACCTCGTCAACGCCCGGGCCATCCTCGAAGGCTCCGCGAAGACGATGGACCTGCTCGCCACCGGGCCGGACGACCGCCCCCTGTCGGTGCAAATCTTCGGCGGCAACGCGGGCGAAATGGCCGACGCGGCGAAGTGGCTGCGCGACTACGGGGCGACCCTCATCGACATCAACATGGGCTGCCCGGTCCGCAAGGTCGTCAGCGTCGGCGGCGGGTCGGCCATGATGTGCGACACCACCGGGGCGACCGTCAAGCTCGTCGAGGGGGTCGTCCGCGCGACCGCCCTGCCGGTGACCGTGAAGATGCGCCTCGGGTGGGACGACGACCACCTGACCGCGCCGCACTTCGCCCGCGAGTTCGAGGCCGTCGGCGTGGCCGGCTTGACCATCCACGGCCGGACCCGCGAGCAGGGGTTCACCGGGGCCGTCAACCGCGCCGGCATCCGCGCCGTCGTCGAAGCCGTCGAGCGCATCCCCGTCTTCGGCAACGGCGACGTGCTCAGCATCGCCGACGCCGAGAGCATGATCCGGGACACCGGGTGCGACGGCCTGGCCATCGGCCGCGGGGCACTGGCGAACCCGTGGTGCTTCGCGCAACTCGACGCCTGGGTCCGCACCGGCGACCCCGGCCCCCGCGCGACCTACGCCGAGCGCCTCGACTTCATGCGGCTGCACCTCGTCCGGCTGATCGAGTGGAAGCGCGAGGACCGGTTCGGCTGCGTCAACTTCCGCAAGGTCGCCGCCTGGTACGGCAAAGCCCTGCGCGTCAGCAAGGCCGACAAGCACGCCCTGACGCAGTTGAGTTCGCTGGCCGAGTTCGACGAAATGGCGACGCGGTGGCGCGACGCCGGCCCGCCCGCCGGGTGGACCGACTGGGACGCCCACGAGGCCCAAATCGCCGTCCCCGCCGGGCCGAACGCGCACTGGTAACCTGAGAAAACGATTCACCACAGAGTCAACAGAGAACACGGAGCAGACCGAAACCCGAGTCGGGTACTCCGCCCGACGACGCATTCTTGGTGATTTTCCCTCGTGTTTTGCCTTTCTCCGTGTTCTCTGTGCCCTCTGTGGTGAACTGCTTTGGTCCCGGTTTTTTGTTGCTCCGCGGTGCGCCCGCACTTATCTTCACGCTCACACTGCCGACTCCCCCCGCCTGGTGACCCTATGGCCGCGCTCGCCCCGTCCGGTTCGTCGTACGCCCCGCCGCTCGCGCTGCCGACGCGGGTGTTGTTGTCGGTGATGATGTTCTTGCAGTTCGCCATTTGGGGGGCGTGGTTCGTCACCTTCGGCAACCGCCTCGAAGTCATCGGCCTCGGCGGGTCGATCGGCAGCATGTACGGGACGATGGCCCTCGGCACCATCTTCGCGCCGATCGTCGTCGGCCAGATCGCCGACCGGTACTTCGCGTCCGAAAAGTTGATGGGCCTGTTGCACATCGCCGGGGCGGTGCTGCTCTACTTCATGTCGCAGTTCGAGTCGGTCGCCGGATTGGACGCGGCGGCCGTGTCGGCGGCGGCGTGGAAGTTCTGGTTCCTCGCGCTGGCGTACTCGCTCGTCTACTCGCCGACCCTGTCGCTGTCGAACACGGTCGCCTTCGCCAACGTGCCCGACGGCGGCCGCGACTTCCCGAGCCTGCGCGTCCTGGGCACCATCGGCTGGATCGCGGTCGGCCTGTTCGTCGGCTTCGGCCTGACGCGGTTGGGCATCAACGGGCAGACCTCGAACGTGCCGTTCCTGATCGCGGCGGGCCTTTCCGCCGCTCTCGGGGTCTTCTCGTTCTTCCTGCCACACACGCCGCCGCGGGGCCAGGCCGGCGACGCCCTGCCGTTCCTCAAGGCCGTCGGCTTGCTGCAAAGCGTCCCGTTCGCCGTCTTCTTCGGCGCGTCGTTCCTCATCACCATCGTGCTCGCCTTCTACTACGGCTACACCGGCGTGTTCATCGGGGACAAGCACGGCGTGAAGGAGGTGTCGAACACGATGGCCATCGGCCAGGTCGCGGAAATGCTGATCCTGCCGTTCTTGCCGTTCTTCCTGTACCGGTTCGGCATGAAGTGGGTGCTGACGCTCGGGATGCTCTGCTGGGGCCTCCGCTACCTCGCCTTCGCCCTCGCCCCGGCGACCGACCTCGGCTTCTACCTCGTGTTGTTCGGCATCGCCCTGCACGGCATCTGCTTCGACTTCTTTTTCGCCGCCGGGTTCATCCACGTGGACCGCGAGGCCCCGGCCGAGATTCGCGGCAGTGCCCAGGCACTCTTCGTCTTCCTGACTTACGGCGTCGCCATGTGGCTGGGCAACGAGTTCTCCAACGTCGTGAAGGCCAAGACGACCACGGAAAGCCCCACCGACGTGAAAACCGAAGCGCTCAAGGTGACCGAGTGGTTCCCCGACCGCGGCTGGGTCACGCGCGAGTTCACGAGCGCCACGGACGGGTTTGCCAAGGCGACCGACTGGCAGACCTTCTGGCTGATCCCGGCCGTCGGCGTGCTAGTGGCGCTGGCGGTGTTCGTGCTCTTCTTCCGCGGCAAGGGCGACAAAGTCGCGGCCGCTTAGAGCGGAGTCCGAGTGATCGTAGTGCGGCGCTGATCCCGTCGCACGCCACACACTTCGGCCAGGTTTTCGGCTCCGCCGCAGGCGACTCTTGTTAGCCCGACGCGCTAGCGAGGGTCGGGCGGTCGAGGGCAAGCTGGCTGTCGATGACCGCACGGCCGGCGACTCCCGTCATCGTCAACGACCCCTCGACCCTCGCTAGCGCGTCGGGCTAACAAGAGTCGCCTGCGGCGGAGCCATCCAACTCTCAGCCCGATTCGTAGGTCGGCAACACGGCAGAGGCGTAGCGACACTAAAACCGGCTCAGGGCGTAGGCCGCCGGGTCCACGGCCGGCGGGGTGTGCGTGAGCAGGTCGCTCACCAACTTGCCGGTCCCGGTCGCCATCGACAGGCCCAACATGCCGTGCCCGGCGGCGACCGTCACGTTCGCCAACGCCGGGCTGCGGTCGATGATCGGTTTGCCGTCGTACACCATCGGCCGGAAGCCCTGCCAGGTTTCCGTGACCGTGTCCCCCTCCGGCTCGCACAAGTACGCCGCCGCCCCGTCCCGCAAGAGTTGCACCCGCTTGGGGTCGATGGTCTCGTCGTAGCCGCTGAACTCCATCGTCGAGCCGACGCGGAAGCCGGTGGCGAACGGGCTGACGGCGACGCGGTGTTCCTCGAAGATCATCGGGTACGTCGGGCAGACCTTCGGCCGCGTGGTGGTGAGGCTGTACCCCTTGCCCGGCACGATCGGCAGCTTGCAGCCCAGCACGGCATTCAACATCGGCGACCACGCCCCGGCCGCGACGACGAACTCGGTGCCCGCGATCTCGCCCCGGCTCGTTCGGACCGCCCGTGCCCGACCGGCTTCGCTGGCGAACCCCGTCACGGCGCAATCCTCGACGACCGTGACGCCGAGCCGCGTCAGGGCCGCCCGCCAGCCGGCCATGAGCTTGTCGGGCCGCAGTTGCGCGTCGCCGGTGTACAGGTAGCCGCCGGCCGCCGCGCCGGGTTTCAATGCCGGTTCCAAGTCGAGCAGCGCGTCGGCGTCGTAGCGCACGGCCGGGCGGTGGAAGTGGTCGGCGAGCAGCGCGTTCACGCCAGCGTAGTGGTGGAACGCCCCGGCCGACTGGAACACGAAGAGTAGGCCGTGCGTGTCGAACTCGCACTCGATCGCTTCGTCGGCGAGCAGCGCGTCGTACCGACAGCGGGAGTCGTCGAGCAGGGCCTGAATCCCGGTCGCGGCGTGCATCATTGCGGCCGCGTTGCACTGCCGGGCGAAGCCGAGGAACCAGCCGAGTTGCGACAGGGCGTACCCCGGCCGCACCTTCAACGGCCCGTTCCGCTGCAACAGCGCCCTCAACGTCGAGCGGATGACCCCCGGCATCGCCAGTGGCAAGACGTGGCTCGGGCAGAGATACCCGCAGTTGCCGTGCGAGCAGGCCCCGCCGACCCGCCCGCGCTCGACGAGCGTGACTGCGCGGCCGGCCTTGGCCAGGTAGTACGCGCACGCCGTGCCGATGACGCCGCCGCCGATGACGATAATCATGCGTACCAATCCAGCGGGTGTCGGGTGTGGTCGATCGTTAACCGCACGGACCGCGTGCGACAAACCCAGAGTACGAAAAAACGCCGGCCGCAACGCAGTGCGACCGGCGTTCCAATCTGCGACACCCGATCCCCGACACCCGACACCCGATTTTCTAACCCTTGGCGTGCCCGTTCAGGCTCAACTCTCGGGGGTGCGAAGCGGCGGCCGACGGGGCGGGTCGGTCGGCGAGCAAGGCTTTGGCGGCGGTCTGCTCGTGCCAGAAGCACTTCAGCGCGACCTGGGCGCACCGCTCCTGGAACTGCGCGGGGGTCTCCTGGAGGTCGGGGTAGCGCTCGACGAACTGCAGCATTTCGAGGTGCTGTTGCTCGTAGGCCCCGAGGATGCGGGCCGCCATCTTTTTCTTGTCGGCCGGCTCCATGTACCCAAGCTCGACCGCCTTGTCGATCCGCCCCGGCCGCGTGCTGATGAACTCCGACGTGCCGTCCGGGAGTTGCCGCGGCTGGCCCAGCGCCGGGTCCACCTTGGTCACGTCGTTGGTGCTGATGATCGTGAAGATGCCGTCCGACCGCTCGACGCCGTCGAGGCAGTTCAGCAGGCAGTCGAAGGTCAGCGGGATCATCATGCCGCCGCCCCGCCGGTCGTTGTTGTCGTCGTCCTTCTTGGGCATGGTCATGGACATCATCATGCCCTGGTTCTTCCGGGCCACGTTTTCCCGGCCGTGGAAGACGTTGTCGATGTCCTCGATGAGCGCGATGCACGGCACGTTCATCTGCATCTCGGACCAGACCCGGGTCAACTCGCTGTTGGACATTTCCGCCAGGTTGTAGACGTAGATCGGCATGTTCATGTCCTCGGCGAAGGCGCGGGCGAGGGCCGTCTTGCCGGTGCCGGGGGGGCCGTACAGCATCCACCCGCGCTTCCACGGGATGCCCTTCTCGCGGTACCACTCGCGGCTCTTCCGCCAGAGTTCGATCTCCTGGATCAGGTTTTTGATCCGCTGCGGGAAGATCAGGTTGTCGAGCGCCTTGCCGTTCATCGTCGGCCGCTTGCCGAGGTCGCCCGGTTCGTGCCCGAGCAGGCGGTAGGTGCCCTGCTGGTACCACGCCAGGCCGTTGCTGCCCGAGTCGCTGTCCGTGTCCGAGTCGCCCCGCTTGGGCACGTGGTGGATGATGAACCGCGTCTTCGACTGCTGGTCCGCGTCCTCGGCGGCCCACGAAATCGAGTTGCGGACCTCGCACGCTTCCTGCAGGATTTTCTCGACGTTCAGGGTACCGCGCATGAAGGTCAGGGTCGAGTAAATCTTGGTCGCGTTGCTGCTGTGCCCTTCCTTGGTGGGGGCCTTCGACTCCTGCTGGTTGGAGTAGAAGAACGGATACCAGCCGTTCCAGAGCACCAGCGTGCGGTTGCCGAACTGCTCGTAGGGGATGAGGCCGTACCGGCCGTCCTTGCGGTACTCCCAGCTCGCGCCGAACATGCGGTCGTAGTTCCGCGAGCGCTTGAAGCGCGCGATCAGGTACGCCGTGACCGCCTCGTGGCCGGCCTGCGTCGGGATTTCGATCCGTTGCACGGCGAAGTTCATCAGCCGCCAGCCGACCGTCTTGACCTTGCCCCACGTACTGGCGAGGACGCCGAACGCGATCGTGGCCCCGCCGAGAAACCAAGCGTAATCGCCCATGATCTTGAACCCTCTCTGTCAACGCAATCGGCCCACGACGAGGCGACTCACACGCATGAGACGCGCCAACGGACTTGGAGGTTCGTAGTGGGGTGGGGAACGGCCGTGAGAGTACTTTTCGGCCGCCCGCAGGCATGATACCGTCCCCGTCAAGACCCCACCCCCGGCCGCGATATTCCCCGATTTCCCACGAAATGTTCAGGTCGGTTGGTACACTCGGGTTCAGTGCGTCGGGTCGTCGTCAAATCTTGTGGGTGGCCTGTGCGACCAATTCTCGGCGTCGGCGAACTGTTGTGGGACGTTTACCCGGACGGGCGAAAGGTCGCCGGCGGGTCGCCGTTCAATTTCGCCTACCACTGCCACGCCCTCGGGCACCCGGCCCAGGTCGTGACCGCCGTCGGGGACGACGACCTCGGCCGCGAACTGCGGCACGTCGTGCGCGACCTCGGCCTGTCGGACGCGCTCGTTCAGACGGTGCCGTACCCGACCGGGACCGTGCGCGTGACCCTCGACGCCGCCGGCGTGCCGAGTTACGCGATCGCCGAGAACGTCGCCTGGGACCACCTGACTTGGACGCCGGAGTTGGCCGCGCTGACGCCGGCGGCCGTGCAGTTCGGCACGCTGGCCCAACGCGGGGCGTCGGCCGGAGTCGTGCGGCGGCTGGCGGCACTGACCGCGTTCGCGGTGTTCGACGTGAACCTACGGCAACCGCAGGTTGACTGGAACATGCTGTCGGCGAGCCTGCGATTGGCCGCGGTGGTGAAGCTCACCGACGACGAGTTAGCGGTGGTCGGCGCACACTTCTCCGGCGGACTCGGAACGGTGTGGCTCACCCTCGGCGAACGCGGGGCGGAGTGTCGGTCGCGCGACGGTGGTGTCGTCCGCCAACCGGCGTTCCCGGCGAAGGTCGTCGATACCGTCGGGGCGGGGGATGCGTTCGCGGCAGCGATGACGGTCAAGACGCTGGCGGGCGTCTCGCCGCGCGAAGCCTTGCGCTTCGCCTGCGAGTACGCGGCCGGGGTGTGCGAGCACGCCGGGGCGATCCCGCCGCGCGGCAGTTCGTGACGGCCGGGCGTCACCAGTCGATTTGAACGCGGAACGCCTCGTGGGCGGAGAACTCCAGCGGGACCGCGCCGCCGATCAGGGTCACGCTGTTCGCCGGGGCCGCGGTGCCGTCGATCATCGCCGCGGCCGTCGGGGGGACGGCGAAGCGGAGGTCGCACGTGCCCCCGAACCCGGCCGTCTCGATCATCCGCGCCAGCGCCGTGCGGCCGGCCGTCGGGCGGAGGGAGGTGAGCAAGACGCTCGGCAGGTCGAGGGTCGCCAGCCACGAACTCGCCAGGCCGTTGGGCGGGCCGCGGGTCGTCGCCACGACCGGCGTCGGCGTCGTCCAGCCTTGCGCGAGTTGCATCGGGTAGTCGCGGTCGCAGGCCAGCAGGAACTCGAACCGGCGGGTCAGTTCGCCCTCGGGGATGAGGACCACGTCGGCCATCCGCTTCTCGTGCTTCTGCACGAACGGCAGGCCGCCGGTGAAGACGAACGTCCGCTCGCCGCCGAGGCGGAATTCGACGTAGTCCGGCGACACCGGCCGCGTGTACCCGGACTGCTGGTTCATCCCCTGCACGCCGCGGAAGACGGCCGCGCGCTCGTCCCGCCAGCCGAACCGCGCCCCGTAGTAGGCGTGCCAGGGGTAGCCGGTCGGCTTGTGGACGGGGTCGATGTCGAGCACCACTTCGAGCGCCGGCCGGCCGCTCCAGGCCCGCAGGCGGTGCGTGAAGGTGGCCAGGACGACGTTGTGGTCGTCCACGATTTCCCCCGTGGCGACGACCTCGCCGAGGGCCGTGCCGTTGCTGGCGATGGTCAAGCTCGTCGCCCGGCACTTGCTCCCGGGGTTGAACACCGGCTGCATCCCGAGGCGGTTGATGCGCGTCCGCAAGTCGCGGAAGGCCCGCAGGCCGCCGGTCACCGGGTCGAGTTCGGCCTCGAAGAACTCGTTGCGGACGAGGTTGCCCTCGGCCGACTTGAAGCGCGGCTTCGGCGGCGCGACCGGCCCCGTCGGCTTCGGCACCCAGGCGAACCCCAGGGCCGGCACCTCGACGACGAGCTTCGCGGCCGGGCCGTCGAATTGCGCCGCCTTGACGGGGTCGGCGACGGGGATTGGCCCGCCGAAGTCCGCGATTTCGACGGCGGCGCGGCGGGCGAACCCGCACGGGTTGAACAGCAAGTACCCCGGCGCGCCCTCCGGCGAGTGGACTTGCAACCGCGCCGCCAGCCGCTCGGCGACGGCCGTCTCCAGCACGGCGAGTCCTGCGTCGAGCGGGTCGCACGACGGCGTGATGTCCGGCCCGCGACGCTCGATGTCGCCCTCGACCGCGTCGAGGGCTTGGAGAGCGGCCACGTCGTCCGGCGTCGGCGGTGTGAGCATCCGGTGCAGGGCCGTGAGCGAGTGCGCGGCGTCGATGCGGCGGCGCAGCCGCAGGTGCCGGGCGAACCCGCCGACCGCGTCCGTGCGGTGCTCCGTCGTCACCCGCCGGTCGAGGGCGTCGGCGAAGAAGTCGTCCCCGGTGACGGTGCCCAGGTAGTCCCCGTAGTGGTTGTCGGCGAGGTACTTCGTCGCCCCGACGAACTCGCCGACGGCCGTGCTCAACTCGGTCAGCGTCAGCAACTCCTCGTACCCGACGGCGGCCGGTTCGCCGCGGTGCGCGAGGATGACCGTCGGCCGCGAGTCCTTCGTCATCGCCTGGTTGAAGGTGTACACGAGGTTGAAAAAGGTCAGCGGGTCGGACGCGCTCAGCGGCTCGCGGCCGACGGCGTCGATCGTCTTGCCGTCGGGGGCCGGCCAGTTCAACACCGCGGCGTTGCGGTTCGGCGTCAGCGCGCCGTCGAACGACACGAGCAGGCCGTGCTTGTACCCGGCGTGCGTCCACCACGACGGGCACAGGGGGTGGAACGCCGACCGCTGCCGGCCGACGACCTCCGGGGCCACGCCGAAGAGTTCGTGCACCGTCGCCCGCGCCGCGGCCAGGCTCCACCACTGGCTCTCGGCCGGCAGGTAACTGTCGTCGCGCTCGACCTCCGCGCCGCACGCCAGATCGACGGCCGACGGCAGGCCGGGCAGGAACTTGGCCCGCAACTCGGCCAGCCGGTCCGCCGGCAGCTTGCGCAGCAACTCCCCGGACGCGATCACCGTCAGCGGCAGGTTGCGGGCCAGCGAACCGGGCCACGGGGCGGCGAGTTTGTCCGCGTTCGGCATCGCCCAGTCGAGCAGCGAAAAGCTCTGCGAGTTCAGGGTTTCCCGGGCGTCGCGCAGCTTCTGTCCGGCCGCCCGCAGGTGGGTCAGCGCCCCGGCCGGGTCGTTGACGGCTTGCGTCACGTCGGCCCAGAAGGCGTGGCCGTCGAGGAGGTGTTCGTGGTCGGCGGCGTCGAACAGCCCCTCCACGAGCAGGTAGCCGAAGCCGACGGCGGCGAACGCCTGGACGAGGTCGGCCGGGGCGTCGGCGTGCGGCGCGCCGGGGTCGCGCTCGCGGAGCGCGGCGAGCATGGCCGCGCGGGTCGTGGCCAGGTCCGGGGAGGCGACGAAGGCGACGGCGTCGGCCGACTGGACGCGGCCGGCCCAGTCCTCGGCCTGGTACAGGTGCGGGCCTTGGGGGACGGCGTAGATCGCGTTCTCGGCCGGCTGGTCGTGGTCGTAGGCGGACGCCGCGGCCGGGGGCCGGTCGAGCCGGGCCAGCACGGCCGGGTGCCACAGCGCGAAGTACCCGGCCAGCCAGGCGCTGGCCTCGTCCGCGTTCAGGGCGACGGGGTACGAAGTCGGCGGGCGGTACGGCGAAAGGAGCAGGCCGGGGGCGTGGTTCATGGGTCGGTCGTCGCCAAGGGTGGGGGCTGTCGTTATAGTAAAGCTCTCGCACCCCCGGACCCGTTCGAGGAGCCGCCGTTGGCCCGCTCGCCGCTACGCCCCCCGTCTCGTCCGTCGCCCCGGTCGGCCCGCAAGCCCGAGCCGCCCGCCGCCGCGGACACGCCCCTCGACGCGGCCGTCCGGCACAAAGATGCCCAGCGCGCCCCCGAGGAGCACCGCGACGCCGTCCGGGCCGTGCTCAAAGCCTTCGCCGAGTACGCCGAGGGCCGGGACGACTCCGCCCGCGAAGCCCTCAACGCCGTCGGGGTGAAGTCCCCGCTGCTCGACTGGAAGTTGCTCCTCCGCGGGCTGATCGCGTACAGCACGTCCGACGACGCGCGGGCCTTGGACAACTGGACCCGGCTCGACGCGGCCCGCCTGCCGGCGCGGCTGGCCCTGCCGTTCCGGCTCAGGCTCGACCCGGCCTTCGGCGCGACCCTCGGGCCGACCGCCGCGAGTACCGCCCGGACCAACGCACTCAAGCTCGAAGGCGACCCCGTCGCGCAGCGGTTCGCGGAGTTGCAGCAGACCCTCGGCCGCGACCAGCCGATGACCAAGGCGTTCGCGGCCGTCGAGCGGTTGGTGCCCCTCCTGCGGACGAACCGGCCCGACCTGATCCCGCGGCTGGCCAAGGTCGTGTACTGGGCCGTGCAGCGGTTCGGCGAGCCGACCGACGTGCCGAAGTACGTGCGCATCCTGGGCAAGCCGCCGGACGACCCGGACTTCCACCGCCTGAACGCGATGAACTACGAGCGCGGCAGCCCGGCCGAGGCGGTGACGTACTGGCTCAAGTACGAGAAGTGGCTCGCCGGCAGCCCCGCCGGCGTCGCCCCGGCCACGGCCAAGCAGGTCCGCGTCTTGGTCCTCCGCCAGGTCGGCCGCATCACCGAACTGCTGGCGACCAAGGACCTGGCCGGCTTCGGCGGCCCCGCGTTCGACGACATCTTCGCGCAGATGTTCGGCGGCAAAGGTCCGAAAATTCACGCCGCCGTGCGACCCGCCCCGGTGGAAAGTCCGACGGTGTTCTGGAAGCGGGCGCTCGCCCTGGACCCGGCCAACGAGCTGGTGGCCACCGACCTGATCGACTACCACCAGGACCGCGACGAGATCGCCCAGGCGACCGCCGCCGCCAACGAGTTCTTAACGCACGCCCCGCACTCAGTGGCCGTGCTCAACAAGGCGGTCCTGCTCGCGCTGATGGCGCGCGACCCGGCCGCCGCGCTGGTCCGCCTCCGGCAGGCGCACGCGCTCAACCCGCTGGACGCGGAGATTCGCGCGAAGATGGGGCTGGCGTACTTCGGCGTCGTCCGCCAGGCGCTCGCCGCCGCGAAGCCGACGGAGGCGCTGGCCCGGCTCGACGCGGCCCGTGAGTTCGGTGGCCCGAAGGCGGCGGACCAGGTCGCCCGCGCCGTCCTCGCCCTCAAGGCCAACGACGCGGCGGCGGCGAAAGCCCACGAGGAGGCCGCGTCCGCCGACCCCAAGGAGGCGTTCAGCGTCGCGCTGATGTTCGCCGCCGACGCCGCGCTGGCCAAGCTCAAGCCGGCGCTCAAGAAGCCGTTCGACGCCCGCCTGGCCGCGATTTTCACGGCCCCGCTACCGCCCGGCACCGGCGTCGCGGCGGCCGTCGGGATGCTGCGGACCGCGTCGTTGTACCTGCTCTCCGGGCAGGCGTACCGCGGCCAGCCGACGCACCTGAAGAAGATTCACGACCTGCTCTTGAAGACGGTCCAGGCCGACGCCGACTCGCCGGCCGCCGAGTTCGCCGTCGCGTGCGCGCACCTCAAGGCCGGGCGGTTCGTCAAGGAGTTGGAGAAGTTCGCGGACGCCCTGTCGAAGCGGTTCGTGACCGACCCGTTCTTCCCGCTTTACGCCGCCGAGGCGGTCTGGGGCCAGGCGATGGCCGCCCACCGCCCGCCGGCGTACCGCAAGCTCGACGCCTACGCGCGCAAGGCCGAGCGGCTGGCCCGGAACAAGACCCCCGAGGTCCAGCGGCAAGTGGCCGAACGCCTCCAGGCCATCGACGGCACCAACGGACTCGACGACTTCGGGGACTTTTAGCCATGCCCAGCCCGTACGAAATCCTGGGCGTGCCCGCCGACGCCGACGACGCGGCCCTGCGGCGGCGCTACCTCGAATTGACCCGCGAGTTCTCGCCCGAGACCGCCCCGGCGAAGTTCGCCGCGATCCGCAAGGCGTACGAAGCCGTGCAGACGGTCGGCCTGCGGGCCGAGCACTTCCTGAGTAAACAGGCCGACGACGAGACCGTCGAAACGATCGCCGAGGACGCTACATGTCGGACGACCCGCCGCCGCTTCCCGCTGGACACCTTGCTGAGTACGGCCCCGCCGACCCTCCCGCCCGCGAAGCGCTGACGCCGGCCGCCATCGACGCCGTGCTGGCCGACTTCCGCGCCTGGCTCTCGACCGCCTCGGTCGCGGAGCCGCACCCCGCCGGTGAAGTCATCGACCTGACCGCCGTCGTCGGCCACTTCACCGCCCTGCGGCACGAGGTCAACCTGCTGACGAAGACGACGCGCGCCGCCGTCGAGCAGAACGCTGAAACGCTGAAGGCGTTGCAGCCCGCGCCGAAGCCCGAGGACCGCACGCCGGCACTACTGAAGGCGGTCATCGACATCGCCGACTCGCTCGCGTTGGCGATGAAGCAGGTCGAACGCGGGCAGACGACCGTGGGCGAACTCCTCGACGACTTCGCCGCCGACGAACTCCCGCCGATGCCGTACCGACCGGGCGTTCTTTGGCGACTGTTTGGGGTCAAGACAGGCACCTGGGCCGGCTGGGCAAACGCCGTCACCGTCCGGGACGCGGCCCGCACCGTCGCCCTGTCGAAGCTCACCCCGCTCGCGGACGGCCTGGCCGACGGCTACGCGATGAGCCTGCGGCGGGTTGAGGCGGTGCTGCCGCAGTTCGACCTGGAGGCGATCCCGTGCGAAGGCTTGCCGTTCGACCCCGAGTTGATGGAAGCGGTCGAGGTCGTCGAAGGCGTCGAACGGGGCGTCGTCGTCGAGGAGATTCGCCGCGGCTACTTGCGCGGCGGCAGCGTCTACCGGTACGCGCTGGTCAAAGTCGCGCGGTGAAGTTACAGCGATCTACTGGCGCTCCGCTTAGTGGACGTGGATACTGTTGAGTACCAGCACCAACTCTTCGGCCAACTCGGCCAAGTCGAAGGTGGCGGTGAGATCACTCCACTCGCCGTTGAGGGGCATGTCGAACCAGACCTCTCCTACGACACTCGGCTGTGAGCACGGGTGGCCTGTTGAATCGTATCGAGTGACATCGTGGGCCGGTGCCCGCTCCCCCCGTGTCTCGGCGGGGTGAGTGGGCCGGAACCGCCGCCCGCTCCAATGCGGGTGCAGTGAGCCGTAGTTCGAGATTACTTGGCACATCAATTCTGGGGTCCAGGTATCGCCTGGTACGTGCCAGGTCAGGTCGAACGCTTCCTGGTATTGATCGCGGACGACCAGATCGAGCCACTCGAATGCGACATCGAGAATGGAGGCGTCGGTGGCATCGATGGGGAGCCGCTTCATTCTTCGACTCCTGCTTAGTCAGACTCCTGCCACCAACTGTAGCGCGACCAGCGCTAGTAGCCCGAAGCTGATGACGGCGTTGACGCGGAAGAAGGCGTCGTTGACGCGGCGCAAGTCGGTTGGCGAGACGATCGCGTGCTGGTAGGCGAGCAGTGCGCCGATGGGGATCAGCCCGACGGCGTAGACCGTGCCCAACTCCGGCGTGGCCAGGCCGAAGGCGACGAGCGCGGCGAAGGTCACGGCGTGGCACGCCGCCGCGAGCCGCAGTGCCCCGCGGACGCCGAGTCGCGCCGGCAGGCTGTGCAGACCCGCGGCGCGGTCGAAGTCGGCGTCCTGGCAGGCGTACAGCAGGTCGAAACCGCTCACCCAAAATAGCACCGCCGTGCCGAGGACCAGCGGCGGGGTCATGTCCGCCCACGAGACGATGCCGCGGACCGCGATCCAGGCGGCGACCGGGGCGAGCGCCAGGGCCACTCCGAGCCAGAAGTGCGCCAGGCTCGTGAACCGCTTGGTCAGCGAGTACGCCAGCACGACGCCCAGCACCGGCAGCGCCAGGTACGCCGGCCACGGGTTCGGCGGCTCGCGCAGCAGGAACAGTCCGGTCGCGGCCAGGAAGGCGGCACACGCGCCCAGCGTGAACAGCGTCACGGCGGCGACGCTGAGCGTGCCGGCGGGCAGGTGCCGGCCGGCGGTCCGCGGGTTGCGGCCGTCGTGGTCGCGGTCGGCCAGGCGGTTGAACGCCATCGCCGCCGAGCGCGCAGTCACCATGCACGCCAAAATGCCGGCGAGGTCGAGCCACCGGAACGGCTCGCGCTGCCAGGCGAGCAGGGCCGCCGCCAGCGCGAACGGCAGGGCGAACACGGTGTGGCTGAAGCGGATCAGCCCCAGGAAAAGGCGCACGCGGTGCAACAAACGCTTCCGCCGGAAAAGGGGAGGTGGGGTCAGCAGTCCAGTTTAGGGACCGGTGCCGTCCAGCGGACGAAGTCCCACACGGTGACCAGGCCCAGGCCGCGCGCGGCGACCTCGCGGGGCTCGCCGACGGCGGTGCCGCCGAGCATCGCCCAGGCTTCGCTACTCAGGCTGACGCGGCCCGGCAGACCGTGGCTCTCGACCCGGCTGGCGGCGTTGACCGTGTGGCCCCACACGTCGTAACTGAACTGCACGCGGCCGAGTACGCCGGTCACGACCGGGCCGACGTGGATGCCGACGCGGACCTGCCAGCCGGCCGGGTGGGCCTTCGCGTCCTCGACGAAGTTCAGCCCGCACGTGAGCAGGGCCAGCGCGGGGTTGTCCGTCCCGCCGGTGAGGCCGGCGACCCCCATGAAGGCGTCGCCGATGGTCTTGATCTTCTGCACCCCGTGCCGCGCCGCCGTCACTTCAAACTGCTCGACGAGGGTCTGCAACAGGCGGATCACCGGGGCCGGGTCGTCGCGGTACTGCTCGGCGAACTTGGTGAACCCGACCACGTCCAGGAAGAGCACGCCGACCATCTCGTGGTGCCGCGGGGCGATGGTCCCGGTCCGCTCCCACTCGTCCACGGCAGACGGCGGGAAGATGGCGCGGACGAGGCCGTTGATGCGCGCCTGGTACTCGCCCGCGCGGTCCCGCAACCGCTTCTTTTCGAGGCACGCCGTGATGCGGGCGCGCAACAGTTCGGGCCGCACCGGCCGCGTCAGGTAGTCCTCCGCGCCGGCCGCGATGCAGGCCAGCACGGTGTCGTCCTCGCCCAAGGCGCTGACCATAATCACCGGCAGGTCGCGGGTCCGCGGCTCGGTCTTGAGCCGGACGAGCACGTCCGGGCCGGACAGCCCGGGCATCATCACGTCCAGTAACACGAGGTCGATCGGCTCGCGGTCGGGGTCGTCGAGGCGGTCGAAGGCTTCGAGGCCGCCGGCTACGATCTCGACGGCGTGCCCCTGGTTCACGAGCATCCGCGCGACCAGGTCGCGGCCGAACTCGTTGTCGTCCACGACCAGCACCCGGCCGGTCGGGGCGTTCGCGTCGGCCCCCCGGCGGGCGACGGCGTGCGGCAGTTGCGCCAGCATCAACCGGACCGCCTCGGGGACCGTCGGCCCGGCCCCCAGGTTGCGGCCGAAGTTGATGACCTGCTCGATCAGGTCGATGACCCGGCGGGCGGTCGAGAGGGTGCGGGACAGGTCGTCGGCGATCTGGGCGTGGACGGCGGCCGGGGCGGCCTCGCGGACCTCCTCGCACGCCATGATGATGAACGACGCGACGCCGCGCAGGTCGTGCCGCACGGCCCGCCAGAAGTGCCGGTCGCCCTGCTCGGGCAGGCCCGCGTCCGGGGCGGTGATCTTCTCGACCTGGTGCGAAAAGTGCTGCGCCCGCTCGGCGATCCGCTCGGCCTCGCGGACCGTCTCGGCGTCCGTCGTCGTCGCCGCGGCGGCCAGCAGGGCGCGGGCGTACTCTTCCAGCGCGGCCGCCGGGGCCGTCAACTCCTGGCGCAGGTACGCCGACCGGGCGCGGCCGGTCAGGGCTTCCAGGGGGGACGCGGGCGGGGACGAGTTGGGGGGCGATTCGTCCACGTCAGTCGGCCCCGGTCAGGTGGCGAATCTTCGCCAGGAGGCGGTCCAGGTCCACCGGTTTCGTCTCGTAGTCCTTGGCCCCGGCGGTGAGCGCCCGGTCGCGGTCTTCTTGCATCGCGTGGGCCGTCAGGGCGATGACGGGAATACCGGCCGTCCCGGGGTCGGCTTGCAGCATTCGCATCGCGTCGAACCCGTCCAGGTTGGGCATTTTTATGTCCATGAGGATGAGGTGCGGCTGCTCGGCCAGCGCCACGCACAACCCCTCCTCGGCCGAGGTCGCGCCGAGGACCGTGAACCCCCGCCGCGACAACCGGCGGTTGAGCAGTTCGATGTTCTCCGGCTCGTCGTCCACGATCAGAATCGTCGCCACGTTAACCCCCCGTCCCGGTCGGTGCGTGCGGTGTCAGTGTGCGGACGAGTTCGGCGATCGGCTCGAACTGCGTCAAATCGCCCTTCTCCAGAATCCGCGCGACCCGGCCGTTCAGCCGCGCGTGGTCGTCCGGCGTCAAGTCTTTGGCCGTCAGCACGACGACCGGCACCCGCGCCCCGGGGAACCGCTTCGGCAACTCCGCCAGGAAGCCGAACCCGTCGAGGACCGGCATCATCAGGTCGAGCAGAATCAGCGACGGGTACCGGACGGCGATCATGCGCAGGCCGGCCTCGCCGTCGGGGGCTTCGACGACCTGCCGGCCGTCGCGCTCCAGAAACCGGCGGACCATCTCGCGGCACTCGGGGTCGTCGTCGATGACCAGGATCGGCGCGTCGTGCCCGGCCCCCTGGTAGCGCTTGAGCAGCGCGTTGAGCCGCGGCCAGTCGATCGGCTTCGTGAGGTAGTCGGCGGCCCCCAGGGCGAAGCCGCGGCCGCGGTCGTCCACGATGGTCAGCATGACGACGGGGATGTCGCACGTCGCGGGGTCGGCCTTGAGCTTCGCCAGCACACCCCAGCCGTCGGTCCCGGGCATCATCACGTCCAGGGTGATCGCGGCCGGGCGGCGCTCGCGGGCCAGCCGGAAGCCCTCCTCGCCGTCGGCGCACCCCAGAACGTGGAAGCCGTCCTTGCCCAGGAAGCGGGCCATCAACTCGGGCACCATCGGGTCGTCGTCGATGACCAGAATCGTCGCGCCGGGCGTCCCGTTGGCCACGGCCGGGAGTAGCGTCGTCGCGGTCAGTTCCGGCGGCGTGACCCGGGTCGGCAGTTTGCGCTCGCCGGGCGGCTCCGCGACCGCCGGGAGCCGGACGACGAAGTGCGACCCCGACCCCTGGACGCTCGACACGAGGATCGGCTCGCCGCCCAGGAGTTCGTTGAAACTCTGTGTGATGGCCAGGCCCAGCCCGGTGCCGCCCTGCTCGCGCGTCGTGCTGGCGTCGGCCTGGTAGAAGCGTTGGAAAAGGCGGGCGACCTGGTCGGGGTTCATCCCCTTGCCCGTGTCGGCGACGCTGAACTCGACGATCTCCCGGCCGGCCGAGGTGATCCGGCGGACCTGGAGGGTGACCGTGCCGTCCGCGGTGAACTTGAAGGCGTTGCTGAGCAGGTTGATGAGCACCTGGCGGACGCGGCGCTCGTCCGAGGCCATCGTGCCGAGGGCGGCCGGGGCGTCCACGACGAACCGGTTGCGGTTCTTCTCGGCCAACGGGCCGACGAGCGACTGCACGTCCGCGACCATGCCCGGCAGGTCGAACGGGGCGACGTTGAGTTCCATCCGCCCGGCCGCGATCTTGGCCAGGTCGAGGATGTCGTTGATGAGGTCGAGCAGGTGCTTGGCCGCGCTCAGGATTTTGTTCAAGTCGGGGATCAGCGAGTCCCGCGCGTCACTGCCGGTGTCGCCCGCCTCGTCCTTCATCGCCTCGGTGAACCCGATGATGATGTGCAGCGGCTGGCGGAGTTCGTGGCTCATGTTGGCGACGAAGGCGTCCTTGGCCCGGCTCGCCGCTTCGGCCTGGCGGAAGGCGACTTCGAGCTTCGTGTTCGCCTCGGCGAGTTCGGCCGTGCGGACCCGGACGCGGCTCTCCAAGTCCTCGTTCATCCGCGTGATCTCTTCCTCCGCCGCCTTCTTCTGCGTCACGTCCCGGAAGACGCCGGCGAAGACGGTGCGGTCGCGCAGCGGCACCGGCCGCAGGGTGTACTCGACCCAGAAGGCCGACCCGTCGGCCCGCCGCGCCCGCACCGCGTCCGTGATGCGCATCACGCTCGGCCCGCCCCCGGGGGCACCGACGGCCAGCGGGATCAGCCCCAGCGGCGACAGCCCGGCCGGCTGCTCGACGAGGAGTGCGGCGAGCGGCTTGCCGACGAGGTCTTCGGGCGCGGCGTGGCCGAACATCAGCGCGGCCGACCGGTTCGCCTCCTCGACCCGGCCGTCCGGCCCGGCGATCAGGATGCCCTCGCCGGCCGTCCGCAAGATCGACTGCATCCGGGCCGCGTTGTCCTGGAGCCGGCGGGCCAGGCCCTGAAACGACGCCGCGAGTTGCGTCACCTCGCGGCTGCCGCCGGCTTCGAGCGTCGGCGGGGCGTCCGGGTCGCGCAGCGTGTCGGCCGTGTCGGCGAGCGTCCGCAGGCTGCGCGTGATGGTGAAGATCAACCCCACGGCCAGGAACACGGCGATCAACACGGTGGGGATCACCCACTGCTTGACGATGCGCGAGAACTGCGTGTCGATGTCCTCGTGCAACTCCTCCAGTGCCGCCGCGACGAGCAGCCGCGGCGGCTCGTCCTCGTCGTTCGCGTCCATCCGCAGGTACGTCAGTTGGCCCTGGTAGTTCTCGCAGTACAGGGGCGCGATCCAGTCGATGCGCGGCCGGTCGGGGTGCTTCGAGTCGGCCCACCACGCCTCGATTCGCGCGCAGATTTGCACCAGCCGCGCGCGGTCCGGGTGGGACAGTTCGCAGTACCGGGCGGACGCCAAGAACTCGCCGTACCGCAGGCTCGGGTCGCCGAGGGCTTCGAGCGCGAGCATCCGGTTGATCGTTTGCAGCTCGGCGACGGCGTTGTCCCCCAGGGCGTCGGCCAACGGGCGGTCGAAAAAGCCCTTCCGGTAGTACCCGGCCAGCCGCGGCACGGCGACGCCGTCGAGCCGGGTGCCGCCCTCCTGGACCATTTTGGCCAGCCGCGCCTCGCGCTCGGCCGCGCTCTCGCCGGGCCGGACCCAGGCGTACCGGTCGGGGAACTTCCAGTCGATCACGTCGAACACTTTGACCCCATTACCGGGCAACTTCGGGTCGGGGTGGACGAGCAGGGTGCCGTCCGGTTGGGCGAGCAGGTACTGGTGCCGCGGCGAGATGCCCCGGCGGTTCTCGACCACCCGCGTGAAATTGATGACGGCGACCAGGGCGTGCGTCACGTGCGAGTCGGCCCACCGCGCCGGCCAGGCGACGGCGACGAGGCACTGCGCCCCGCGCTCGCTCGACCCCGGTGCGAGCTGGAACCCGGACACGTAGGACGGCGACCGCGGGTACTCCCGGCACATCCGCTCGCACACGTCCCGGATGGCCCGCCAGGCGACGGGGTCGGCCGGGGCGTCGGCGGGCAGGGTGCGGCCCTTCAAATCGACCGTCCGCACGGCCGTCACCCCGGTCACCGGCCCGCCGGCCTCGCCCCGCGCGATGGCCACCGCGTGCGATTCGACCAGCGTGTCCGCGTAAAACCGGCGGCGGACTTGCGCGGCGGTCGCGGGCGGCTGGCCGGGGTCGGGCATTTCGAGCGGCCGCTGCTGGGTGAACCGCTGCAACGCCTTCTCGGCGTCCTCGTCGAACCGGTCGAGCGGCTTGCCGTTCAGTGCCCGCGCCTCCCGGGCCACGTCCCGGACCAGGTAGTCGAACTCCTCGCGGATCTCGTTCGCCCGCAGGTTGCTCTCGTCCGACAGGTCGATGATCTCGTGGGCCGTGAGGATGTCCCGGCCTTCGTTCAGGAAGCGGAGGCTCGTCGAGGTGATCGGCACGACGATGATGAACAGCCCCAGAATGACGAACTGCTGCCACAGGCGCAGCCGGCCGAGGAGCTTCAAGATGCCGTCCACGATGCGCATGCCGCCCCCCCGAACCGATTCCCAAGGGGTCAGGGTATCACGAACGGCGGCGGGACGGGCAGAAGATTTCCCCCGCACCCCGAACCCGGGGCCGCAGGCCGCCCGGTGAGTCGGCGGAGACGCGGGGCGGCGGCGGTCAGAGCATGACCATCAGCCCGAGGGCGAAGTGCGACAGGGTGACCGGCCAGAGCAGCCGGCACTGGAGGAAAATGTACCCCCAGAAGACGGCGACGACCGCCGTCACGGCCATGAACCCGGTCAGCGGGAAGTGCGACATCCCGAAGAGCGCGGCCGTGCCCCAGACCGCGAAGTGCCGGTGCCAGGCGATCGACCCGGCGGTCAGCCGGCCGAGATTCTTGAGTACCAGCGAGAAGAACAAGAAGTCCTGGGCGAAGCACCAGGCGAAGTACGGCAGCGGGTGCGGCACCGCCGGCGTGCGGACCAAGGCCTTGACCGCGACGATCGGCACCAGCGCGACGGCGAACAGCACCCCGGAGCGGTACAGGCCGAGGGCCAACCCCTCGTCGTCCGTGCCGGCCCAGACGAACCCCCACCACTTCGCGGCCCCCGGGCGGCGGGCGACGCCGTACAGAGCGTACCCGGCGGCGACCGCCCCCGCCGCGGCCGTAGCGGGGACGAACCACCGGCTGGTCAGGGGCACGAACGCGACGATGCCGACGAGGCCGGCCAGCACGACGAGCAACTCGCCGGCGGCCCGGCCGACCGACGGCTTCGCCCCCCGCCGCCGTTTCTTGACGGCCGGCCGCGTGGGGTCGGTGTGAAGTGGGTCGGGTCCGGGGCGCATTGAGGCAACTCGTCTCGGCTCAAGTGGCGGCGGGCGGGCGGCCTCAACGGCAGTCTTCGATCAGGTCGGGTCGATCTCCGCCACCGGAACGCCGAGGGCCGCCGCGATCTTCTCCAGGGTGAACCGGGTCGCGCTGTGGGTGGCGTTCTCCAGGCGGGCGATGTGCGTCGCCGGCAGCCCGGACTTCGCGGCGAGTTCGTCCCGAGTCAGGCCGACCTTCTCCCGGACCTCGCGGAGCCGCTCGCCCGCGTACTCCATCCATTTGGTCAGGCTTTCCGGGGCCGGGTCTTCGGCGGCAGGCTCCGGCACAATCGTGGCCGGACTTTGCGCGAGAATCTCGGCCATCGTCTCCAGAATCTCGTCCAGTTCCGCCGCCATCCCGGCTTCGGGCACCAGGGCGTAGAGGCTGAGAAAATCCTGGAGGTCCGCCTTCGACAGGGCGCGAACGTGCTCCTGGACCACCGATAAGGCCAGGGCAATCGTCTTGGCGGGATTCGACAACCCCTGGATGTCGTTCCGCGGCGGAACCGCTGCGAGTCGTGTCACGATGGTGCTAGCCTCCCCGATTTGCGTCAGTGTCGGTGTTCGATTGCCGCTTCGGGACGACGGTCTCCCGATACCGACGGAGCCGGACCCGCATGCGGATTTTGATCGCTTGACTCGTCTGGCCGTCTTCTTCTTTCTTGTCGGAACCGAGGACGACGATCGAGCGGGCCACTTTGTCGATGAAGAAGTACGCCCGGAAGTTGATCTTGCCGAGGACCCCACCTTTGTCGCGCAGTTCGTGATAGTCCTCAATCGACTTGACATCGACGGTCAACGGGTGGCCCGGGTCGGCTTCGGCGGCGAGTTCCCGGAACTGCCTGGCGATGTGCGCGTATTGGGCGTCGTTCAGACACGCGGCGGCTTCCCTCCTCGCTTCGCTGAAATACGAAACCCCGAACAGGTAACCCGGATCCGGTCCACCCCCTTCATGGACGGCAATCTTCAGGATCGGCTCTTCTGCCATTTCGTTCCCCGGTCGCGTCGTCGGTTCGGGGGTCCGAGGTGGGGCACATCGACCCGCCGATTCTCGATTTTATGCCCCGGCTTTCGCCCGCTCGCGGAGGTCGCGCCACAGGGTGGCGAAGTCGGCGGGGGGGGCTTCGTCCCAGGCCATCGTTTCGCCCGTGAGGGGGTGCTTGAAGCCCAGCCGGACGGCGTGCAGCATCGGCCGGAGGGCGTCGCTGCCGTCGGGCAGGGGCTTGCCGTGCAGTGGGCGGTCGTACAACTTTTCGCCGCACAACGGGTGGCCGGCCTCGCCGAGGTGGATGCGGACCTGGTGCGTCCGGCCGGTCTCCAGGCGGCACTCGACGGCGGCGTACTGGCCCAGGGTCTCGGCGATTTTCACGTTCGTCACGGCCCGGCGGGCGTCGGCGTGGTCGGCGCTGCCGCTGCCCCGCCGGCCGTCGCCGCGGTCGGGGATCAGCGTGCTCTCGATGCGCCCGGCCTTCGGTACGCCGCCGCGGACGAGCGCCAGGTAGCGGCGCTCCACGGTGTGCTTGCGGAACTGCTCGGTCAGCCCTTTCGCCGCGGCGGCAGTGCGGGCGAACACGACGAGGCCGGACGTGCCCTGGTCGATGCGGTGGACGGCCACGAGGCGGGCGCGGGGGTTGCCCAGCAGGATCGGTAAGTAGTCGGCGACGGTCTTCGGCAGGAACCCGCCCTTGCCCGCGCCGAACTCGGCCGCCTCCTCGGCGTGCCGCATCGTCGTGATCCCGGCCGGCTTGTTGACGACGACGACGGCTTCGTCCGAGTACACGAGTTCGAGGCCGGATGGGATCGTCGGCGTGTGCGCCTCCTTACGCGGGGCTTTCGGCTGGGGGCGTTCGAGGGTCCGGTCGGACCCGCGCTTCGCCTTCGGGTCGGGCGGCTTGACTTCGCCCGGCTTGGCCGGCGGCTTGGGCATCACGATGCCGGGCTTGCGCTCGATGACGCCGTCCCGAATCCAAACGCGGTTGCCCCGCTTGATGCGCAGGGCGATGTCCGTGCAGCCCATCCCGGCGACGCGGATGTGCCCGCCCGAGACCAGGCTCTTGGCCTGCTTCCACGAGAGGTGATACCGCTTCCGCAGCATCCCGGCGACGGTCTCGCCGGCGTCGTGGTTGTCGGCCAAGAATTCGACAGGCGGCATCGGTCGCACTCGTTCGCGGGGAAGGGGGCGAGTACATTGTAGCCCGCAGACCGCGTCTCGGCCGGCCGGGGGAATTTCACGCGCCGCGGTCCCACCAGGCGCGGACCAGGACGGCGGCCTTGGTCGTGCGCGGCAGGCGGACGCGCTGAGTGAGCACGTCGCCGGCCCGGCGTTCGACGCGGTCGAGCAACGTGCGGTACAGGTTCGAGAGGCCGGTGAAGATGCGCCGACCCTCGGGCGTGAGCAGGCCGGCGAGCGGCGCGCTGGCGGCGTAAAACTCGCGCGCGCGGGTCGCTTCGAAGGCCATCAACGCCAGGAACTCGTCGCGGCGGGCCGGCTCGCGGCACGCCGTCGGGGTGAGCCGGAAGCGGTCGAAGTCCTCGGCCGGCAGGTAGACGCGGCCGTTCGTCAGGTCTGCGCCGAAGTCGCGCAGGATGTTCGTCAACTGGAAGGCGATGCCGGCCGCTTCGGACGCGGCCGCGACGCGGGCCGGGTCGGCACCCGCCCGCACGCCCCAGATCGGCACGCACGCCAACCCGACCGCCGAGGCGACGCGGTAGCAGTACGGGTACAGGTCGGCGAAGGTGGCGAACGGCCGGGGGTCGAGGTCCATCGCCACGCCGTCGATGACCGCGTGCAGGTGGCACGTCGGCACGGCGTACCGCGTGACGGTGTCGTGCAGGGCGGCATGGACGCGGTGGGCGAACACCCCGCGCGCGGCGTCGTCGAGTTGCGCCCGCCAGCGGTCGAGGGCGTGGGCTTTGGCGGCGGGGTCGCCCGGCTCGTCGGCCAGGTCGTCGGTCAGCCGCAGGAAGGCGTACAGGGCCGTCATGCCGTCGCGCTTCGGCCGCGGCAGCAGGCGGAAGGCCAGCGGGAACGACGACCTGGCCCGGCGGGTCACGCGGCCACAGTGGGCGTAGGAGGCCGCGACGCGGTCCCGGGTCACGGGAAGCTGACGCGGACGGGCTGGCCGACGCGCAACGGCGGCTTGCCGGGCGGGGCCGGGTCGGTCACGTCGATGACGCACTCCAGCACGTACGTCGGGGCCAGGGCGAGGGCGTCCTGTTGCGACCGCTTGGCCAGGAAGGCCGTGCCGACCCGGCGGACGGTGCCCTCGTAGGTGACGGCGAAGTTGCTGCTGTCGGTGATGCTCACCTTCGTGCCCTCCTTGTCCGCAACGCGCGGGGCGAACTCGGACTCGACCTCGGCCCGCACGACCCGCTTGCCGGCCGGCACGATCCACAGGACCGGGGCGCGCGACGCCGGGCCGAAGGTCTGCCCCGGGGTGGCGTAAATCCGCTCGACGACCCCGGCGACGCGGGCCTTCAACGTGCAGGCGTCGAGGGCGTTTTGCGCCTCGGCGACGGTCGCCGTGAACTGGGCGATCTTGGCGGTCGCGGCCCGCACGTCGGCGTCGATGGGCGTGAGCTTCAGCCCTTGCAGCGTCAACTCCTCGCCGTCGATCTTGGCCCGCAGGGTGTTCATCGCCTCGTTGGCCTTGCGCAGGTCGAGGTTCTCATTGCGGTCGGCGACCTTCTCGGCCGGGGTGCGGATTTGGCCGGTCCCGGGGAGGCGCAGGTCGAGGACGCGCTCGAACTGTTCGCGGCCGATGCGGTACTCTTCCTCGCCCTCCTTGAGGTTCGCACGGAGGGTGCGGATTTTCAACTCTTGCCCCTGGAGTTGCAGCGGGAAGCTCGCCTTCTGGGCCTCGGCTTTGACGAGGTCTTCGCGCGCCGCCGCGAGTCCGGCCCGGGCCTGCGGCAACTTCTCGCGGACCTGCGCGTCGTCGAACTTGACCAGCGGGTCGCCGACGGCGACGGCCTGCCCCTCGGCCACGAGCAGTTTCTCGACGGTCAGCAGTGCAGCGAGCGCCGGCGGGCCGACGGCGGATTCGGGCGGGTCGCTCACGACGCTGCCCAGGACGGTGACGCCGCCGCCGACCGCCGGCGCGGGCTTGGCCGGGGCACCGGCGGCTCTCGGCGAGGCGTCCGTCTGGTCGAGGAGTCGCGCCCCGAGCAGCGTCGCCGCGAGGAGCACCACCCCGGCGGCCCAGGGCACCGCTTTCCAACGCATGGTCATGGGTGTTCCCCCAGAGAGCTTCGGGACATTTCGCTGAGGTGGCCGTCTTCTAAATGGTACGCGATGTCGGTGTACGGGAGCATCCGGCTGTCGTGCGAAACGACGAAGATCGTCGCCCCGTGCTCGTGCGCCTCGCGGCGGAGGAGTTCGAGCACGAGCTTGCCGTTCTCCCAGTCGAGGGCCGAAGTCGGCTCGTCGGCGAAGATGAACTTCGAGCCTTTCACCAAGGCCCGGCCGATGGCCACCCGCTGCTTCTCGCCGCCGGACAGGTGCGCCGGCTTCTTGTCCATCTGGCCGCCGAGGCCCAGCCCTTCGAGCATCGCGTGCGACCGCCGGCGGGCGTCGGACGAACTGGCGTTCTGGCCCCAGCGCAGGACGATTTCGAGTTGCTGCGCGGCGGTGAAGGCGGGGAACAGGTTGTACCCCTGGAAGATGAAGCCGACTTGCCGCAGGCGGAACGCCTCGCGCTCGGCCTGGGGCAGCGCCCAGACATCGACGTACGCCCCGTCCTCCCAGGCGAGCACCCGCCCGGCGTCCGGGTTGAGCAGGCCCGAGAGGATCGCCAGCAGGGTCGATTTGCCGCTGCCCGACGGCCCCATCAAGAGTGCGAGCCGGCCGGGGTACAGGTCGAACGAGACGTGGCTGAGGGCCACCCGCCGGGTCGCGCCGTCGCCGAAGGTCCGTTCGAGGCGGACCGAGCGCAGACTCGGGTTCGACGGCGAACTCGGCATACTCACCTCAAGAGACTCATCGGCTCGATGTTCTTGACCGACCGCAGGGCCACCAGCCCGGCCAGGAGCGACGACGCCATCGTCAGCACGGCCGCCCCGAGCAAGACCTCCCAGCGGATGACGACCCGCCCGCCGGCCTGTTCCGCGAGGTAGCCAAGCAGGTGGACCATCGGGTACGCCAGGATCACGCCGACGAGGCCGACCCAGAACGATTGGGCCATGACCATCCCGTAAATCTTGCGCCGCGGGATGCCCAGGGCGAGCAGCGTGGCGAACTCCTTGGCGCTCGCCATCGTCGCCGCGTACAGGGTCTGCGCCGTGATGACCGCGCCGACCATCAAGCCCAACAACGCGGCGTACCCGAGGGCGACGCCGGCCTTGGTGCGGAGCAGCCAGAACAAGCGCGACTTGGTCGAGAACTCGTCGGCCGTGTACACGGACATCTCGGGGTACTCGGCGGCCAACTCCTTGGCAATCGCCTTGGCCCGGCTCGGGTCGTCGCACCGGGCGAGCAGGTAGGTAACGTGGTCGGTGTACGTCGGGTTGACGACGGTCAGCAGTTCGCGGGCGGTCGTCTGCGAGCAGATCAGCCACGGCGCGGCCAGGCTCTTGATCCCGGTCACGACCCCGACGAGGCGGACGTCCTTGCCGTTCACCTTGGCGTGGTCCCCGATCCGGTCGAGGCCGAGCTTGCCGAGGTCGGACTGATCGACGCAAATGGTCAGGCTCTCGGTCAGGAGTTGGCGGTGTTCGGCGGTCAGCACGTCCGGGCACCCGGCGTGGTCGGCGGTCAGGCCGGTGCCGACGACCGTACACAGCGAGTACCCGCCGCTCGGCTTGGTGAAGTTGCCGAAGTTCAGGTAGTACAACTCGGGGCTTTGCACGCCCGGCTTGTTCAGCCGGCCGACGAAGCTGATCGGGATCGGCCGGCCGAGATCGACGCTCTCGACGTGGTTCCCGCCGATCCACAGGTCGGCCGAGCTGTGGTCGATCGGGATCGAGGTCAACTCGAACAGCCCCAGCAGCAGGCCGACTTGCAGCGCGATCAACACGGCCGAGAACAGCACCGCTCCGACGCCGGCCGCGTACCGGCTGCGCTCGTGAATCAGGGTTTGGAGGGCGTAACTCATGTCGGGGATCGGGCGTGGGGTGTCGGGTGGGGTCAGGCGCTGCGGAGCGTCGGCACGGCGGCGGTGAGCGGGGGGCCGAAGTCGATCGACGGCAGACTGCACAGGCCCGAACCCATGTACAGGTGGTGCCAAATCTGCGTGGCGACGACGGCCGTCAGGCCCATTTCAAGACCGGTGCGGCCGAGCGCCCGGCGGCCCATTTTGGCGAGCAGTTCGCGGCCGGTGTTCACGGCGGCCGGGTCGAAGAACTCCGTCTTCCGCAGGCTTTCCGGCGAAAGCACCTCGTCCACCCAGTGGCTCTGGCCGGGCACCGCCTTCTGAATCCAACTGTCCATCGGCGCGCGGAACATGAGCTTCTTGCGCCACGCGACTTCCTTCGGCAGCCAGTTCTGGGCGACCTTGCGCTCGACGAACTTGTCGCCGAACAGGCCGCGGAGCTTCCACCGCGGGTGCAGCTTGGCCATGTACGCGACCACGTCCTCGTCGAGGAACGGGTACCGCGTCTCGACCGAGTGGTGCATCGCCACCCGGTCCCCCTTGCACGACAGCAGGTGCCCGGCCAGCATGATCCGGGCACCCAGGTACATCTGCCGATTGAAGGGGTGCCAGCGGTGCAGTTTCGGCGTCAGGCCCAGGTCGTCGTAGGGCGACTTTTCGAGGACCGCCCCCATCACGTCCGGCCGGAAGAACCGCAGCTTGTTCAAGCTCATCATACCGTAGGCGTCCACCCAGCCGTTCTGCCCGCCGACGGTCTCCTGGACGTGTTGGATGAGGTGCAGCGGGTAGATCGGGTTGCCGGCGATCCGCTTCATGGCGAACTTGCGGGCGTAGTAGCCGAGCGGGAAGCCGGGGATGCGGTCCATCCAGGCGATGGCCCGGTACGCCTTGAACCACGGGTACCCGGCCAGCCACTCGTCCGCCCCCTCGCCGGTGAGCGCGACCTTGAAGCCGTTGGCCCGCACACTCCGGGCCAGGTGCATGATCCCCAGGCACGCGGTGTCGATGACGGGGAACTCGGCGGCCGCGATGAGTTCCGGGTAGCCGCCGATAAGTTGCTCGTGGCCGCACGGCACCACGACCGGCGCGCACCCGAGTTGCTTCGCCGTCGCCAGGGCCTCCGACTCCTCGTTCTGCCCCTTCTGCTGGACGCTGACCGTGAACGTCGGGATCGGCCGGCCGAGCGCCTTGCACGCCATCGCCACGATCAGGGACGAATCGACCCCGCCGGACAGGTACGACACGACCGGCACGTCGGCCCGCAGGCGCTTCTGGACGGCGGCGTACAGCACCTCCTCGAAGCCGCGGACGGTCTTGGCCTCGTCGTGCCCCCAGTCCTCGTCGCCGCGGTCGGGGTAGTTGACTTCCCAGTACGTTTTCCGCGTCAGCATCGCCTCGACGCTGCCCTGGCCCGGCGTGAAGTGCAGGTACTGCCCCGGCGGCAACAGCGTCACCCCGTCGAAAACCGTCACCGGCCCCGGCATGCCGAAGAACGTGAAGATGTGGTTGAGACCCTGCACGTCCGGCTTCGGCCGGACCAGCCCGGACGCGAACAGCGCCTTCGCCTCGCTGGCGAACAGCAGCCACGGCCCGCCGTCGAGCGTCACGGTCGCGTAGAACAGCGGGCAGATGCCGGCGCGGTCCCGGCCGAGGACGAACTCGTTGGTCGTCGTGTCCCAGACGCACAGCGCGAACTGGCCGCGCAGGTGGTCCCAGAAGCCGGCGCGGTGCTCTTCCCAGAGGTGCGGGATGATTTCCGTGTCGGTGTGCGTGCGGAAGCGGTGGCCCTTCGCCTCCAGCAATTTCCGCCGCTCCGGGTAGTCGAAGAACTCGCCGTTGAAGACGGTCCAGACGGTCCGGTCCTCGTTGCTAATCGGCTGTTGGCCGTCCGCCAGGCCGACGATCGACAGCCGCCGGTTGGCCAGGCCGACGCCGGGGTCGTCGAGGAACCCGTCCTCGTCCGGCCCGCGGTGGACGATAGCGCGGGCCATGCGCGCGAGCACCCCACGCGGCGCACTCCGCTTCGCGCTCGTTAAGTCGATCATCCCCGCGATGCCGCACATCCGTACTCGCCTCGCCCCAACGTGTCCCGGTGCGCGAGAGGTTGTAGCACGCGCCCGGCGGTTAGCATAGTGGGACTTGCCCGCGCGGCTCACCCCGGGGTCTCGGGGGTCTGGCGGCGAAACGGGTTTCGCTTTTTCGGCGGCCGCCGGTTATCGTGCGACGATTCTTCGCTCGCCCACCGGGGGACCGCCCGTGACGGACTCGCTCTACCCGCCGACGCCGGCCGGCGTCCCGCCCGAGTTGACCCGCCCGCACCCGGCCTACCGCCGGCGGGTCGCGGCCATGATCGCCGGGCTGTTCGTCTTCCTCGTCGTGTACGTCGGCCTGGTCGCCCTGTCCGGCCTGTTCGCCGTCTGGATCGCCTTCATTCCCGACCCCAAGTTCGACACCGGCCGGGGCAGCGGCAAGGGCGCGGCCCTGTACTTCCTCGTCAAGTACGGCGGGGCCGTGGCCGTCGGCCTACTGTCCGTGTTCCTGTTGAAGGGCTTGTTCAAGGGGCAGAAGGCCGAGCGGGGCAGCACGATCCCGCTGAAACCGGCCGACCACCCCGAACTGTTCGCCTTCATCCGCCGCGTCTACGAGGACACCGGGGCACCGCCGCCGCGGCGCGTCTACGTCAGCCCGCAGGTGAACGCCGCGCTCATCTACGACACGTCGCTGATCAACCTGATCGTGCCGCCGAAGAAGGACCTGCTCATCGGGCTGGGCCTGGTCAACGTCGTCACCCTGGCCGAGTTCAAGGCGGTCCTGGCCCACGAATTCGGCCACTTCGCCCAACGCAGCGTCGGCCTGGGCAGTTACCTGTACGTCGCCAACCGCGTCGTGCAGGACGTGGTCTACCAGCGGGACGGGTTCGACCGCGCGCTCGACACCTGGTCGCGCATCGACATCCGCCTGTCGCTGCCGGCGTGGGCGCTCAAGGGCATCCTGTGGGTCGTCCGGGCCGGCCTGTCGCAACTGTACAAGGGGTTGAACCTGCTGCACCTGTCGCTCAGCCGGCAGATGGAGTTCAACGCGGACAACGTGGCCGTCAGCGTGACCGGGTCGGACGCGCTCATCCACTGCCTGAGCCGGCTGCAATTCGCCTCCGAGTCCCTGGGCGACGCGGCGACTTCCCTGGACGCGGCGGCCGACCGGGGCGTCTTCACGGCCGACCTGTTCGCCCACCAACTCTGCTCGGCCGACCGATTGCGCCGGCTCCGCAAGGACGCCCGCCTCGGCCTGCCGCCCGACCTCCCGGCCGACCCGACGGCGCAGGTGACGGTCTTCACCCAGGACGACGCGGACGGCACCCCGGAGCGCTACCGGTCGCACCCGTCGGACGCCGCCCGGGAGGCCAACGCCAAGCGGTTCTACGTCCGCAGCCCGGGAGACGACCGGTCGCCGTGGCTCCTCTTCGGCGACCCGGCGGGGCTGAAACTCGAAGTCACCGGGCTGTTCTACCACCGCGACCTGGGCCGCAAGGAACTGTACGTCTCGCACCCGGCGGCCGAGGTCCAGGCGGTCATCGACGCCGAGCACGCCGAGACGACCTACGACCCCAAGTACCACGGCTGGTACGACGACCGCATCGTCAACCCCGGCGACCTCACGGACCTGCCGCCCGCGCCGTGGCCGCGCGACCGGGTCGCGGCGTGGCTCGCCACCTGGCCGCCGGCCGACCTCGAAAGTCGCGTCGAGTTTTGGGCCGAGCGGCAGTCCGAGTTGAGCCTGCTCCGCGGCATCGAATCGGGTAATTTGAGCCTCAAAGGCTCGACCTTCCCGTTCCGCGACAAGCCCCGCCGGGCCAAGGAAGTGCCGGCCCTGATCGAACTCGTGGACGGCGAACTGACCGAGAACGTGACCGCCTCGCACGCCCTGGACCGCGCCGCCTTCCTGGCCCACTGGTCGGCCGCCCGCCGGCTCGACGAGACCGCCCCGAAGGCCGGCGGGCCGTCCCGGGCCGCGGCGCTGTTGGTCCGCTACCGCTTCCACGTCACCTTGCAGGGGCTGCTCCAACAGATGCTCGCCCAGGACAACCGCCTGGACGGCCTGTTCCGCTTCCTCGGCGGCAAGCAGCAACTCGCCCAGGCCGACTTCGAGGCGATCCGCGAAGCCCTCGGCGAAGTCCGCGGGGCGATCCTCGACACCCTCGACGACGCCAAAGACCTGAAGCCGCCGGCCCTGGCCAACGTCCCGCCGGGCGCGACCGTTCACGACCTGATCGTGGACCGGGGCGACACGAAGTTGCCCGAATTGACGGGCGATTCGATCTCCGGCGAGTGGATCGGCAAGCTCAAAGGCCGCCTCGACGGCGTCCTCACGCGCGTCCGCCGACTGCACTTCAAGAGCCTCGGCGGCCTCCTCGCCCTCCAGGACCAACTCGCCGCCGAGTACGCCGCCGACCAGGGGGAAGAACTGCCGCTGGAGTGCCTCGACGGGTAATGCCGGCGTCACGGGTGGGGCCACGCGCCGCCAACCGCCGGACCTTGTCTCGCGCGTGCCGGCGGATACTCTCGCGCCGACGTGTCGGGCGGGCGTGAGTCGCCTGCGGCGAAGCCGGGGGTTCAGGCCCTCGCCCGGCGCATACCATACTCGTGGTGGTCGGACTTCCAGGGGGCGGGCGATGCCGGAACTGCCGGAGGTCGAGACGGTCGTGCGGGACTTGCGTCCGCTCGTCGTCGGCCGCACGATCCTGGGCGTCGAGGTCGGCGACCGGAAGCTCCGCCGGCCGTGGGACGCGGCCTGGGCCGCGCGGCTCACCGGGGTGCGGATCGAGGCGATCCGCCGCCGCGGCAAGTGGATTCTGATCGACCTGTCCGGCGGCGCGCGGCTCGTCGTCCACCTGGGCATGACCGGCCAGTTCACCGCCGTGCCGATCCCGGCCCTGCGGCCCGACCACCTGCACGTCGTCTTCGCGCTCAGCGGCCTCGTCGAGTTGCGCTTCCGCGACGTGCGCCGCTTCGGCAGCGTCGAACTCGTGGCCGACGAGGCGGCGGCGGCGGCCCGTCTCGACGCCAAGCTCGGCCCGGAGCCGTTCGACATCCCGCCCGACGGGTTTTACGCCGCCGTGACCGGGACGACGCGGACGCTCAAGGCGCTGCTGCTCGACCAGTCGCTCGTCGCCGGGGTCGGCAACATCTACGCCGACGAGGCGCTCTGGCGGGCGCGTATCCATCCTCTGCTGCCCGCGGCCGACCTCGCGCCGGCGCAGCTGCGCTCGCTCCATCGCGCCGTGCGCACGGCCCTGCGCCTGGGCATCGCGCGGCAGGGCGCGACCCTGCGTGACTACCGCGCCCCCGACGGCTCGGAGGGCGAGATGCAGGACGAGTTCAAGGTGTATGGCCGCGCCGACGAGCCGTGCCTGCGCTGTGGCCGGCCGATCTCGAAGATCCGCGTCGCAGGCCGGGGCACGCACTTCTGCCCGCAGTGCCAGCGCGTC
>JAYTSV010000017.1:0-36018 GCA_043745465.1 Fimbriiglobus sp.
GCCGGCGGCGGCGGCTTCGGCGGGGGCGGGGGCGGCGGCAGCATCAACGGCGGCGGCGGCTTCGGCGGGGGCGGTGGGGGCGGCGCGACCAACGGCGGCGGCGGCTTCGGCGGCGGCGGTGGGGGGGGCGCGAGCAACGGCACCGGCGGCTTCGGCGGCGGCAAGAACACCGGCGGGGGCGGGGGCGGTGCGGGGTTGGGCGGGGCGGTCTTCAACCAGGGCGGAACCGTCGTCCTGGTCAACTCGACCCTCGCCGCGAACACCGCCCGGGGCGGCAACACCTCCGGGGGACAAGTCGGCGGCGGTTTCGGCGGCGGACTCTTCAACCTTAACGGCGACATCACCCTCACCAACGTGACCGCGGCCGCCAACATCGTCGCGGCCGGGACCGGCGGGGGCGCGAACGCGGCCGGCGGCGGGGCCGTGTACAACCTGTCGCTGAACGTCGGGGCCGTCACCCCGACCCAGGCGGCGACGGCCAGCGTCGCCAACAACGTCTTCGCCAACACCGTCGGCGGGTCGGACCTGTCGAACAACCAGGTGGACGGCACCGCGACCGTCGCCGCCGCGGGGCCGAACATCGTCTCCGTCGCGGTGGCGAACACCGGCGGCACGGTCCCCGCGTTCACGCTGGCGAACCCGACCCTCGGGGCGCTGGCGAGCAACGGCGGGTTCACGCAAACGGCGGCCCCGAACCCCGGCAGCCCGGCGATCGACGCGGGGAGCAACACCGCCGCCGCCGGGCTGGCCACCGACCAGCGGGGGCCGGGGTTCTTCCGGGCGTTCGGCGGGGCGGTCGATCTCGGGGCGGTCGAGGTGCAACCGGCCCCGGTGCCGGTGGCCGTCGCCCCGGCCGGGATCGCGGCCGGGCAGGTCGGCACGCCCTACAGCCAGACCATCACCGCTTCCGGGCCGGCCGGCCCCTTCACCTTCGCGGTGACTGCGGGCGCGCTGCCCGCCGGGCTGGCCCTGAGCAACTCCGGCACGATCTCGGGGACCCCGACGGCCGTCGGCACCTCGAACTTCACCGTGACGGCGACGAACCCCGCGCTCGCCGCCGGCAGCAAAACGTACGCGCTGATCGTCGCCGCGCCGCCGCCCGTGAACACCGCCCCGACGATCTCCGACGTGACCAACCGGACGACGGCGACCGGCGTCGCGGTCGGCCCGCTGGCCTTCACCGTGGGCGACGCCGAGACCGCCCCGGCGGCGCTCGTCGTGACCGGCACGTCCAGTAACACGACGCTCGTGCCGGCCGCGAACGTCGTCGTCGCCGGCAGCGGCGCGAACCGGACCGTCACCGTCACTCCGGTCGCCGGGCAGAACGGCGCGACCACGATCACGCTCACCGTGACGGACGCCGGCGGCCTGACCGCGACCGACACGTTCGTCGTGACGGTCAACGCGACCGGCACGCCGGTGCCGCCTCCGGTCCTTGTCGGTGCGCCGCTGTTCGCGGTCGGCACCGACGCCGGTACGGCGGGCACGGCGACGCTCTTCAACCCCGACAAGTCCGCGCGGTTCGCCGTCACCCCGTTCGGGGCCGACTTCACCGGCGGCGTCCGCACGGCGGCGGGCGACTTCAACGGGGACGGGGTCGCCGACCTCGTGGTCGGCACCGGCCCCGGCCGGGCCACCCGCGTGATCGTCCTCGACGGGACGACCCAGGCGGTCCTGTTCACCATCGACCCGTTCGAGGCCGGCTTCACCGGCGGCGTGTACGTCGCGGCCGGCGACCTGAACGGGGACGGCCTGGCCGACCTGGTCATCACGCCCGACGAGGGCGGCGGGCCGCGGGCGCGGGTGTTCAGCGGCAACAAGTTCGCGCAACTCGCGGACTTCTTCGGGATCGAAGATGTGAACTTCCGCGGCGGTGCCCGGGGGGCCATCGCCGACATCACCGGCGACGGCAAGGGCGACCTGGTCATCGCGGCCGGGTTCGGCGGCGGGCCGCGGGTCGGCGTGTTCGACGGGGCGAAGATCGCGGCCGAGGGCGCGCTCGACAACCAGACGTTTAGCCGGTGGAACGGCTGGAAGCCGTTCGGCGACTTCCTCGTCTTTGAAGCCGGGCTGCGGAACGGGGCGTTCGTGACGGCCGGCGACCTGGACGGGGACGGGTTCGCCGATTTGATCGCCGGCGGCGGCCCGGGCGGCGGCCCGCGCGTGACGGCGTACTCCGGCAAGGGCCTGCTCGGCGGCCAGCAGACCGTGCTCGCCAACTTCTTCGCCGGGGACGTGAACAGTCGCGGCGGGGTGCGGGTCGCGGTCAAGAACCTCGACGGCGACAACCGGGCCGACGTGGTCGTCGGGGCCGGGGTCGGGGCCGGGTCGCGGGTGACCGCCTACGCCGGCAAGTCGATCGGGGCCGGGACGCCGCCCGAACTGTACGCCTTCGACGCCGTCGGCGGGTTCGTCGGCGGCGTGTTCGTGGGGTAACACCGCAACCACCCGCCGCCGACACCCGTTTCGTGGATGTCGATGGCGGGCGCGTCGGACGGTACGGTGGCGTGGTCGGGTTCGCGGCCTGCGCCGACAGGCTTGCGACCGTTAGCTTCTCAAATCCAAGATTCCCCGGGCACCGAGCGAATCACCCCCTGAAGCCAACGCCGCGTCCGGCCCGGTGCATTCCGCACCGCGCCCGCCGGCGCACCTCGGCTTCGCTGTAGGAGTTCACCGTGTCCACCGAGGTGATGATCGTGCTCGCGGCCGTCGGCGTTGTCGCCGTGGTCGTCGGGTTGAGTGGGGTTCGGATCGCCCAGGAGTACCAGCGGGCGGTGGCGTTTCGGTTGGGCCGCTATCACTCGATCCGCGGCCCGGGGCTGTACTACTTGATCCCGTTCGTCGAGTGGGCGCGGACCGTCGATACCCGGACCGTGACCGTCGCCATCGAGCAGCAGGAGACCATCACCAAGGACTCGGTGACGGTCAAGATCAACGCCGTCCTGTGGTACCGCGTGACCGAGCCGTTCAAGGCGATCCTGGAAGTGGCCGACTTCGAGAAGGCCGTGTACCAAGTCGCGTTGACGAGCCTGCGGAGTATCATCGGCCAGCACGACCTCGACGAAGTCTTGAAGGGCCGGGACAAGATCAACGACCAACTGCGGGCCATCGTCGATGTCGATACCGACCCGTGGGGGGTGACGGTCGAGATGGTCGAGATGAAGGACGTGGAGATTCCGCAGGCGATGCAGCGGGCGATGGCCCGGGAAGCCGAGGCGGTCCGGGAGAAGCGGGCGCGGCTCATCAAGGCGGCCGCCGAGCGCGAGGCGGCCGAGCAACTGTCCGCCGCGTCCGAGATCATGACCCGCAGCCCGCTGGCCCTCGAACTGCGGCGGATGCAGATGATCGCCGAAGTCGGGGCCGAGAACAACACGACGACCATCATCATGATGCCGTCCGAGTTCATGACCATCGCCAAGGGTCTGGCCGAGTCCGCGACCCGCGGCGGGAGTCAATAATGTTCGACTGGTTCGTCGCGGAACTCGGCGGGCGGGGCCTGGGCGTCGGCCTCGGCCTGCTCGCCGGGGGTCTGATTACCTGGTCGGTCGGCCGCTGGCGGCGGTTCCGGCAGCGGCGGAGCATCCTCCGCGGCGACGCCCGGGACACCGTCGTTATCCACCACCACATCGTCGAACCGGCCCCACCGGCCGACGGAATCACCGCGGGCGGACCGGGCGTGCTGCGGGTCCGGGCGGTCGGCCAGGCGGAACTCGCGCGGGTCGTCCCGAACGGCCACCTCGCGGCCGTCTTGACCCGCCGGGCGTTCGCCGTCACGAGCAGCGACACCCTCATCTCGATGGCCGGGGTGGAGGGGTCGTTCCTGCTCGAAACGCTGACCAATTTCGTCGGCGACCGGGTGGCGAACGGCCCGTTCGCGCACGACCTGTACGTCATGGCCCCGTGCTGCGAACCGGCCGACCTGGCCGAGCACCAGCCGATCGCCATCCTGCTCATCGCGGTGAACGACCTCGCCCTGTTCGAGCACTGGCCGAGCTGTCGGGGGGTGCAAGTCGAGCACGGCCCCGACGGCAGCCGCGTCCTGACGCTGATGGCCCTGGCGGCGCGGTTCAAGACCGAGCAAGCGGAGATCGCCCGCCGCCGCGCGGCGGGGGAGCGGACGAAGTGGGTCGAGACCATGTACGTCCTCGACCTGGCCCTCGACAAGCGGTCGGCCCCGATCCCGACCAAGCCCGTCCCGTGGGGCCGGTACGAAGCCATCCTCCGCGCGATGAACCTCGAATGACGGACTCGGTTGTATTGCGACTGTTTCGGCGCGGGCGTTCAAAACGATGACCCTCCCCACGGAACATCCCAGGCTTTGACGTTCGGGACGAACTGCACCAACACAACGCTGAACTAGCAGGCAAAAAAGCTATCGCTGGCACCGCGAAAAAGGACAACAAGACCAGCGTCACGCCGATCTTGCCGACGCTTTTCAGCGAGGCCGGATCGACTTACGAAGAGATGGCTCTCGCGTCGGCGAACAGCGCCGCGAGCAAAGAAAAAGACACCTCGACACTGGGGCAGATTTTCTCGTGGCTGACGGACAAGAAGTGGAAAGACGACGCGAAGCCCGACCCCGAACCCAAAAACCCACAACCGACGACGTGACACGAGTCCCATTAAGTCGCCGGAAGGTCGGGATCGGCGACGAGCAGTTGAAGGACCGACGTGAATGCGTAACACGCCATGAACGCAATTGATATTTCAGTCATACATATCAAAGAAACGCTAATTTCCTGGAAAACTGTTTTGCAGTTGTAAATTGAAGTTTCGTAGTGAATAAACACCATGCACGCGAAGACGGCGATTACGCCCCATGCGATCCGTGCCACTAGAACGATGGATTGCTTTCGTTTCGCGTTCGACACCGGCGGCATAAGCCCGGCCGGTTTTGCCTTGCGACTGGCGGGCGGCGCGGGCCGAACGTGTACGGCCCGGTCGCCGCACTTCGGGCACTTGAGATTGTAGGTCGCCGTGCCGTCGGCGTTGACTTCGACGGGGATGTTCGCCCGGACGGCGAGCCGCTTGCCGCACTCGCCGCACGCGGTTTCCCAAACGATAGGGTCGGGCACGGCCGGCGGTTCGGCCGCTACGACCTTGGCGCGCTTCGGTTCGCCGGCCGCCTTGAAGTCGAAGTCGTCCGTCATCGTACACCCCCGTAGTCTTCCCGTCTGTGATTCGTGGGCAACGTAGGCATCTTGGGGCGAATCGACTACGGGGCTGGCATCACGACGACGTAGACCGGCTTCGGGGCGTCGGCCGGCTTGATCGCTTTCTCGGCGACGGCCACGACGAGCGGGAGCATGAGTAACGTGATGGCTGCGACCTTCCACCGCACTGCGGTTGTCAGCAACGCCGCTTTGCCGTTCATCACGAGCGAGTTCACTTCGGCGGCCACGTCCCACGTCGCGGCCATCGCGTACTCGGCTTCTTTGCTCGGGTCCGACAGCGGCGGATTGCCGTCGGCCTCGGCCCATGCCCGGTAAGTGTCGATGGTCTTCACGCACGCTTCCGGCCCCGGGCCGGCGTGGAAGTTCGACGGGCCGCGGGACCGGACGGCGGCAACGAGTGCCGCGACCGCTGCCCCGAACGGGACGACGGTCGCGCCGGCGACCCATGCCGACACCCCGCCCGTCGCGGCCCCGGCCGCCGTCACGAACGCCAACACGCCCGCGCCGCCGCCGAAGTAGTTGACGACGGCGAACGCCTTGGCGTCGAGTTGGTCGTTGGCGGCAGCGACGGCGGCGAAGTGGTCCTTCGCCCGCGCCAGCACCCACCCGTAATCGACGCCGGGCACCGGGATGAACTTCCGCTCGAATAGCTGGGCCGCGGTTACCCCGGGGGCTGGGTCGATTCCTCTACGATCTTCTGCTCGCGCGGTTCGTTCTCCCGTGGTGGCTTCGACTTCTCCGGCTGCGGCGACGGTCTCGCCGGGCTGGCTGGCGGCGTCTTCGGTGTCGATGGCTTGTCTCCGCCGGGCTTCTTCTCGTCGGGCATGGTCGTACTCTCTTTGGCGGCGGACCTGACCCTCTGCCCCGACGAGAGTACGGCCGGGACAAAGGGTCAGGTTTTGTCGGGGGCAATTACTCCCCGGCCGACACCTTGAGTATACCCCACCGCCGGGCCGCTGGGTCGAGATCGCACCGGCCCGTCGGCGACGATGGGGCGATGCCGTACCTGCCCGACTACCTCGCGCCGACCGGCTACCTGCCCACGACCGGCGGGTCCATCCCCTACGCGGTCATGTGGAACGCGAAAGAGAACTACTACGGGGAGTCGGCCGGCGAGAAGACGCCGACGACGATCACCGTCAAAATCCGGGTCAACTGGGAGGACTCGACCCTCTTCACCGAGTTCGCCCGGGAGTCCTCCGGGGAGAGACGGATTGCCTCCGTCAGCCCGCGGACGGGAGCGCGGTTTCGCACGGGGCGTCGAAGCGCATGTCGTCCACGGTTTCGGGCATGGACGGGCCTTTGAGCCAGGTGTTCCAGCCGAGCCGTAAGCCGAGTTCGCCCGGGGCCACGTCTTCCATCCGGCAGTCCGGCACGTCGAAACTCGACAGCAGGAGTTGAATCTCGAAGTCGAGTTCTGCCCCGACGTACAGCCGCGTCAACTGCGACATCAGGTAGACCCCCTTGCGCTCGGGGATCGGCGTCGGGTCCGGCAGGAAGCCGACGAACTCGCGGTACCGCAGTGGGCCGATCCGCAGGCGGAACTTGCTCCCGGCGTCCCAGACGCGCTCCCCCGCGACGGCGTTCCGGCCGAGGGCGGCGCGGCCGTCGAACCGCGTCAGGGCGTCGGCCGGCAGGTCCAGCCACTGCCCGGACAGCGGCACGACTTGCACCGTCACGCGGAAGTAGTCGGCCAGGATCGCGCGCAACTCGTGGGCACCGGCCCGGTGCCGCGCGAACGCCCCGGCGTACTTGAGCAGCGCGCGGTCGTCGAGCGTGGCCAGCGGCGGCGGCGGCTCGTCTTCGGGGCCGGGCGGCGCGATTTGAACCCGGCCGCGGAGGGCCGGCGTGCCCAGGCCGACGACCGAGAACAGGACTTGCGTCACCCGGTCGGGCGGCGGCGGCACCCCGGGCGGCATTCGCCGCGCGGCCCGCAAGTACCCGACCGGCATCCGGTACTTCGCCCACCCCTCGTACAGTAGCCCGGCCATCTGGTTCGTGAACAGGTCGAGCCAGTCCCGGAAGGCCGTGCGGGTGGACCGGTTCCGCAGCCCGGGGTCGCCGTCGAGGTCGAGCAGTTTGCGGGTGTACACGACCGGCAGCGCGCCGTGGATGCCGAACAGGCCGAAGAAGTTTTGCACCATGACCGGCAGGGGCGTCGTGCGGCCGGCGTACCGGCGGCGGATGACCCCGGCCGACCGCGTGAACCGCGCCTCGTCGTCCGGGTCTTCGGGCGGGTCGCCGGCCAGGACGGGCGGCAACACCTGGGCAATCAAGCTGGGCTGGAAGGCGAGCGTCAGGTGGGACTTGAACTGCACCGCCGTGCGCACGCCGAGCCGCGACGGCCCGGTGCCCGGCGACTCCGGCCGCGCGCCGGCCGGGCGGGCCTCGTCGGCCAGCAGTTCGAGAATGCGGACCGCCTCGAACGGCTCGAACTCGCACGCCCGCTCGGGGTGGAAGAGCCGCTCCAGGACGGTCATCGCCGGTCGCTCGGCCATACGCTGCCCACCCCGCCTTACACGAGTGCCTGTTCGCCGGCGCGGGCCGGCCAGCCCTTGATGAACCGGCGTTGCCGCGTCGAGTACGTCAACCGGGTGAACGAGTTCATCGTCACCGCGAGGCCGAAGAACCGCTCCATAACGGCCGCGAACAGGTACGCCCCGACGCCGACGAACTTCTCCTCGTCGAGTTCGAACTTCACCTCCAGGCCGCGCGCGTACCCCCCGACGATCTCGCCCGGCACGAACGCCACGTCCCGCACCGAGTCGATCGACAGCACGCCCTCGCGGACTTGCAGGGCGACCGCGGCCAGGTCGGCGTTCTGGTCGTCCGAGAAGTCGTACAGGGCCAGGTACTCGGTTAGCGCCTCCCGGCCGCGGACCTTGTCCGTCAGCGACAGGTGGTTCAGCGTCAGGTGAGAAATCACGCGCCAGTACGTCATCTTGGGCGAGTTCGCGTCGAGGCGCTTCTGTGCCGGCCGCAGGGTCGGCGTCGGCTGCCGCAGGACGCGGACCTCCGCCGGCAGGCCGAAGCCGACCGGTTGCAGCCGCCACCGCTCGGGGTTCTCGCGCAGCTTGGCCGGCAGTTCCCGGTTGCAGCAGGTGACCGCGGCCAGGGCCAGGGCTTCGGCCGGGGCGCGGGGGTTGAAATCGCAATCGACGAAGTTCAACTCCATCTCCGTGCCGCGGTCCATCACCGGCTCGTCGTCCCGCTGGCGTTCGAGGTCGCGCGGCGTGCGGCTCGGCCGCCGGCGGCCCAGCCAGTACCGCCGGCTGCGGTCCAAATCTTGGTGCCGGAACGAGTAGAACGGCTCGTACTCGACCTCCACGCCGCTCGGCAACCGGTGGAAGACGCGATCCACGGAGTAGACCTCGAAGCCGTGCGGCTTGTCGCTGTCCGGCACGACCGGGTGGTCGTACCGCTGCCGCGACAGGTCGATCGCCTCGGTGCTGCCCTTCGTGAACAGGTTGACCATCGGCACCGCGCCCAGGCGGAAGGTCGCGGCGCTGACGGCCTGCTCCTGCTCGGGCTTGACCGTGTGGTTGAGGAAGAAATGGACCTCCAGGGCGTTCTGCTTCAGCACGCCGGCCTGCCGGGCGCGGTCCCAGCCGGCCAGGTCGAAGAACCAGAACTTGTCGCGGTAGGCGAAGAACTCGGTCAGCAGGCGGTAGCCCGGGAAGACGTGCGCCGGGTACGGCAGCACCCCCTCGTCGAGCGCCGGCACGTTCTCCGGCCCGCCGCACCCGAACCCGACCGGGCGGATCGTCTCGTCGGGGGTCAGCGTCACGAACGTCCGCTCGCCGGGCGCGCGGAAGACGACCGCGCGGACATTGTTGAAGAGCAACTCGTACAGCGTCGTCGTCAGCGGGCCGTCGGCGTCCAGGAAGAAGCGGAGGGCGGCCGGCGCGCCCGTGTCGGGGTCGATTTCGCCCAGGGCCAAGGACTCGAAGGAGACGCCGACCGGCAGGCGGAGGTGCAGAACGATGCGCGACTTCGACCCGCCGGGCGGGACGCCCCACTCGGGCAGCAGGTCGCGGACGTCGGTGTACGGCGGGCCTTTGAACTGCGCCGCCGCCACCTCGATCGGCCAGAGCCGCGTCGGGTAGACGGTGCGGTAGTCGCACTGCACGCCCTGCACGGCCGTGGTCCGGAAGCCGGTGTGCCGGGGGATCGACAAGCCCTTGACCAGGTCCGCCCCGGGGTTCGGCACGAACTGCGCGACCAGCATCGACGGGAGCGGGGCCAGGTAGTGCGGGTGGAGCAGGTTCAGCAGCGCTTCGGTCAACTCGGGGAAGTCGTCGTCGACCTTGTGGTGGACGCGGGCGGCGAGCAGCGCGAACGACTGGATCATGCGCTCGACGTGCGGGTCGGTGCTGCGGCCGTTCGGGCCGAGGGCGAGGTAGCCGGCCTCCTTCTGGTACTCGCGGCCGAAGTCGCGCGCTTGACCCTCCAGGAAGCGCAGTTCGCGGTCGTAGTACGGCCACAGTTCGCGGTTGGTCACGCTCCGTCCCCCGAAGCAGAAACGATGTGTCGCCCCCGCGAGGCGTCGAACATGGTGTCGAACACGACCGGTTCAGCGACGCCCTGTCCGAGCCGCAGGGTCGCCCGAATGCGGAAGTACAGCGCGGACACTTTGAAAATACCGCTCTGGAGCCGCTGCACGTCGTCGGGCAGGCGGGGGGTGACTTCGACGTCCGTCAGGCGGGAGTCGAAGTCGCGGATCGTGTCCCGGATGTGGTCGGCGTAGGCCTGCCGCTCGTCCGCGGACGCCGAGTTGATGTGGGTCAGGTCGCGGAGGCCGAAGTTGGCGACCGACCGTTCGACCTCGGGCAAGCCGGCGAACAACCGGTGGCCCGGACGGCGGGTGTTGAGTAGGTCTTCGAGGTCGCGGAAGACCCGCGCTTCCATTTCGGCGAAGGTGTACCGGCACTGGTTGTTGCGGAATTCCGGTTCGGTCAGGCGGTCGAACACGGTCGGCAGGTAGTCGTTCATGGCCGGGAACTCCGCCGCGCCGTGGAGGTGTCATCTTACGCAAGCCGCCCCGGCCGTATGCGGGCCGGGGCGGCGAGTGAACCCGGGGCGGCGTTAGCCGATCGGCTTGTTGAGCTTGAGGTCGTAGCCGCCCTTACCGGCGGTCTTCACCTTGCCGTCGGGGCCTTGCTCGAAGTACTCCATGTCGTACGTCGAGTAAGCGAGCGAGATTTGCTCGATCGGCAGGCCCGAGTCGTCGGTGCCGCCGGTCTGGTACGACGAGATCAGCAGGTCGGTGAACTTGACCGTCAGGAAGACCTGTTGCGCGCCTTTGTCGCCGGACTTGCGGAGGGTCAGCAGCGCCTCGGGCATGTGGTGGCCGGTGGCGCAGAAAAGCAGGATTTTCGGCGAGGCCTTGGACATCTGCTGGGTGAAGTGGAAGTCCTGGAAGCTGGCCTTCGCGCCGCCGACGCCGCCGCCGTGGGGGCTGGACCCGGCGTTCGAAGCGCCCCAACTCCACGAGAGCAGTTGGACTTGCTTCTCGAAGCCCTTGTTCTTGGACTCGCCCTCGATGCCGCCCTTTTGCAGGTCCAAGTGTGCGTCTAACGCCATGATCGACTCCTGTGTGTGAGATTCCGACAAACCGTCCGTGTATCAAACGTCGGGGAACGTCCCCGGCCGTGAGGTACCTGAGTGAGAACCGGCGGCCCGCGGCGGGCCGGCCGCCCCCGCCGCTCGGGGGGGCCACCGCGGGGGGGTTACTTCTTCTGCGGCAACTCGGCCACAAGTCGCATTGAGGTCGCCAGGCCTTCGAGCTGGAAGTGTGGCCGCAGGTGAGCGACCGCCTGGTAGTAGCCGGGCTTGCCCTTCACTTCCGTCACCGCCACGGTGGCGGCGGCCAGAGGCCGGGCCGCCAGCCCTTCGGGCGAGGCCGTAGACGGGCTGGGGTGGATGTAGTTGTTGATCCAGTTGTTCAACCACGTCTCCATCGTCTCGCGCTCGGCGAACGACCCGACCTTGTCGCGGGCCATGACCTTCAAGTAGTGGGCGAAGCGCGACACGCAGAGCATGTAGTTGAGCTTCGTCGAAAGCTCCGCGTTCGCGTTGGCCCCGGGGTCGAAGTACGTCTTCGGCTTCTGGGACGACTGGCTGCCGATGAACACTGCCTTGTCGGTGTCCTTGTAGTGCAACAACGGCAGGAAGCCGAGGCCGCTCAACTCGGCCTCGCGGCGGTCGGGGATGAGCGCCTCCGTCGGACACTTGGCCGACTTGCCGCCGGCCTCGGTGAAGACGTGCAACGGCAGGTTCATGACCTGCCCGCCGCCCTCCACGCCGCGGCTGCGCATGAACCAGCCGTCCTGGGCGTAAGCGTTGGTCATGCGGGCACCGAGCGCCCAGGCGGAGTTCATCCAGAGGTACTTCTGGTGGTCGGTCCCGTCGATCCCCTCGTTGTAATTGAACTCATCGACCTTCTTGTCCGTCAGCCCCTGGCCGTAGGGCAGCCGACCCAGCACCCGGGGCATGGTCAGGGTGACGTACCGGGAGTCCTCGGTCTCGCGGAAGCTCTTCCAGGCGGCGTAATCGACGCCCTCGAAAATCTTCGCCAGGTCGCGGGGGTTGTTGATGTCCGTGAACGAGTCGAGGCTGAACATGTCGGCCCCGGCCGCGGACACGAACGGCGCGTGCGACGACGCGGCCACGCCCGACAGGCTCTGCAACAGCGACACGTCCGACGCCGACTTGCCGTCGAAGTGGTAGTCGCCGAGAAGCATCCCGAACGGCTGGCCTCCGAGTTGGCCGTACTCGGCCTCGTAGACCTTTTTGAAGAGGGCGCTCTGGTCGAACTCGGTCGCCCGCTCGAAGTCCTTGACGAGCGTTTTTTTCGAGACGTTCATGACCTTGAGCTTCAAGGTCTGGCTGGTCTCGCTCTCGTTGACGAGGTATTTGAGGCCGCGCCAGGTGCCCTCCAACTTTTGGAAGTCGGGGCTGTGCAGGACTTCGTTGAGTTGCACGGACAGCTTGCGGTCGATCTCGGCCTTCCAGGCCTGGATCGTCCGCTCCACGTCGCCGGAGATGACGCTGCCGGGTTGGGCCTCCATCGCGGAGCGGACCAGCGCCTCGATGAACTCCTTGTTCCGTGCTTTCTGCGCGTCGTCCTTCGGCTTGGTCGTGGCGAGGACCTGGTCGAGGAGGCTGACCGAGGACTCGGTCGTCGTCGCGCCGGCGGCCTGGCCCGCGGCGGTGAGATTCTCGGCCATGATTTACTTGACCTCGGGGTTCGTCGGGATGCCCATTTCGGTGGCCAGCTTCTGGACCTTGTCGGTACTCGCCAGGACTTCCTGGAGGATGTCGTCGAGTTGCGTGTTCGTCTGCAGGGTGGCGAGGATCTGGTCGAGCCGGCCGCGCATGTCGAGGAGTTCCTTGAGGGCCGGAATCTGCCGGGCGACCGCGGCCGGGGCGAAGTCGTCCATCGACTTGAACTCGAGGTTCGCCTTGAGCCGCGACCCGTCCCCGGAGAGCGTGTTATCGACCGTCAGGTTCAACTTCGGCGCGGCGTCCAGCAGGACGGCGTCGATGTTGTCGCGGTCGATCTGCTGGAACTTGCGGTCGGCGAGTTTGCCGAGTTCTTTCTCGTCGCGGTGGCCCGAAAGCTCGGCCATGACGCCGACGACGAAGGGCAGTTCCTTCTTTTCCATCGCCCCGTTCGTCTCCACGTCGTAGGTGATTTGCACCCGCGGCGGGCGGACCCGGTCGAGTTTGTGCTGTTGGCTTTCGGCCATGATGCGTCTCGCTACGAGGGAAGGAAATACCACCGGGTGAGTGCCGACTCGGGAATGCCCGAGAGTTCGGATTCGATACTCACTATCTGACGGGTGATCGGGTCCGATTGCAAGGACATTTTCGGGATTCTCTCAATTTGCCCCGCCCGATTCGGGAGTCACATTTCTATCGAGACGATTTTATTCCTATGGAAAGCTGTCAATACGTCCCTGTGGATATTCGCGGCCGCGATTTTCGAGTGGCGAAAGCGATCGCCTCTGCCCGTTCGGACTGCAGATTCCGCTAGAATCTCCGCATGACACTGGCGACTTCCCTGGCACCGTTCGTGACCGAAGTGATCCGCGACCGCGGGCGGGATTACTTCCGGTCCGGGGCCGTGTTCCTGGACGTCGTGAGACCCGCCGGGGTCGCCGCGACGGTCCGCGGGTCGGCCCGCTACGACGTCGATTTGCTGCTCGAAGGCCGGGCCGTCCACGCGTCTTGTAGCTGCCCTTACGGCTACGAACACGACGCCCCGTGCAAGCACATCTGGGCCACAATCCTGGCCGCCGAACCGCGCGGCTTCGCCACGGCGGCAGCCGCTGCCGGCCCGCTCCGCCTGGTCCTCGACGAGTACGAGTTCGACGAAGACGAAGACGACTTCTCGCCCCCGCCGGTCCGTGCGGCCGTGTCCCCGCCGGCCGGGAGCTTTCGTCCCGCCCCGCCCCCCGGACCCCGCAAAGAGACTTGGCAGGACCAACTCGCTGCCCTCCGCCGGGAGGTGCAACCGGCCGACCCGGACGGCCGGTCGGCCGGGCGGCGGGCCCCGCGCGAGTTGCTGTTCATCGTGGACGCGACGGCCAGCGAGACGGCGAAGAAACTCGTCGTCGAGGTCAACTTTCAGGAGCGGAAAAAGAACGGCGACTGGAGCAAGCCAAAAGCCCAGCACCTCGCGGCCGCCGACATCGACGCGATCTCCGACCCGCTCGACCGGCAAATTTACGCGCTCCTGAGCGGGGCCGAGCCGGGCGACCCCTACGGCTACAGCGCCCACTCCAGTACCCGCTACTACGGCTCCGGCGCGCCCCGTTACCGCCTCTCCGGGGCGTTGCTGGAAATGCTGCTACCGGTGCTCGCCCGGACCGGGCGCGTCCGCCTCCGCCGGCAGAATTACCCGCCGGTCCCGCCCGAGGACGCGGTCGCCGACCTCGACCCGCCGTGGCAGTTGACCATCGGCATCGCCGCCTCGGGGTCGCAGTGGTTGCTGGCCGGAAGTCTGCGGCGCGGCGACGAGACGATGCCGCTGTCCGCCCCATCGCTGATCGTCCCGGGAGTCGTGTTCTGGTCCGGCCGGTTCGCCCGGTTCGACGCCGCGGGGGCGTTCGCCTGGGTGCCGACGCTGAAGCGGGTCGGGGCGATCGCCGTGCCCGCCGCGAAGGCCGACGCCCTGCTCGGCGAGTTGGTCCAGATGCCCAGCCTGCCGCGGCTCGACCTGCCCGACGCCCTGCGGTTAACCGAGGAAACGATCCCGCCCCGGCCGCGGCTCGTCGTCAAGGCGTCGAAGGCGACCTACGGGACGCCGGGGCTGAACGCCGAGTTGTCCTTCGAGTACGGCGGCATCGTCGTGCCCGCCCGCCCGGTGACGAGCGGCGTCTTTCAGCCGGTCGGCCGGCGGTTCTTCCGCCGCGACCCGGCGGCCGAGCAAGCGGCCGACTGCGAGTTGCACCGCCTCGGCGCGCGGCCCGGGTACGCGGCCAACGGCGGGCCGACCCTCGACCTCAAGCCGACGCAGTTGCCCGGCCTGGTCCGCGAACTCGTCGCCGCCGGCTGGCGGGTCGAGGCCGACGGCAGCCTGTACCGGTCGGCCGGCAAGTTCGAGCTGGCCGTGAGTTCGGGGCAGGACTGGTTCGACCTGAACGGCACCGCCGACTTCGACGGCCAGACGGTCGCCTTTCCGAAACTCCTCGAAGCCCTGCGCCGCGGGGACGCGAGCGTCGTCCTGGACGACGGCAGCCTCGGCATGGTGCCCGAAGAGTGGCTCAAGAAGTACGGCCTGCTCGCCCAGATGGGCACCGTCGAGGGGGACGCCGTGCGGTTCTCGCGGGCGCAGGCCGGCGTCCTCGACGCCCTCCTCGCCACGCGCCCGGAAGTCACGTTCGACGCGCAGTTCGCCCGCGCCCGGGACGAGTTGCAGACGTTCCGGGGCGTCGTCGCGGCCGACCCGCCGGTGGCGTTCGTCGGCGAGCTGCGCGAGTACCAGCGCGAGGGCCTCGGCTGGCTGGGCTTCCTTCGCCGGTTCGGCTTCGGCGGTTGCCTGGCGGACGACATGGGCCTGGGAAAGACCGTGCAAGTCCTCGCCCACCTGGCCGGCCTCCCCGCCGGCAAGAAGGCTAAGCCGTCGCTCGTCGTCGTGCCCCGGTCGCTGATTTTCAACTGGAAGAGCGAAGCGGCCCGGTTCGCCCCGAAGCTCAACGTCCTCGACCACACCGGCGCGGCCCGCGACCGCACCGGCGCGACCTTCGAGAATTTCGACCTGGTCCTGACGACCTACGGCACGCTCCGCAACGACGCCGAGGCGTTCACCGGGCTGACGTTCGACACGTGCATCCTCGACGAGTCGCAGGCGGCCAAGAACTCGACCACCGAGACGGCCAAGGCGGTCCGGCTCGTGCGGGCCGACCACCGGCTGGCCATGAGCGGCACGCCGATCGAGAACCACCTCGGCGAGTTGTGGACCCTGTTCGACTTCCTCAACCCCGGGATGCTCGGCCGGGTCGCCCTGTTCAGCGGCGCGGCCCTGAGCAACCCCGACCCCGAGACGCGGACCGTCCTGGCCCACGCCCTCCGGCCGTTCATCCTGCGCCGCACCAAGGACCAGGTCGCCAAGGACTTGCCGCTGAAGACCGAGCAGACTGTCTACTGCGACCTGGGGCCGTCGCAGCGGAAGCTGTACGACGAGTTGCGGACCCACTACCGCGAGTCGCTGTTGGCCCGCGTCGATGCGGCCGGGCTGGGCCGGTCGAAAATCCTCGTCATCGAAGCCCTGTTGCGGCTGCGCCAGGCGGCCTGTCACCCCGGCCTGATCGACAAGGCCCGTGCCCCCGAGAGTAGCGCCAAGCTCGACGTGCTGGTGCCGCAGTTGCAGGAACTCGCCGAGAGTGGCCGCAAGGCGCTCGTCTTCTCGCAGTTCACCTCCCTGCTGGCCATCGTCCGCGCCCGCCTCGACGCGCTGGGCGTGACCTACGAGTACCTCGACGGCCGCACCCGCGACCGGGCCGACCGGGTCGAGCGCTTCCAGACCGACCCGGACTGCCGGCTCTTCCTCGTCAGTTTGAAGGCCGGCGGGGTCGGCTTGAACCTGACGGCGGCCGAGTACGTCTTCCTGCTCGACCCGTGGTGGAACCCGGCCGTCGAAGCCCAGGCCATCGACCGCAGCCACCGCATCGGCCAGACGAAGCCGGTGTTCGCGTACCGGCTGATCGCCCGGGACACCGTCGAGGAGAAGGTGCTAGCGCTCCAGCAGAGCAAGCGCGAACTCGCCGACGCCATCCTCGGCGGCGACGCCCGCCTGATCGCCGACCTGAAGCGCGAAGACCTCGAACTCCTACTGTCGTGATCGACGGCTCCGCCGCAGGCGAACTCCCGGCGAGCGGCCCACGTGAGTGGGCTGTTCCACCCCGGAATGCGCGTGATCTCCCCGAGCGAGCGGCGGTCACTTCGCCCAGGACGTGACTCGCCCGTGCAGGTTGTAACAGCCCACTCACGTGGGCCGCTCGCCAAGATGCGCCTGCGGCGGAGCCGCGATCCCTACCGGTACGCGCGGCGGGTGTACCCCATGAGCAGCACGAAGGCGTCGGACCACGTCACCGGGTTCGCTGCGTCGAGAGCCGCTTGTTTTGCGCGAGAACCCGTCCGGCCCGAGTTCGCCGGCCAGCACCAGCGTGCCGGCGACGACCGGCTCGCCGCTCTTCCGCGCGGTGGCGGTGAACCGCACCTCGGCGTACAGTCGGACGCAGAAGGCGTCAACCGGCCGGCCGGGAAGTTGTCGTTACCGGGCCGCGGGCAGGCGGTCGAGGAGGACTTTGAACGCCGGCAGGGACTGAACCGGTTCGAGGTCGGGGTCGGTCAACAGGCGGTCGCGGTCCTTGTACCCGGCGTCCAGGAGTCGCGCGACCGTGTCGAGGCTGCGCCGCAGGTACAGGCCGCGGAGCATCCGCTCGGCCGGGGTGGCGGTCGCGGGGTCGCGGCCGTGCGTCACGGCGGGGGCGCACAGGGCGTAGCAGCACGCGGACTCGATCTGCACGGTCTGGTTCTTGGGGAACTGCTCCAGGAGTTTGGCGGCCCGGGCCGACCCCGCCGCGTGAGCGCCGCAGCGCGGCTCGACGACCATGACGCGGATCACGGCGAACACGTCCTTGGGGTTGAGCGCGGCGTACTCCAGGCGGAGCCGCAGGCACTCGCGGTACGCCCGGTCGGAGGCGGCCCGGTCGCCACGCTTGAGCGCGGCCGTGCCCAGGTAATACTGCGTCAGCGAGTACTCCCGTTGCAGTTCGAGGTGCTCGGGCGTCGTCATCAACGACCGGGTGAGCGCGGCTGCGGCGGCGTAGCGCTTCTCCGCCTCGGCGACCTCGCCGCGCGTGAACAGGAAGTTGCCGTACTCCTCGGACTTGGCCGACACCTCGCGCTTGAACTGGAGGTTGCCCGGGTTGCCGGCCGTGAGGGCCGCGAACAGGTCGAGGGCCTCCTGGTACGCCGCCTTCGCTTCCGCGTCCTTGCTCACCTTCATGCGGAGCTTGGCGACCTGGTAGCACGCCCCGGCCAGGCCGACCTTGTTCCGGTAGGCGTGCGGGTCGGTCGGCGGCACCTCGGCCAGTTCGCGCCACATCGCCAGGGACGCCTCGGCGTCGTCGAGGGCCTTGGGGAAGTCGATGCCGCGGCGGCGGCCGACCTCCGCGATCTTGAAGAGCGTCAGGGCGACCGATTGCTTCGCCTCCGAGAGCGGAATCTCGCCGGACCGCGGCCGCTCGGCGACGCCCTCTTGCAAGGCCAGGGCCTGCCGGTACAGCTCGAGGGCTGCGCGGCCGCCGTCGATCGTGGCGTTGGCTTCCAGGGTCGCGTCCCCGAGACTTCGGAGGCACAGTCCGAGGTTGCCGTCGGCCTTGTCGAGTTCCTTCGTCTCGGCCGCGCGTAGCCGCTCGATGATCGCCCGGGCCGAGGTGTAGGCGGAGATCGCTTCGGGAAACTTTTTCCGCTCCATCGCCACGTTCCCGGCCTCGAGTTGCAAGATGTACACCCCCTTCTCGGACAGGCCGCGCGGGTTGCCCCGGGCGAGTTGGGCTTGCATCAGGTCGTCGAGAACCTTGAGCACGTTCAGGCGCACGCCCGGCGGGACCGCGGCGGCTTCGAGTTGACGCGGCACCTGGGTCACCAGGTTCGACATGTCGGTCCGGGCGAAGTCGTAGTTCTCGTTCGCCTCCTTCTCGTTCTTCACGGCCAGTTCGAGGTTGGCGAGGGCGTTGCTTTCGCCCTTTTCCGCGCGATCGATCGTCAGCGCGAGGTCGTTCCGCTGCCGGTAAAAGGTCGCGGCGAAGACGGTCGAGCCGCCCGCGACGAGCACCAGTAACGCCAGGACCGCGCCGACCAGGCCGGCCACTCGGGGGTTCCGCTTGGCCCAGCGGACCAGGCGCTCGGGGAGGCCGACGGGCCGCGCGGTAATCGGCCGGCCGTCCAGGAAGCGGCGCAGGTCGTCGGCGAGGGCGGTGCAGTCCGCGTACCGCTTGGCCGGGTCTTTTTGCAGGGTTTTGAGGCAGATCGTTTCGAGGTCGCGCGGACAGTTGGCGACGAGCAATGTCGGCGGGGCCGGTTCGCGGGTGAGCACCTGGTCGAGGGTGTCCACGACGCTCGTCCCCTTGAACGGACGGCACTTCAGCGAAGTGGCCGGTGTTCGCGGAGGGCGTCGAGGGCGGCGCGGATGTCCGGCGGGAGGGGGGCTTCGACCTCGACCCAACGGCCGAACTTGGGGTGCTTGAACCGCAGCCGGAAGGCGTGCAGGGCTTGCCGCTTGATGAGGACCACGTCGTCCGCCGGTTTGATCCCGGGGGCGGCCTGGCTGAGCGAGAACTGGCCGCCGCTGCCGTAGACGCGGTCGGCCAGCACCGGGCAGCCGACGTAGGCCAGGTGGACGCGGATCTGGTGCGTCCGGCCGGTGCGGGGCTGCACCTTCACGAGCGTGAAGCCGCGGAAGCGTTCGAGCACCTCGTAGAAACTGCACGCGTCCTTGGCGTCCGGATCGAGCGGGTCGGTGACGGCGATCATCTGTTCGCGGATCGTCGGGTGGTGCTTCAGCCGCGCCTCGACGTAGTCGCTGTCCCGGTCGAGTTCGCCGGTCGTGAGCGCGACGTACTCCTTGTGAATCTTCCGGGTGGCGAACTGCTCCGACACTTCGCGGTGCGTGACCTCGTCCTTGGCAATGAGGATGACGCCGCTCGTGTCGCGGTCGAGGCGGTGGACGATGCCCGGGCGGAAGGTGCCGTTGGCGTTGCTCAAGTTCTCCTTGAACCGGAAGGCCAGGGCGTTGGCGAGTGTGCCGGACCAGTTGCCGCGGGCCGGGTGGACGACCATGTTGGTCGGCTTGTTGATGAGCGCGACGCACTCGTCCTCGTAGAGGACTTCGAGGGGGATGTCCTCGGGAACGATGGCGTCGTGGACCGGTTCGGGCATGCGCACGAACAGCGCGTCGTTGTTGCGGACCTTGTAGCTCGGCTTGGTCGCCTTGGCGTTGACCGTGACGTGCCCGCCGTCGATGGCCTTCTGCAACTCGGACCGGCTGAAGTCGTGGAAGTAGATTTGCAGGTACTGGTCGAGCCGCATCCCCTCGGCCTTGACCCGGACGACCATCTCGACGGGGTCGCGGGTCCGGGCGTAGGCCGGGGCCGGCGGGTCGGGCGCGTCCTCGTCCGGGTCGAGCGGTTCGTCGGGGGTCGTGGTCACGCGGCTCCGCTGCTTACTTTTTGGCCGTCGGCGGCGTCGCCGGTGCGACCGGGGCGACGACCGGGGGGGCGACGACCGGGGGGGCGACGACCGGCGGGGTCGGCGGGGCGATCGGGGCCGGCGGGGCTTTGACGCCTTCGCCCGGGGCCAAATCGGTTTTCGGGTCGAGGGAAGTCGGGGCCAGGATGCCGCTGCCGGCGCGGGTTCCGTCGAACGACGGGAGCGGCATCGTCCGGCTGTACAGGTCGAGGCCGGCCTTCGTCAACAGCGCGTCGTTGGCGGTCAACTCCGCGGCCTTCTTCGTGAACTGCTCGCCGGCCGGGGTCGCCGCGCCGATGGCCTGGGCCGCCTGGGCGTACAGGTCGGCCGCGACCTTGACCGTGCCGCGCGAGTCGGTGCCGCTGGCGGACTTCGGAATGCCGACGAGGGCCAGTTCCGCCTCCGCCGCTTCGATCAGGCAGGTGGCGTGCAGGGTCTTGTCCTTCTTGAACTCGCCGGCCAGTTGGGCGAACAGTTCGCGGGCCTTCTCGATGTTGGCGATGCCCTTGTTCTGGGCCTCGCGGTCGGTGGCGGTCAGCTTGCCGATGCCGTCGGCCCCGAGCAACCCGCGGGCCTGTTCGAGCCGGGCGACCCGGCCGGGGACGGTGTCCTTGAAGTTGGCCGCCAGGGCTTCGAGGTCGCTCGGCGACGCCGACGCCAACTCGGCCCACTGGTGCGACGCCGCCTTCTTGTTCTCGCGGAGGAGGAACCAGACCAGGCCGCCGATCAGCAGGGCCGACACGGTCAGGCCGACTGCCCGATAAACCCACGGCGAGCCGCCGAGGTGCCCGGTCTTGACGTGGTCGAGGAGCGACGCCGCGCCGCTGGCCAGGTCGTTGGACTCGAGGGCTTTGCGTTCTTCCGCCTTCATGCGGAGGCTCCGTCGGGGGACAAGGGAGGGGCGGGGGGGCCGGCGGACCGGCGCAGTCGGTCGAACCGTCACCAAGAGTCGATGATAGGACCGCCGCGCAGATCGGTCAACGCCGGGCCGCGCGGCCGTCCCTAGAATGACGGTCTCGCACGCCCTCGCCCCGTCGGACAGTGGACAACGTCATGGTACTCGGCCGGTTCTTCACGAAGATCAAGCAGGGGCTGTCGAAAACGCGCAGTGCGTTCGGCGGCATCGTCGATCTGTTCAACGGCAACCGCCGCGTCGATAAGGCGTTCCTGGTGAACCTCGAAGAGCAACTGCTGCTGGCCGATGTCGGGGTGCAGGCGACGACGGAGATCGTCGAGCGGGTCCGCAAGGCGTACCTCGACCGCGAGGTCGGCGAGGACGTGAAGCTGTTCGTGCGGACGCAACTCCGCGACATGCTGACCGACCCCGAGGGCGGCATCCGCTTCCAGGCGACCGGGCCGACCGTCGTGATGATCGCCGGCGTCAACGGCTCGGGCAAAACCACGTCCATTGCCAAGCTGGCCAACCGCCTCAAGCTCGACGGCAAGAAGGTGCTCGTCGCCGCCTGCGACACCTTCCGCGCCGCGGCCGTGGAGCAGCTCACCGTGTGGTGCGAGCGGATCGGCTGCGACATCGTCAAGCAGCAGCAAGGCTCCGACCCCGCGGCGGTCGCCCACGACGCCTGCGAGCGCGCCAAGGCCCGCGGGTACGACGTGCTGATCGTCGATACCGCCGGCCGGCTGCACACGCAGACGCACCTGATGCGCGAACTCGAAAAGATTCACCGCATCGTCTCGAAGCAAATCGACGGTGCCCCGCACGAGGTTTTCCTGGTCCTCGACGGTACCAACGGCCAGAACGCCATCGCCCAGGCCGAGCAGTTCACCAAGACCGTGAAGTGTACCGGCATCGTCATGACCAAGCTCGACGGCAGCGCCAAGGGCGGGGCCGTCTTCGCCATCAAGCAAAAGGTCGGCCTGCCGGTGAAGTACATCGGCGTCGGCGAGGGCATGGACGACCTCGAAGTCTTCGACCCCGACACCTTCGTGGAGGCGCTGTTCGACAAATCGTGAGTATATCATGCAAAGATTACTATGTTTCTAAGTTTGCCTGATCAATATGGACCATCCGCGGCCGCGGTAGTATTCCATAATATTTTCCAAGTAGGTCAGGTTAGGCTCACCTGTGACAACCTTGCTCAGTTCTTTACCAGAGGCTGTTAGCTGAAATTTACCAGCATCAGACCTTACGTGCAGTAAAGACCCGTGCGCACAACGGAACTCATATTGCACACCAAAATAACTAAATTTTTCGACAGAATTTCTGATCCCATAGTCGTCATATGCGGACAAGTTTTCGATGAGTCCACAATCGATAATTGCTAACAAGTCCTGTAGTTTGCAATAAACAGCAGTTCCTGGCCGCTCAACCCAATCGTCGTTAAATATAACAAGTGTATCTCTGGCATTGTCGGATTGCCACACATAACTACACAGTACGGCAAAGATTTCGCAATCGCTTCTGGTCAGGTTCTTTACAGTTTCAAGAGTTCTGCGTGAAATTGTACCAGGCCTCTTGATCTCACTTGCGAGCAGCTTTGCCCACAACACTTGCAATTCCTCATTACCCACGTCTTCGGCATGGCCGAAAAACTGACTCGCCCAATCCGCGTCGACTTTTCTGTCCGCGACTGTGTCGTCTGGCGTGGCATGCAAGTCAGCAGCAGCCTTGACAACGATTTGCTCGAAGTTACGCTGTTTGCGGTTCCTTGAAACTGTTTCTCTGGCGATCGCCCTGATTTCTACGGAGTAGATTTCAGTAATCTGAGCCTCGTTCAACGCCACTGCGCGAATCTTGTCGATTTCGATTTCTGTACGCACTGTGAGGAGTTGCACTTCCGCATCCGATTTGGCACGAATGAAATTATTCGTCGATCGACTTCGATAGCCGATTTGATCACCAGCCATCTCGATCAATTTGCCTAAACCCTTTGAGACAGGATTTTCGCACGACAACATCGTCCAAAAACTGCCTATAGCTGCTGCCACTGCAAGTTCCGCTGCCATTCTAGCCTCGTGAATTCGTGTAAATAGTATTCTAATCGCAGATTCAACCGGATTACTCGCGTACACACAGCCGGCGAATCGCCGTCGCCCGGCCGGTCGCGGCGTCGCACTCGACGATCACGCCGTTGAGGCGCACGTCGCCGGTCGCCACGTCGAAGCTCGTCGGCTCGAAGGTCGTCGCGGTCGCTAACACGCGGTCGGCGCGGCGGCCCAGGATGCTCTCGTGCGGGCCGGTCATGCCGGCGTCGGTGATGTACGCGGTGCCGTTGCGGACGTGCTCGTCGGCCGTCGGGACGTGCGTGTGCGTGCCCAGGATTGCCGTGACGCGGCCTTGGAGGTGGTGCAGGAGTTGGTACTTGTCGGCGGTCGCCTCGGCGTGCGCGTCCACGACGACGACGCTGCCGGGCGGGACGGTGGCGAGAACGCGGTCGATGGCGGCGAAGGGGCAATCGACGGCCCGCATGTACGTCCGGCCCATCAGCGAGACGACAACGACCCGCACGCCGTTGACGGTCAGGGTGCAGTGGTCGCGGCCGGGGGAGACGGCGGGGTAGTTGGCCGGCTTGACGATCGGCTCGGCGGGGGAGTTCAAGACCTCGGCGATCTCGAACTTCTTGTAGATGTGGTCGCCCAGCGTAATCGCGTCGGCCCCCGATTGGCGGAGCTTGCGGTAGTCGCGCGGGGTCAGGCCCGAGCCGTTAGTCGCGTTCTCGCCGTTGACGACGACGAAGTCGAGGGCCTCGCTGGCGCGCAGCCCGGGCAGGACTTTGGCGACGAAGTTGACGCCCGGACTGCCCACGACATCGCCGACGAACAGGAAGCGCACGCGGAAGCCTCGCGGTTACTTGGCCATTTCGAGGATGCGCATCTCGCGGATGACGGTCACCTTGATCTCGCCAGGGTAGTCGAGTTGCTCCTCGATGGCGCGGGCGATTTCCCGGCAGATGCGCACCGCGTCCGCGTCGGAAGTCCGGTGCGAGTTGGCGATCACCCGCAACTCGCGGCCGGCCTGGATGGCGAACGCCGCGTCCACTTCGGGGAACCCGCAGGCCACCGCTTCGAGATCGGCCATGCGCTTGACGTAGCGCTCCAGGGTCTCGCGCCGCGCCCCCGGCCGGCTGGCGCTGATGGCGTCGGCGGCGGCCACGAGCACCGTGTAGATGTGATCGACGGTAATGTCGTCGTGGTGGCCGGCGATGGCGTGGAGGACTTCCTTGCTCGTCTCGCCGTAGCGCTTGGCGAGTTCGGCCCCGACCTTGGGGTGCCCGCCCTCCATCTCGTGGTCGGCCGCCTTGCCCACGTCGTGCAGCAGCCCGCAGCGCCGGGCGAGCCGCGGGTCGAGGCCGAGTTCCGACGCCATCATGCCGCACAGGTGCGCCACTTCGAGACTGTGCAGCAAGACGTTCTGCGAGTAGCTGGTGCGGAACTTCAGCCGGCCGAGGAGGTGGACGATCTTCTCGTGCGGCATCGCCACGTCGGCGTTCAGCACCGCCTGTTGCCCCGCCTCCTGGATCGTCTTCTCCATCTCCTGTTGCGTCTCGAGGACCACTTCCTCGATGCGGGTCGGGTGGATGCGGCCGTCGAGGATCAGCTTCGTCAGCGCGATGCGGGCCGTCTCGCGGCGGACGTTGTCGAACGCCGACACGACCACCACACCGGGGGTGTCGTCCACGATCACATCGACCCCGGTACACTTCTCGAAGGTGCGGATGTTGCGACCCTCGCGGCCGATGATGCGGCCCTTCATCTGGTCGTCGGGGATATCGACGGTACTCACCGTCGAGTCGGCAGTGTGCTGGGCGGCGTAGCGCTGCAGCGCGATCGTGATGATCTCGCGGGCCTTCGCCTCGCACTCGCCCTTCAGGGCGTCGGTGTGCTTTTGAATGCGGGCGGCGAACTCGGTCGTCAGCTCGCGCTCGAGTTTCTCGAATAGGGTCGCCTCGGCCGCCTCGCGGCTCAGGCCGGCGATGTCGTGCAACGCCTTCGTCTCTTGCGCGATCACCGCGTCGAGTTCGGCCGCCTTCTTGTCGGAGGCGGCCTGCTGCTCGGCCGCCTTGCGCTGGGCGGCGTCGAGTTGCTTGTCCTTGCGGGCGAGTTCCTTGGCGGCGTCCTCCGCGGCGTCCTCACGCTTCTGGGCGCGGCGCTCCTGGTCCCGTAACGCGATCCGGGCGGCGTCGAGTTCCTTGTTCAACTCCTCGCGGCGGCGGTACGACTCGTCCTTGGCGCGGTGCTCGGCGTCCTTCATCAGCCGCTCGGCGTCGCGGCGAGCGTTCTCGAGAATGGCCTGGGCGCGGGACTCCCCGAGGCGGACTTGCTCCTCCTCGGCGGGCCCAGCCGGCAGCAAGAGTGGGGTCGGCGGGGCGGGCGACCCGGAGGCGGTCGCGGTCACCCCGCGCGCGTTAGCGCGGAACAGGGCGTAGCCGACACCAAGCATGACGAGTGTGACGAGTAACGCAAGCGCGATTAGCGCGGGGACTTCCATCCGAACAGCTCCTTGACGGGGCGTCGGTGCGGTACGGCTCGGCGGTCCGGAACCCCTGCGCCGGCACGGCCCCCGAGTCTTACGGGGCCGCCCGGCAGTTGGCAGCGCGGGCTGAAAGTCCAAAGTTCCCAGAGGGTCATCGAGTCGGGGGGCGACCGTTCGCTCAGCCCCACCGGGCGTCAGCCTGCCGTGCGAGCGGCAGGGTTAAAGTCACCGAGTACGAGGCACCAACGGCACGCGACCAGTTATGTTTATGTCAACGGCGAATTCGAGCCAGCCCTTCCAAAGCTGGCAGTGCGTCCGCCGACCGCACTGCAACCGTCATCCGCCGATCCGGGCGGAGTTTACGTTGGTCATTATGAAGACGCGGGGCCGCCCCAGTCAACCGAAAAGCGTCACGATCTTGAGCGAAAACGTAATATTTCGTGCCGGGGCTGTCAGTGTCAGTAGGCAAACCCACCCACGACTACGCGACGCGGTTGACGGCTACGGTCGGCTCGGCGAGGTAGGGCAAAATCGTCAGGTGGATTTGCGGCCCCGAGACACCCGGCTGGATGCGCAACGCCACGTCATAAAACTGCCGGCCGAAGTGGTAGCGGAAGATTCCCGACTGCTCGGGTTCCGGGTTCTCGACCGGCAAGCGGGCGAGCCGGCGGAAGTGGTTGACCATCGGCAGGTGGACCGACGGCGGGAAGCCGCCCCAGATGTCGTACTCCGGCGTGCCGGCGCGGTAGAAGCGGACCTCAACTCGCGGCCCGGAGCGACGAATCACGATGTCGCGCACGTCTTCGTCGCGGGCGTCGCTCAGGAACAACTCGACAATTCGGTGCGCCGGCGTTTGGGCGTCTTCGAGGCGCAACGGCGGGGCGAACGGGATGCTGAAGGTGACGCAATCGACGTGCTCGACCCCGACGGCCTCGTAAGCGCGATCGACGGCCCGTTGCAACGCCTCGCGCGGCGCGGGCACCCACTCGACGCGGCGATCGACCAGGAAGCCGAGGGTGTCGGCGGCGTCGTCCGACAGCGTTTCGGCCGCGACGGTCAGCGTGGTCGCGTCGAGGTGCAGCGGCACGACGCCGTACTCTTGGGCCAGGCTAGCCGGCAAAACGTCCGCCAATTCCGCCGACACCGACACCGTATCGACATCGAGGACCATGCAGCGCAGCGGCAGCACGCGACGCAGGCACTCGGCGTGGGCGGCGAAGACTTCGGCCTTGTAGCGTAATTTCGCCTGAATCATCGTCCCGAGGCGGGTAACGAGGCGCGACTTCTTGCCGTGGGCTTCGCTACCGGGTTCGAGCGCGGCGGCCTCTTCGGAGAGCCGCAGAAACTTCGACCAGGCGACGTTCGACCGCGTCCCGGACTCCTCCAACCAGTCGGCAAAGACGAGCCGGGGCAGGGGGTCGGCCGGGTTGGCCAGGATGGTCCGCAGGAAGGCGTCGGGTTCGTTGTTCATGGTGTGGTGCCCATCTTACCCAATTTGCGGAAGCTGAACGCCGAATTCTTACGCGACCGGCGTGCCACTGGGCCAACAATCGGGGGGAATTGTTGGCGGCTCGCGGGAATCGCTTCCGGCAGATCGGACGGCAATGGACTCGAAGTTAGAGCCGCACGGCCGCGTACCGAATCACTTCGAGAACCTCACATGGGTCACAGCCGTAAACCCCCGAGCCCCAAGCGGCGTTCTGCTCGACGACCGCCCAGCCGCGTCCGGCGATCACGCCTACGTCGAGGACCACGGCCCGCGGGAACTCCACGCCAGGGTCGCCGAGTACACGCCGAGCGAAGCCTTCGGCGTCCGCGAGTTCCGCGGCGGTCGCCTGGAAATCGTTCGCGCGTTGCAGTTCACCGTCTCTCAAGTAGATGGAAACCGCGCGCGGCTCGCGGTCGAGGACGAAGCAGCGGAACTCCTTCTCCCACATGACCACCTCGGCTACGAGGACCGGCGAATCTTCGTCGTAACCCTCGGGGAGTTCGGACCCCTTATAGACTCGTGCTGGAAAGCTCTTGTCGTTTGGCGGCTTGACGAACGTCGGTGCAGTGAGGCACCGGGCCTCACGAAGCGTGTGAAGGGAAACGCCGCGTAAGCGGAATTCGTAAGGCAAGCCAGGGAGCCAATCAACGGACGGCTCCAAGAGCTTCAGTCCGAACTCCGCAGCAAGAGTCGGCCCGAAGAGGGCTTCGAGGTACAGGACCGGCTCGGCGACACCCCGCAACTCCTCCGGCACCCGCCAAGTCGCCAGGCGCTCGATGCCCCAACCTAGTCGCCCCGCGGCCCGCCACAACGCTTGGGAGTCTTCAGTGAAGCGCGGCGTGAGGATGAGTGTCGGCATCGCCCGCAATCGTATTGAGAGCTTGAATCAACGAGCGGAAGGGCAGGGATTCGAACCCTGGGTGAGGACTGGCCCCACTTCAGTTTTCAAGACTGACGCATTAAACCGCTCTGCCACCCTTCCGACACACGGACGCCCGCATTTTACCGCGGGTTCGCGCCGACGCAATAACTTCGTCTCGCGGCGGGGCGTTTCGCGCTTTGCGGATTGTCGAGGTTGCGTATCATTTTGGTGACGATTCCCACTCCCTCTTGGGGCCAAGTCATGGTCGAGACGACCCAAATCCGCCCGAAAATCTTCGACGACATCACCCAGACCATCGGCGGCACCCCGCTCATTCGGCTCCGCCGCGTCACCGAGGGCTTGCAGGCGACCGTGATTGCCAAGCTCGAGAACTTCAACCCACTCTGGTCGGTCAAGGACCGCATCGGCGTGGCGATGCTCGAGGACGCCGAGGCCGCGGGCAAAGTCGCCAAGGGCACCGTCATCATCGAGGCGACTTCGGGCAACACCGGCATCGGCCTCGCCTTCGCCTGCGCCGCCAAGGGCTACCGGCTCATCATCACGATGCCCGAGAGCATGTCGCTCGAGCGCCGCCGGCTGCTCAAGGCCTTCGGGGCCGAGTTGCACCTGACGGCCGCCGAGCGCGGCATGAACGGGGCGGTCGCACGCTCCGAGGAGCTGTTCCGTGAGTTCGGCGGCGAGCCGAAGGCGTTCATGCCGCAGCAATTCCGCAACCCGTCGAACCCGCAGGTCCACCGCGTCACGACCGCGGAGGAAATCTGGAAGTGTACCGGAGGCGACTTCGACGTGTTCGTCAGCGGCATCGGCACCGGCGGCACCATCGTCGGCTGCGGTGAGGTGTTCAAGGCCCGCAAGCCGTCGATCAAGTGCGTCGGCGTCGAGCCGGCGAGCAGCCCGGTGCTGACGCAACACCTCCGCGAGGGCGTCCCGGCCAACGAGGTCAAGCCAGGCCGGCACAAGATTCAGGGCATCGGCGCGGGCTTCGTGCCCGGCGTCTTGCTCGACGGCCTCAAGCGGGCCAAGGAGGGCGGCTACACGCTCGTCGATGACGTGGTGCAAGTGACCGACGACGAGTCGTTCGAGATGGCCCGCCGACTGGCCCGTGAGGAAGGGATGCTCGTCGGCATCAGTTGCGGCGCGGCCGCGGCGGCGACGTTGACCCTCGCGGCGCGGCCGGAGAACGCCGGCAAGACCTTCGTCGTCGTGCTGCCCGACCTCGGCGAACGATACCTCTCGACGACGCTGTACCCGCAAGATTAGCCCCGGCCGGTGGGCCGGATGCCGAAGTGAAGCCGGCCTTCGTCGCGGACAAGGCTCAAAATGCCCCAGACCCCGGCGATGCCGCCGGGGATGCAGCAGAGGTGGTTGACGTTCGCAATCGCCGCGACGCAGCCGAGAACCGCGAGCCAGTAGAAGCGCCCGCTCAAGATGCACAACCCGCCGAGCGCCGCCAACGCGCTCGCGACGATCGAGTAGTGGCTAGTCGGGGCGACCGACGGCTGCCACGCCCGCGCCAACTTCGCGTTGGCCGCGTTTTCGAGAATCTCCCCCGCCGACACCGCCACCGCGCAGCCGCCGACCGACGCCGGGGCGACTTGCTCCCAGTCGTCCGCGACCGCCTGAGTCGTGTCGCCCATCGTCTGGATCGACCTCGCCTCGATGACGCGGTTGTAGGCGTAGTCGTACTCGGCGTTCGGCTGCGTGGCGAACAGGTACGACAGGTAGCCATCGACGAACACGCCCGCGAAGCCGAGCATCAGCAGCATCAGAACGGGGACGATAAAGCCGCGCGGCAACCCGGCGGCGAAGCGGGTCTTCGGCGGACCAGCCACCACGTCGCCCGGCTCGCCGTCGGAGCCGCGCGGGACGTGGAAATTGACGCCGCAGTGCGGGCAGTTCAGCGGCTTGCCGACTGCTTCCGGCGGCAGGCCGAGGGCACGGCCGCAGCCGGGGCAGGGGAGTTGCGTGCGGCCTGGCGTCACTGGCCTTGGGCCGTGCCGCGGGTTACCTTGAAGTTGCGCAGGCCGGCAATGACCTTCCGCGCCCCGTCGCTCGACGAGTCCATCTCGAATTCCTTCTTGAGTTCGGATTCGAGGACCGTACCGGTGTCGAGGTCGATGTAAGCGTAGCCCTTGATCGACCCGCTCGCCCCGCCCTGGGCCGAGGTGCCGGCCGCCGGCTTGATGACGCCCTCGACGCGGATGACGGCCTCCTTCTGGCCGACCCGCGTGCGCGTCCCCAGATACGTGTACGTCACCTCCTCGACAAACTTGTACTCCTTGGCCTTCATCGCCTGCTTCGGCCTGCCGCTGCCAGGGCCGCCGGGGGGCGGCGGGGAGTCGGACTTCTTCTCGTCGTCGATCGTGAGGCCGTTGTAGATGCGGTCGTTCCGCTCGGACTTCCAGGTGAAGTTGGGGCTGACCCGCTTGTTGGGCAGCGGCACGCTCGCGCCTTCGAGTGCCCTCATCGCGTTGTCGCTGAAGAGGCGGAACAGGCCGGAGAAGAGCGGGGCCGCGTTGCGGAGGTCGCTTTGCGACTTGTAGACGGAGCCGTCCTTGCGGACGAACCCGAACCCCTGGATGTACTTGATGTTTTGCGACAGGGCGTCGCGGTACTCCTTGGGCATGACCTTGCCCAAAATGTCCTCGCGCTCGCCTTTGATGTTGGCGACCTTGAAGTTCAGCGCCTCGTAGTTCAACCGCAGTTGCACCGCGGCGCTGGGGTCGTTGGTCTTCTCGACCGTCTCGTTCGCCTTGATCTCCGTCTGGGCCAAGTTCTTGTCGTCCGGCTCGCTGCGTTCGTTCTCCTGGAATTCCTGGAGGTAGCCGCTCGTCAGGAGGGTCGCCGATCGGCGCGTGCCGACCTTGAGGCGGGCGATCAGGTCGGCGTCCTCGATGTCCACCGGCGGGCCGGCCATGACGACCTGCCGCCCCGGCATCCAGTAGTTACTCACCAGCGCGTTCTTGTAGAACGGCTGCGCCCAGAAGGCGCGGCCGGCCTGTAACTCGGGGAACTCGATCTCGCCGGTGGCGACCTGCTTGTCCTTGGCCCACGCATAAGTGAGCTTCGTCTCGGCGAGCGCGCCGTCGGACGCCTCGACGCCGGTCCGCTCGGGGCCGGGGGCGCGGTTCTTGTCGCTCGGGTCGCCGACCCAGCCGCCGACACCGACCTCCTTCATGCGCTGGAAGGGGTCGAGGACGTTGACCTTGACCGGCACGCGGACCTTGCCGCCCTTACGGTACGCCTGGCCGTACTCCACGTCGGCGATGCGGCCGGCGAGCAACCCCGTGACCATCTCCGTCGGCACGCTGTAGTTGATGATGGCGGCGAGGCTGGGGTCAGCCGGTACCGCGACCACCACGCCGACGACGTTGCCGTCGTAGTCCAGCATCGGCCCGCCCGAGTTGCCCTTGTAGACGCCGCCGCGGGTCTGGACGAACGTGACGTTGCCGTCGTTATCGACGCGGTTGGTCGAGAAGAAGGTCTGGTTCACGGTCGCCTGCGGGGCCTTGGTGCTGCCGGTCATGGCCGACATCAGGCGGCCCCCTGGGTATCCGATCGAGTAGAGCGGCTCCAACTCGCGGATCTCGGCGGACGGCCGAATTTTGAGCGGCACCGGCAGGTCAGTCTCGTTGAGCACCCGCAAGATGGCCAAGTCGGCGAACCGGTCCACGGCGATGATCTCGAGCTTCGCGTGCGGGATCACCCGCTCCTTGTTCGTGCCGGGGTTGATCCAGACGGTGACCTTCTTCGGCTTCGACGCGTTGGGGGCCGTCATCGCCAGCACGTGGGCGTTCGTGATGATCAGATTCTGCTCCATGCCGAACCAGCCGCTCCCCGACGCCCCGCCGTTGTCCAACTCGATCTCGATGTAGACCGCGGCGTTCTTGGCGCGTGTCATTGCCAGCGGATCGATCGACGTGCGCGGCCCGGTGGCCACGACTGGGTCCACGCTCGGGGCGGTCTTTTTGGGCGGCAGTGGCGTGACGAGGATCGCCTTTTTGGGCTCGTCGTCCGGCTTCGTTTCCTCGTCTGACGCGGGCGGCACGACCTTCGGCGGCTCCTTCGACTTCGGTGCCGGGGAGATGAGAGCGGGCGAGTCCACCGCTGCAGGCTTGGGCGTTGGCCCCGTAGACGTTGGCGGGGGGGGCAGCGGCTCGTTGACCTTGGGGGCCGTCGCGAAGCCGGGGTCGAAGGCCACGGCCTTCGGCTTGTCGTCGAGGATTCCCGACAGCGCGACCCCTCCGACGACCACGACGAGGGCGGCGGTCAAGCCGCCGAGGCCCAAGAAGACTGGTAACAACGCCGACTTCTTCTTCGCAGCGGGCAAGGCGTTGCCCCGACCCTTGCGAGGGGCGACGGGCGAGTCGTCCTCGTCGTCGGAAACGACGGCCGCCGCCTTAGCCGGCCTGGCAACGAGAGGCTTGGCGACGGCCGGCTTGGCGGGCGGTGCGGCGGCCACCGACATCGCCCCGGAGCACGCCTTACACTTGATGACCTTACCCAGGAGGCTCTCGGGTACGTTGTAATCGGCCCCGCACGCGCCGCACACCACTTCGATCGCCATCGGGATACGCCCTCGAAAGACGCCAGTCGGGAGGAGTCGCCGGGGGGTTACCCCGGCGTATCTTCTAGGATACGCGACGCGGTGATCGTTCGCCCAGAGCCAAATACGCGGAACCCCGAACTGCGGGCGGGCTTCGGGAGCGATTCGCCCTTGGCAACTGGCACACTCGGGCTATCCTGAGCGCTTCTTGGCGAACTCCGTTCAGGGTGGCTCATGTACGCGATTTTTGAAGACGGCTCCCGGCAGTACCGGGCCGAAGCGGGCAAGTTGATCGTCCTGGACTTCCGTGAGGGCCTGAAGGAGGGCGACACGCTCGAACTCCCCAACGTGCTGCTCGTCGGCAAGGACGGCGGGGCGTCGATCGGCTTGCCGCACGTCGCCGGGGCCAAAGTCCTCGCCACAGTCGTCGGCTTCCCGACGGTCAAGACGATGACGCAGAAGTTCCGCCGCCGCAAGGCGTCGAAGCGTTTGCGCGGCCACACGCAGCCGCACATCCGCGTGCGGGTCGAGTCGATCGTCGGCTGACGCCGGCGTGCCACAGCCACCGAACCGGCCCGCGACTCTCGGCGACAAGTTCGCCTTGCGTCGCGGGCCGGTTCCGCTTTAGGCTACGCCGATTCGCACCGTCACCGTGAGCAGGGAGGCTCGGGTCATGCCGCGTCGTTATCACCTCGTCGCCGCCCTCGGTTTCGCCACCGCGTGTGGCTTCGCCGTCGCCCAGGCCCCGCCGCCCAAAGTCCTGCCCGGCTCGATCACCGGCCAGCCGCCGACCCCGGCCGCCGTCACGCCGGTCGGCGGCAACCAACTCGCCGCGGCGGCCCCCATCGAGCGGTTCCTGAAGGAGCGCGGCGCGTACCCGCCGGAGACGGAGCAGGCGGTTTTCGCCGCGCGACTCGGCACCGACTGGCTGTACCGCCTGAACCTGCCCGGCGGCCGCTTCCAGCACGGCCTGAACCCCGCCGTCCGCCAGTGGATCGAGAGCGACGACGACTTCCGCCAGGCGCTCGCGACCTTGGCACTCTGCGAGGCGGCCAAGTTCACCGGCGACGAGCGCTTCGCGCCGCGGGCCGGCGGCGCGGTGCTGGCACTGCTGGCGATGACGCGGCCCGACGCCGCCGACCCGAGTTGCCGCGTGCCGACCGCCGCCAACGACCGCTGCAACCGCGTCGGCTACGCCAGCGTGACTGCGCTGGCGATCTACGCCCTGCCGAACCCCGACGCCAAGCTACTGACCGACGCCGACGGACTGATGAAGTTCGTCCGCAAGCAGGTGCGGGCCAACGGCGCGGTCGCGTTCACTGAACCGGCGAGCGACGAGCCGCACAAGGCCGACCCCGAGGGGGCGGCGATCTACCCCGGCTACGCGCTCCAGGCGATGGCGGCGACGCTGCGACTGCGCCCGGACGCCGAGACGCGCGAACTCTTCCCGCGGGCCGCGGCGTACCAGGCCCGGCTGTTGAAGTCCCAGCCGACGCCGCTGCTGGCGGCGACGACGCTGCCGGCCCTCGTCGAGTACGCGCTGATGGCGAACAAGGACGCGGCCGCGGTGGCCGCGGCGCTCGACGCCGCCGACTGGCTGTGCGGCCTTCAGGTGACGCGGCCCGAGCCGCGCCGCGGGGCGTGGGCCGGCGGCTTCGGCGCGACCCCCGGCGTCGAGCCGACCGCCGACTCGGCCGCGTGCGCCCTGGCCCTGTGCCACGCCGCCCGTCTGACGCGGCAACTGCCCGACGCCGCCCGCTTCGCGCGCTACCGCGGGGCCGCCGTCGAGGGGCTGGCGTTCTCGCGGAACTTGCAGTTCACCGACGACTCGGCCGACCACTTCGAGAAGGCCTTCCGCACCCGCTGCATCAACGGTGGCGTCCGCCGGTCGCCGTCCGACGGGACTTTGCGCATCGACGCGACGGCGAACGCGGTCCTGGCGCACCTGGCGTACTTGCAGTGCGGCACGGAGCAGCGCCCTCAGTGACTCGGCCCAGGGCGAGTCGCGTAAGAGTTACGCCATCCTTGGGGTGTTCCCTATATTGCCACTTGACCCGTGCGGCCCCGTGGACGAGCGACGAATGAACGACGACGCGACGACGACCCGGCCAAGCCCGCCTCGCCCGAAGTGCCGCACACTCATGGGGGTCCGCATCGTCGGCACGGGCAAGTACGTGCCGGACGCCGTCGTCACCAACGAGCACCTGCACGCCAGGCTCGGCTTCGACTCGCAGTGGATCGTCAAGCGCACCGGCATCCTCGAGCGCCGCCACGCCCTGCCGCACCAGGCGACTTCCGACCTGTGCGTCGAGGCGGCCAACGACTGCTTCGCCAAGTCCGGCCACACCGCCGCCGACATCGACTTGCTCGTCGTCGGCACCTTCACCCCAGACATGTCGTTCCCTTCCACGGCCTGTCTCGTTCAAGACCGCCTCGGCATCATCGGCCCGGCCATCGAGGTCGAGTCGGCCTGCGCCGGGTTCATGTACGCCCTCATCACGGCAGCAACGTACATTCTGAGCGGGGCTAGCGACCGCGCCTTGGTCATTGGCGGCGACACGAATAGCCGCATCCTCAACCCCGACGACATCAAGACCTACCCGCTCTTCGGCGACGGCGCGGGGGCGGTGATCCTCGAGCGCTGCCCGCCCAACCAGGCCGGCGCGGACGCCCAGGGAATCCTCGCGTACAGTATGGGTTCCGACGGCTTCGGCGGCTCGCTCCTCCACCGCCCCGCCTGCGGCAGTCGCCTGCCGGTGACGCCCGAGCTGATCGCGGCCGGCCAGCACTTCATGGTCATGGACGGCCGCGCCGTCTTCCGCTGGGCCGTCGAAATTCTGTGCGACACCATCCAGGACGTGTTGACTGCCTCCCACTTGACGCCCAACGACATCGACTTGTACATCCCGCACCAGGCCAACATCCGCATCATCAATGCGGCGATTGACGTGTTGCACATCCCGCGCACGAAGGTCTTCAACAACCTCGAGAAGTACGGCAACACCTCCGGCGGATCGATCCCGATCGCGCTCGACGAGGCCTACGCCGAGGGCAGACTGAAGCCGGGGATGTTGGCCGTGATGAGCGGCTTCGGCGCGGGCCTCGCCTGGGGCACCGCCGTGATGCGCGTCTAATCGGGGGGCCGAGCGATGGACGACGACTTCGACGACCAGAGCGCGATGTGGGGCGTGCCGCTCGACGAGCCGGCCGAAGCCCCGCCCCCGGCTGAACCGCCGCCTGTGGGGACCCCGCCCCGGGACGAAGCCGCCGACGCGTCGTTCCTGCTCCGCGGCGACGACCCGCCGTCTGACGGCGTTTACCGGCCCCGCCTGCGTGGCTTCGGCGACGACGCTTAGTGTCAATCCGTCGGCAGTAGCAACTCGGCCGACAGCACCTCGAAGGCGTCCGCCTCGTGGAGCGGCCGCAGCCAGAACTCGCCCGCGTCGTCGTTCACCCAGAAGTCGAGCGTCCAGTCGTTGGGCGTTAGCCACGGCATGACCGCGCTCACGCCCGTCGCGCCGCCCGGACGCCGCCACGCCAGTTGAATCGGCACGCGCTCGCAGGCCCGCGGGTAACGCAACTTGAACCGCACGCCGGCCACGAAGCCTTGAGTCGGGGGCGTCAGCCGCCAGACGGGCGGCGTGCCGACGACCCACTCCGCGGCCGGGTCGCCGGGGACGGCCGACGGCGACGGGGGTGGCACCGCCAGCGGCACGACGCGGTAGGGTGGGGCTT
>JAYTSV010000018.1:0-10353 GCA_043745465.1 Fimbriiglobus sp.
GGCGACTAGAACGAGTGAGGATCGAACCCCGGCCGTGAGGCTGCCGATGACCGTCGTCGCGTTCGCACTCGGTCTCATCCTCGGCGGGCTGATCGTTCAGTTCAACCGGCGGAAGCCGGTTTCGGCTCCGCCTCCGATGGCCGCCGTGAAGGGCCGCCCCCGGGAATTGCAGCGGAGCCTCGTCGCCGTGTCGCGGCTCACCGCCGAGGAGTGGGCGGTGGCGGTGCCGCGGATCAACGAACTCGTCGGCGGGGCGATCGGCGTCGAGCGGGTCGGCGTCTGGCTGATCGACCGGACCGGGACCGAAGCCCTCCGCCTCGAAGACCTGTACACGGCGGCGGACCGCACGCACTCGAGCGGGGTCGTCCTCGCGGCCAAGGAGTACCACCGGTACTTCCAGGCGTTGAGCAGTTCCCGCGGGTTCGCCGTGCCGGACGTGACCGACGACTCGCGGACGCACGAACTCGTCGGGTACTTCAGCGAAGTCCACGTCACGTCCACGATCGACGTGCCGATCCGCCTCGAAGGCGTGGTCGTCGGCGTGCTGTGCCTGGAGCACGTCGGCCCGGTGCGGGCGTGGCGGGCGGACGAGGAGGAGTTCGCCGCCGACGTGGGGGACCAACTCGCCACGATGCTCGCCCTCCGCCGCCAGCGGGAGGCGACGGCGAGCCTCAGGGCGAGCGAAGAGAAGTGGGCCCTGGCGTTCAAGAACAGCCCCGACTCGATCGTCATCACCCGCGTCGCGGACACGACCCTCCTCGAAGTCAACGACGGGTTCACGCGGCTCAGCGGGTACTCCCGGGCAGAGGCCATCGGCCGCAAAGCGTTCGACCTGATCTACGCCGTGAGTGCCGACGAGCGGGCGCGGTTGTTAGCCTCCCTTCGCGCCGGCCGGCCGGTCCACGACTGGGAAACGAAGTCGCGCCGCAAGGACGGCACCCTCTTCGACTGCTGCCTGTCGGTCGCCCTGTTCACCTTGCGCGGCGAGGAGTGCGCGCTGAGCGTGACCCGCGACATTACCGTGCCGAAGGCCCAGGCGCGGGCGCTACGGGAGGCGAACGAGACCCTCGAAGCCCGGGTGGCCGAGCGGACGGCGGAACTCGTGGAGGCCAAGGACCGGGCCGAGTCCGCCGACCGATTCAAGTCCGCGTTCCTGGCAACCATGTCCCACGAGTTGCGGACCCCGTTGAACAGCGTCATCGGCTTCACGGGGTTACTATTGCAAGGGGTCGCCGGGCCGCTGAACGGCGAGCAGGCGAAGCAACTCGGCATCGTCCAGGCCGCCGCCCGGCACCTGCTCAGCCTGGTCTCGGACGTGCTCGACCTGTCGAAGATCGAGGCCGGCCAGCTCGAAGTCGAGGCGGTGCCGTTCGACGCGGCCGAGTCCGTCCACCGCGTCGCCGACCTGGTCCGGCCGCTCGCCAGTCGCAAGTCGTTGTCGCTGACCGTCGAGATCGGGCCGGGCGTCGGCCGGGTGACCGGCGACCGCCGCCGGTTCGAGCAAATTCTCATCAACCTGGCCGGCAACGCGATCAAGTTCACCGAGCACGGCGGGGTGACCGTCGCCGCCGCGCACGCCGGCGGGGAACTGACGGTCGCCGTCGCGGACACGGGCAGCGGCATCCGGCCGGAACACCTCGCGCTGTTGTTCGAGCCGTTCCGCCAACTGGACAATGGTCTCACTCGCAAACACGAAGGGACCGGTTTGGGGCTTGCGATATGTCGGAAATTGGCGAGAATGTTGGGCGGCGAGATCGATGCGGCCAGTGAGTGGGAGAGGGGGAGTACGTTCCGCCTCCGCCTGCCCGACCGCGACCCGCCCGCCGCACCCCCCCGGGACGACCGATGACCCCCGTCAGCCCAAACCCCGACCCGACCGCCGGCCGGCGCGTCCTCGTCGTGGACGACAACGAATCGAACCGGTACTTGCTCCAGAGCCTGCTCGCGGCCCACGGGTACGCGGTGGATCTGGCCCCCGACGGCCGGGCGGCGCTGGAGGTCGCGCGGCGGGTCCGGCCCGACCTGGTCGTCGCGGACATCCTCATGCCGGTCATGGACGGGTTCGCGCTGTGCCGGGCGTGGCAACTCGACGCCGACTTGCGGCCGGTGCCGTTCCTGTTCTACACGGCGACGTACACCGAGCCGCGCGACCGGAAGTTCGGCCTGGACCTCGGGGCGGTCGATTACGTCGTCAAGCCCGAGGAGCCGGACGTGCTCCTGGAGCGCATCCGGTCCGCCCTGGCCGGGCACCGCGCGACCGGGTCCCCGGCCCGGACCGGCGGGCCGCCCCCGGTCCGGGAGGCGACCTTCCTCCGCGAGTACAACGAGGCGCTGATTCACAAGCTCGAAGACAAGATGCTCGAACTCGAGCGGACCAACCGCGAACTGAACGCCGAGGTCGCCGAGCGCCGCCTCAGCGAGTCCCGGTTGGCCCGGCAAGCGCGGCTCCTGGACATGGCCAGCGACGCGATCGTCTGCATCGGCCTGGACGGCGTCGTAGGCTACTGGAACCGCGGGGCCGAGCGCGTCTTCGGGCGGCCGGCCGGGGACGCCGTCGGCACTCCGTGGGCGGCGACCTTCGGCCCGTTCCCCGACCCGGTGCGGCAACTGTTGAACGACTCCGCCGCGCCCACCTGGTCCGGCGAATTGAAGCTGCCGGCCCGCGACGGAACGCTCGTGACCGTGGACAGTCGCTGGACCCTGGTCCGGGACGCCGCCGGCACGCCGGAGCGCCTGCTGTTGGTCTGCACGGACGTGACCGCGAAGAAGATCCTCGAAGAGCAATTCTTGCGCAGCCAGCGGATGGAGGTCATCGGCACGATGGCCAGCGGGGTGGCGCACGACCTGAACAACATCCTCACGCCGCTGGTCGTGGCGGCCCCGATGTTGCGCGAGGCGATCCTGACGCCACGGGCGTTGGGCCTGTTGCAGGCGATCGAGAGCAGTGCCGAGCGGGCGACGGGGGTGCTGCGGCAGATGCTCGAATTCGGCCGCGGCCGCAAGGGGGACCGCCTGCCCGTCGATCCCGAAACGATTCTGCGCGAGGTCGCCGGATTGGTCCACGAAACCTTCCCGCGGTGGATCCGCGTCGCGTGCCGGGTGGACGCCGGACTGCCGGCCGTCCTGGGCGACGCGACGCAGCTGCACCAGTTGCTGTTGAACCTGTGCCTGAACGCCCGGGACGCGATGCCGGAGGGCGGGACGCTCGAACTCTCGGCCGTCGCCGTCGAGTCCCCCGGCCCGGGCGGCCCGACCCGGCCTGCGGTCCGGTTCGGGGTGGCGGACACCGGGACGGGCATCGCTCCGGAGGTGCTCGCCAAAATCTTCGACCCGTTCTTCACGACCAAGGACGTCGGCCTGGGCACCGGGCTGGGGCTGGCCACCGTCCAGTCGATCGCGCACAGCCACGACGGCACGGTCGCCGTCTGGAGCCGGGTGGGCGAGGGGACGCGGTTCGACATCGACCTGCCGGCCGCGTCCGGGCGGCCCGCGGCCCCGCCCGCCGCCCCGTCGCCCGCGGTCGCAAGTGGACCGGCGACCGACGGGGTTCCGGCCGTCCTCGTCGTGGACGACGACCCGGCGATCCGGGACATCGTGTGCGCGATTCTCGAACAGCGGGGGCACGTCGTCGTCGCGGCCGGAACGCCGCACGACGCGGTCGCCCTCGCCGCCGACCCGCGGACGCGCGTCGCCGTCGTCGTCGCCGACGTGGTCGTCCCGGGCGTCCAGGGTCTCGAACTGTTCGAGCGGTTGCGGGCCGCCGCGCCCGCCGCCCGCCTGGTGGCGATGAGCGGGTTGAGTCAGACGATCGCGCCGGACCAGTTCCACGCCGCGGGCGTGGCCCACGTGTTGGCGAAGCCGTTCACGGGCGCGCAACTCCTCGCCGCGGTCGAGGACGCCGGCTTCCGCCCGTCCCCCGCCGCGACGGCGACCGGGCGGGTCGGCGATTAGAGAACGACGGTGGCGACCGACTCGGTCGCCCGCGCGCCGGCCGTCCCCGGCACCGCGACCACCGCGGCCGGGCCGGCGGCGCGTTGCATCAGCCAGCCGAGGCCGGCAACCAGGAACAAGATCGCCCACAAGCCGTGGCCGTAGGCCTGGACGACGTGCGGCCGGCCGAGGGGCAAGCCGGCGAGCAGGATCAGCAGCGTGCCGGCGAGCGTGACCCCACTGACGCGGCGGGCGATCCGGTCCCGCGACGTGACCGCGTGGTGCAGCAGCACCGTCACGGGGTAGATCAGCCACACGTCGTAGTACGTGTACGAGATCGGCGAGGCGATAATCATCAGCGCGGTCAGGGCGGCGGTTTCCAGCGTCGTCGTCGCGGCGGTCCGGTTGGCCCGGCGCGGCATGGCCAGGATGAAGCCCAGGCCGATGGCCCCGGCGAACCCGGCGATGGCGAGCGTGGCCGTGGGGTAGTCGAGGGTCACGACGTTGACGTACACCGGGTCGTGCGGCTCGAACGTGTCCCCGTCGGCGTCGATCGCGCGGAGCCAGCGGTGGCCGACGCCCAGGAACGACTGGTTCTTCCAGCCGAGCGCCTGTTCCGGCCGCGGGCTGAAGCCTTCGTTCCGCTGGCTGAGCAACATGCCGTCGAGCCAGGTTTTGAGGTCGCCCAGGTTGCGCTCGAAGCCGCGGACCGGCGCGGGCACCAGCACCGAGAAGGCGACGAGGCCCACCCCCAGCGCGAGCGTGGCCGCCCAGTGCCGCCGCCAGATGAGGTAGCAGACGACGACGACGGGGAACGCCTTGATCGCCGCGGCCAGCGCGAACAGCAGCCCGGCCGAGACTTCCCCGCCCCGCCGCAATCGCAAGAAGCCGGCCAGCATCAGCGCCAACAACAATAGGTTCGGCTGGCCGAGGATGGCCATGTCGTACACGCCCCACAGGCACAACAGCGACGGCACCCCCCACAGCGACCAGTGGACCGGCCCGCCGCCGGCCGTGAGTCGGACGCTCAAGCGGATCGCGGCGTACCAACTGGCGACGGTCACGAGCGACAGGACGACGACGCAGCCGAGCGGCCCGAGCAAACTCGGCGGGGCCAGCAGCACGGCGGCGAACGGGGGGTACAAGAACGGGAACGGCTCGCCGAAGTCCGACCGCTCGTACAGTTCCTCGCCGCCGACGACCCACCGGCCGACGGCGTACCAGAGGCGATAGTCCTTGTTGCTGCCGCCGCGGAGTTGGGTGCCGACGGGGAAGGCCATGAGGACGAGGCTGACGGCGACGAACGAACCGATGGCCCAGGTCCGGAAACGGGGAGTCATCGGTCGCGGCTCCGTGTCCAGTGCCGCGGCCGATCGGCCGGCGGGTCGGGCGCGCTCCTGGCGGCGAGCGAATTCCGATGGTCGCAGACTAGCAGTGCCAACCAGCCCCGGCCATGCCAAACCCGTGCCCGTTTGCGCGCCGAACACGATGCAACATCGCGCCCTTGGCGATAACTTTCGGCCGGTCGCCGAATCAAGCGAGTCCCTTCGGTTCCGATTTGCTCGCGGCGAATCTACCGATCTCGGGAACTTTCGACTAGCATTCTGGCCGAAGTGTGAGTATCGTATGACATCACTTGTGATGTCACTTGTGATGTCGTGATCCTCCTAATTTCTGGGGACGGCAACAAATCACTCGGAGGTTGGGAATGGGGACGCGGAAACTCAGTACTACACCGCTAACTCCAAAGGGGGGCAAGCGGATCGTCTTCACCTTTGACGAGAGAAGCCTCTTGAGTCTCGAACGTGTGCGGCACAGGCTTGGGGCCAAATCGTTGGCCGAGGCGGTCCGTATCTCGCTCGCACTCGCCGATTCACTACAAAAAGAAGCCGAATTAGGTTTCGTCGAAGTCGTTACGCGCAGCCCGAAGACCGGCATGGAACGAGTGATGGGCGGCCCAGCGCTGGTCCACACCGGGCGATCCGATGGCTGACGCCCCGAAAACTCAAGGCAACGCCGAGGGCACAGGCGATGTCCCGGACGAGGTCGTTGTTGAGGGCGAGGGTGACGAATCCGACGAGGTCGAGCCAAGGAGGAGGAGGAGGAGGCACTACTGAAAGCGACGGCGGTCCACCGCTCGATAGATCGGTGTTCCCGTTCGACCACGCGAAGCAGAAGGCCGACACCGCCAGGAGAATCGCTTACGCCCTGGTCTCGATCTTGGGGGCGAGTATTTTGCTGCACTACGTTGCGGTCTTTCTGACATCTTTCCAATGCGACAGTGCGCCGCGATTGGAGGCCTACAAGGCGGCGTTCAACGCCTGGCTCCCCGTCGCCAGCGGGTTGGTGAGCGCGGCCGTCACGTACTACTTCACCCGCGACCGTGACGACAAGAAGTAGGCGAGCGGTTGGAACCGGCTACCTACCTATCGACCCCCGGCGCATTCCGGTAAACTCTTGTCATGCCGGCGGATGAACGCGGGCGTGTCAACTACCCAACGCAGGAGTCGTGGCGATGGCCGAGAACGGACGGGACAGCAAGGAACTTAAAAACGCCCTGGCGATGATTAGCAAGGAGTTCGGCGAGGGGGCGATCATGTCCCTGGGCGAGTACTCGACCGCCAACGTCGAGGGGATTTCGACGGGGTCGCTGAGCCTCGACATCGCGCTGGGCGGCAAGGGCATCCCGCGCGGCCGGGTCGTCGAAATCTACGGCAACGAGTCGAGCGGCAAGACGACCATCGCCCTGCACGCCATCGCCAACGTGCAGAAGAACGGCGGGGTGGCCGCGTTCATCGACGCCGAGCACGCCCTCGACCCGACCTGGGCCAAGCGCATCGGGGTGGACCTGGACTCGCTGCTGGTCAGCCAGCCGACCTACGGCGAGGAGGCTCTGCGGATCGCCGAGATGCTCGTCAAGTCGAACGCCGTGGACATCATCGTCATCGACTCGGTCGCGGCCCTGGTGCCCAAGAACGAGTTGAACAACGAGATCGGCGACCCCAGCGTCGGCCAGCAGGCCCGGCTCATGAGCCAGGCGCTGCGCATCCTCAACCCGAGCATTTGCAAGACGCGCACCTGCATGGTGTTCATCAACCAGATCCGCCAGAAGATCGGCGTCATGTACGGCAACCCCGAGACGACGACGGGTGGCCTGGCGCTCAAGTTCTACGCCTCCGTGCGGCTCGAAGTCCGCAAATCGACGGTCATCAAGGACGGCGACGAACCGGTCGGCTCGGAGATCAAGGTGAAGGTGGTCAAGAACAAGATCGCCCCGCCGTTCAAGACGGCCGAGTTCTGCCTGATGCACAACCGCGGCATCGACCTGGAAGACGACGTGATCAAGGTCGCCGTCGAGGACGACATCCTGACCAAGGCGGGAGCCTTCTTCAGCTACAAAGATCAGCGGCTCGGCCAGGGCAAGGACAACGCCAAGGCGTACCTGCGGGAGAACCCGAGCGTCCGCGACGCGATCATCGCCGAGGTGCTGGCCAAGCACGCGGCGATCACGGCGGCGAGCCTGTCCGGGGCGATGGCCCTGCACGAGCGCGACGGGGATAACGGGGACGGCGACTTCGACCCGGACGCCGACGGAGGAGCCGCCGTGCCGGTCCCCGCGCCGGCCAAGAAGCGCGGCAAAGCGGCCAGCGAGTAAGCCCGACCGATCGGGGTCTCGCCGCGGACGGCGGCGAGACCCTTCGCTTTCACTTCAACTTCACGGCGACCGTCTCGCCCGCTTTCACTTCGACCGGCTTGCGGTCCCATTCGTCGCCGGATTTCAGCGTGGCAATCAGGTCGTACCGGCCGGGCGGGACGGCGTCGAACGCCTTCGCGTCGAACGGGGCGTCGAGCTTGAGTGCGTACCCGAGGGCCAGTTCGGGGACCGGCGGGGTCGCGTCGCCGTCCTTCGGCAGGAGCCGCAGGGTGCCGGTCGGCTGGGTCGTCGTCACGGCCAGTTTGCCGGCCTGCTTGAGGTCGAGTGTCAGCGGAGCGTCGGTCGCGGTCACGGCAGCCACCGTGACCCACTTCCAGGCGAGCGGGCCGGGCGTTTGCCGCGCCCAGACGAGGTACCGGCCCGGCGTTAGCTTGACGTGCTCGTAGCGGAACTGGCCGCCGGCCGTGAGCGCGAGCGTCGTCGGCCGCGGGGACTCGGTGCGGGTGAACCGGCCGGTCGGGCCGGCGACGGCGAGGCTCACGGTCTCCGTCACCACCTGCCCGGCCGGCTGGCCGATGAGGCCGACTTCGAGGTCGCCCTTCGACTCCCCGACACTCGTGACGAGGCCGTGGACCGCCGGCGACTCGTCCGGCCCGGGCGGGTCGCCGGGCGCACGCCGGGCCTGCGCGGTGAACGTCCCGGCCAGGTAACTCTTGCCCGCGTCCGGCAGGGAGATGGCGATCTTCCCGACTTGCACCCCGGCGTCGCGCTGGCCGAGTTCGAGCGTCAGGGCGTAGCCGTTGACGTAGACCTGGCCCGACGGCTTGTCGCCGACGAAGCTGAAGGTGTCCACGCCGGGCACGGCGGCCGACTCCGGCTGGTCGGCCGCGACCACGAGCTTGAAGCCCTCGGCCAACTTCACGCCGGTCGCCGGGAACTTGATCGTCAGGCTGCGCGCGACGCTCGGCGCGTCCCCCGACTTCATCGCGGCGAACGTCAGCTCGGTGCCGGTCAGCGAGACTTCGGTCGGCACGAACGGGCTGCCGTCGAGCAGTCCGGTGGCCGGGGCCGACGGCGCGGCGTGCTTCGCCGCGTCGAGTTCGTACCCCGCCACGACGACCGGCGAACCGGCCGCGGCCGGAGCTTCCCCCGCGACCGCTGGTTGAACCGTAGTCGCCTCGACCGGCGCGGGGGCCGGCGGCGGGGCGGGTTGACTGCACCCCACGGCCGCGGTCGCTAAACTGAGGGCGAGGCCCAGGGGCACCCCGGCGCGTCGGGTCGGCATGGTCAATCCTCCGGGCGTGGCGTCCTGCACGGCGATTTTTTACCAGCTTTGGCCCACCGCGGGAACCGCAACTCATGGACCGGGACGCACGAATTGCCGGCTGCCTCGTCGGCCAGGCCGTGGGCGACGCGATCGGCCTGCCGTACGAGAACCTGTCGCGCCGGCGGGTCCGGCGGCTGGCCCGCTTCGACCGACCGCAATTCGTCCTCGGCTACGGGTGCGGGTCGGACGACACGGAGCACGCCGGGCTGACCGCCGAGGCGGTCGCGTTCGCCGGGGGCGATGTCGAAGCGTTCCGCCGGCGGCTCGCGTCCGGGCTGCGGCGCTGGTTCCTGGCCGGCCCGCCGGGCATCGGGATGGCCACGCTCAAGGCGTGCGTCATGCTGTGCGTCGGGGTGCCGCCGGCCCGCACGGGGGTCCGCTCCGCCGGCAACGGCCCGGCGATGCGCGCGGCAATCCTGGGCGTCATGGTGCCGCCGGACCGTCTCGCCGCGTTCGTGGCCGCGTCCACCGCGATGACGCACACCGACCCCCGGGCGCTCGCCGGGGCCGCGCTAGTCGCCGCCCTCGCGCAAGTCGCCGACACGATCGCACCGGTCGCCGGACCGGCCTGGTTGCGTGCGGCCGCGGCTACGGGACCGGGGGATTTGGAGCCGTTGACGCGAAACGTACTTCTCGCGGCCGACGCGCTGGAGGCCGGCGACTCGGTCGAAGCATTCGCCACGGCAATCGGCTGCGCGCGGGGCGTGAGCGGCTTCATCGCGCACACGGTGCCGGTCGCCGCGTTCGCTTTCTTCCGCCACGCGGACGATTACCGGGCGGCGATCGAAGCGGTCGTCCGCTGCGGCGGCGACACCGACACTGTCGCGGCCGTGACCGGGGCGCTGGTCGGCAGCCGGGTCGGGGTGGCGGGCGTGCCGGGGGAGTGGCGCTCCCGCCACCGCGACTGGCCGTGGAGTCTGGCGAACCTCGTCGCCCTCCGCCGGCCCCCGCTCTTGGCGTGGCCCGCAGTCTTCGCGCGGAACCTGGCGTTCTTCGCGGTCGTCCTCGGCCACATCGCCCGGCGACTCTTTCCTCCGTGGTGACGTGGAAGTGTCCCCGAAGACGGTCGGGGAAGAATTGAAGAAAACGGTCGAAAGTTCGCCGGTTGCACTGGAAATCGCGAGACTGCGCGACACAGTAGACTCGCTGCGCAATAGGGGTGGGGCGATCTCGAGTGTAGTCGTGCGGTCCCGGCGGCTCGACCATCGTCTAACTCGGCGAACATCCGGTTGTGCAGGCCGGCCACGTTCTTGAACATCAGCGTGTGCCGCCGTCGCGGGTTCCGATATCGATCCGCCGCGATCCGCCAAATCTTCATCTTCCCGATCCCGTGCTCCACCACGATCCGACGCCGACTGATCCGCCGGTTCCCGCGCTTCTGCCGAGCCGTCAACTCCTTGCCCTTGGGCTTGCGCGTCGGCGTCTCCATCCCCGTGCCCAG
>JAYTSV010000019.1:0-10334 GCA_043745465.1 Fimbriiglobus sp.
CGCGGTTCTCCGTTGGCGGGCCGGCGGGGTGCTTCTTATGGTGTAAGGATTCGCCCCGTTCGCCCACTGGCCACGCCCATGACGCCCCGCACCCCGTTCGCCTGGCGCGCCGCGCTCGCCGCCGCCGTCGCCGCGCTGACCGTCGCCGCGTACTTCAGTTCGGGCGCGCTGTCGCCCCGCGTGCAGTCGCTGTTCGGCGTCGCCGCGTTCGTCCTCGTCGCAATCCTGTTCTCGGCGAACATCCGCGCGATCAACTGGCGGGTCGTCGTCGTCGGGCTGGCGCTCCAAGTCGGGTTCGCGCTCGTCATCGAGAAGGTCGAGCCGGTCTACCGGGCCATCAACGCCGTCGGCGACTTCGTGCAGAAGTTCACGACCTTCACCGACGAGCCGCGGGACACGCTCTTCGGCACGCCCTGGAAGTCCCCGCCGCTGGCGCTCATTATCCTGCCGACGGTCGTCTTCGTCGCCTGCGTGTTCACGGTGCTGTTCCACTTGAAGGTGCTGCAGTACGCCGTCTGGGTCCTGGCGAAGGGGATGGTCCTGCTCATGGGCCGGCGCGGGGCGAGCGGCGCGGAGACGCTCTCGACCGTGGCCAACGTCTTCATGGGGCAAACTGAGGCCCCGCTGATCGTAGCCCCCTACGTGTCGAAGATGACGCGGTCGGAACTGCTCTGCGTAATGATCGGCGGCATGGCGACCATCGCCGGCGGCGTCCTGGCCGTCTACCTGCAGATGGGCGCGTCGGCGGTCGCGCTGCTGGCGACGAGCGTCATGGCGGCCCCGTGTACGCTGTACGTGTCCAAAATCCTGATCCCCGAGACGGAGGTGCCGGAGACGCGCGGCACCTTGAAGACCGCCGAGGACGAGGGCTACGCCAACGCCATCGACGCGGCGGCGTCCGGCGCGTCCGAGGGGATGAAGTTGGCCATCAACATCATCGCCATGCTGATCGCCTTCCTGGCATTGATCGCGATGGCCGACTACTTCCTGGGCCAACTCGGGCACCTCAGCCCGCGGCTCGAAGGGATCACGCTGCGGTGGATTTTCGGCAACCTCTTCTCGCCCGTGGCGGTACTCATGGGCGTCGAAACCGCGGACGTGCCGAAGGTCGGCGAACTGCTCGGCGTCAAGCTCGTTGCCAACGAGTTCGTCGCCTTCGACATCATGACGACGAAGTACCGGCCCGGCATGGCGGAGGGGATTTCGGAGCGGTCCTACCAGTTGGCCACCTACGCGCTGACGGGGTTCGCCAACATCGGCTCGATCGGCATCCAACTCGGCGGCATCGGCAGCCTGCCCCGCGACCCCGCCGACCAGCAGAAGCTCCGCGCCCGCCTCGCCAAGCTCGGCCCGACGGCACTGCTCGGCGGCTTCCTGGCGACGCTCATCAACGCGGCGATTGCGGGGGTGATTCTGTAATCGGGTGTCGGGTGTCGGGTTTGGGGTATCGCAGAGATCGGGCGCGGCGCTAAGGGTCTGCGACACCCGATACCCGACACCCGACACCCGATTCAAGACTGCCCCGTCCGATACCCCAGCGGGTGCGTGCGGTGCCAGTCCCAGGCGGTGCGGACCACGTCGGTCAGGTCGGTGTACTTTGCGCTCCAGCCGAGGTCGCGGCGAATTTTGTCGGCGCTCGCTACCAGGGCGGGCGGGTCGCCGGCGCGGCGCGGGGCTTCGACGACCTTGATCGGCTTCCCGGTGACTTGCTCGACCGTGCGGATTACCTCGCGGACGCTGTATCCGCGGCCCATGCCGACGTTGAAGTGCATCCCCACGCCGGGCGCGATCTTTTCGAGCGCGAGCCGGTGCGCCGAGGCCAGGTCATCGACGTGGACGTAGTCGCGGACGCACGTGCCGTCGGGCGTCGGGTAGTCGGTGCCGAAGACGCTGACGTGCGGCCGCTGGCCGAGCGCCACTTGCAGGACCAGCGGGATCAGGTGCGATTCGGGCGTGTGGTCCTCGCCGAGGGTGCCGTCCGGCGTCGCCCCGGAGGCGTTGAAGTAGCGCAGCGCGGCGAAGCCCAGCGGGTAGGCCGCGGCGTAGTCGGCGAGCATCTTCTCGAAGGCGAGTTTCGTCTGCCCGTAGGGGTTAATCGGGGCCTGCGGCGTCTCCTCCGTGATCGGCACCACGGCCGGCGTGCCGTAGGTCGCGCAGGTGCTGGAGAAGACGAACCGCGTCACCCCGTGGCGGCGGGCACGGTCGAGCAGATTGACGCTGTTGACGAGGTTGTTCTGGTAGTACTTTGCCGGGTTCACGACCGACTCGCCGACGGCGGCGTCGGCGGCGAAGTGGACGACCGCCTCGGTGCGCTGCTCGATGAAGAGCTGGTCGAGCCGGTCGCCGTCCTTCAAGTCGGCGACGACGAGCCGGCCGGCCGGCACGGCGGCGCGGTGGCCCTGCGACAGGTTGTCCAGCACGACCACGTCGTGCCCGTGTTCGAGCAAGTGCTTGACGGTGTGCGAGCCGATGTAGCCCGCGCCGCCGGTGACCAGGATGCGCATACGCGAAAGCCTCCGCCGGGGTGCCCGGCGGAGGCTTTCTAACGAATGGCCGGCCGGGTGTCCCGCGCTACCGTTTGGGCTTAGGCGATATATCGACTTCAACGAGCCTGAACCCGGCCGGCGGGTTCGTGTCGAAGAGTGCCGGGTCGAGGTCTTCGTCAAAGCCGAGGTACTCAGTGACTTCTGTCCGCGTGAAGTCCTTGAAGTCTTGATCGAACTGCGAAACTGTGCCGTCACGGTGGCGATTCAAGATGAGAATCGGGCCGACGAACTCGGTCCTGACCAACAAGTCCCGTTTGGCGTCGATCCAGTAAGTCGATCGGGTCGCAACGCCGCCTGTCTGGTCGCTCGCGGGCTTCTCTACGCGGTAGGTTCTGAGTCGCCGACCGTCTACGACTTGGATGCCCAAGTCCTTGAATTCCCGCGCGGCGATCGCCTGCTTGACCGTGTCCGATGTGATTGCGTGTTCGCTGACGACGCTAACCAGTGGGCTAAAACTGGCCACCTTAAGACTATATTTGACAAAAACGTACTTCTTTTCCTCTGTATTTGCCACAGAGTAGTACGAAGCGCTTTCCGACCGTGACTTCCCGTCGGCGTAGTAAATCTTCTGTTCCTCCTCAAGGGGAATTTGGGGAGCGGTGTTAGTAGCGCGGCGAACGGCCCGGTACGACTTCGCCTTCTCCTGGTTCTCGATGGCCCGCAACAGTGGCCGGGCCTGTGCGGTCTCGCCTGACCAGAACAAGCCGACCGTGACGGCGAAACAAACCAGCAACGCGCCGACACTCGTGTACCGCATGATTCGCTTCCTCCGCCGGGCGCGCCGCGCCGCGGCCACTTGAGTTTGGACGGCCGCGACCGTCGCGGCCGTCAAATCCGTTGGCACCTCGGGCACGGCGGCCCCGCGAACCGCTGCAACCGCCCGCTCCACGATGTCGCCTGGGGGCGTCGATTCGCTCACGTCGCACCTCCCGCCGGGTCGAACGCCCGCAACTTCAGTCGTAACTCGGCCCGCGCCCGGTAGACGAGGACGCCGACGTGGTTGGCCGTCCGCCCCAGCGCGGCCGCGGCCTGTTGGTTGGTGAACCCCTCGAAGGCCGTGAGGCAGAACGCCTCCGCCTGGGCGGGGTCGATGGCCGCCAGCGCGACGCGCAGGGCGTCGGCCAGTTCGCCGGCCTCGGCGAGCGCGAGCGGGTCGCACTCGCGGCCGGGCGGGTCGGCCACTAGCTCGGGGACGCGCGTCCGCTTGCGGCTCCGCAGGCAGTCGAGCGCCCGCGCTGCGGCCAGCCGGGTGACGGCCGCCGGCCAGTCGCGCACCCCCTCGCGGTGGTGTAGCGCGACCGCCGCGACGAACGCCTGCTGGACGCAGTCGGCGGCGTCCGCGTCGTGGCCGACGATCCGGTACGCCACCCGCCAGGCGAGCGGGGTGAACGCCGTCACGATCGCGGGCCAGTCGGGCATAGCAGGGTGTCGCCGGCGGGGCGGGCGGCATTACAGGAAGTGGGGAGTTTTCTACACCGCGCGGTCGTGCAGGCCGGTCGCGTCCTGGACGAAGTGGGCCACGGCCGCGGCTTTCTCCCGGTCGGTACTCCGGAAGATCGTCTGCTGCGTCACGCCGAGGGAGTCCGTCAGGTCGATCTGGAAGCGCTCGGGGTGGATCACGAGCCAGTAGAACAGCACCCCCGGGACGCAGGCGATGCACAGCGTGTACAGCAAGGTGAACCACTCCACCAGGCCGGCCGGGGCGGACCCGGTCACGCGGATGTTGGTACTCTCCCGCCAGGGGATTTTCTCGGCCTTGAGTTTGTAAAAGCCGATGCGCCGCTGCCACAAGACGGTCGTCTTGCCCCGGGCCGTGCGCGTCACCGACAGCGTGTCGAAACTCCCGATCAGGAAGGCTTGCAAGGCAATGTGGAACAGGTTGAAGAAGGCGAGCGAAGCCCACGTCGAGAACTGCCCCAACTGGCCGGCCTGCGCGTAAATGCTGCCGACCGCCAGGAAGAAATTGAAGACCTGGAAGCCGGCCATGACGGCGAGCCGCGTCTGGAGCGGTAGCCCCTCCTCCCAGACGGCCTGCATCGGCTGGTGGACGCGCTCGGCCTTCTCCCCGCCGGCCAGAGGCGTGCCGCAGTGGACGCAAAAGGTCGCGTCGAGCGGCAACTCCTGGCGGCAGTGCGGGCACGGCATCAGGCCGGTGCCGGGGACGCCGTAGGGCTTCTCGTCGTCCTCGTCTTGGGTGCCGGCCAGCACCGGGGTGCCGCCGGACTCGTCGGGCGTGAACTCGGGCCGGCGGTCGCGGGGGTTGCCGCGCGGCCGGACCCCGGCGGACCCGGTGGCCGGCGCGGGCGCGGCTTTTGCGACTCTCACGGCGACGGCCTTGGTCGCCGGCTTCACGGTCGGCACGTCGTCGGCCGGCGGCCCGCGGTGCTCGGCCGGCACGGGGGCGTAACTGCCGCACCCGGGGCAGCGGATTTTGGGCCGGTCGAACGCCTCGGGCAGCGCGATGCTCTCGCCGCAGTGGGTGCAGGCCAGCGTTCGCGCCACGCTCACGACTCCCGGGTTACTTTTTCCGCCGGTCGAACGCCACGGCCTCGGCGAGCGAGATCAGCCCGTCGCCGTCGGCGTCGATCCTGGCGAAGTCGGCCGCGTCGCCCAGGAACTCGGCCCGGGACACGTCGCCGTCGCCGTTGCGGTCCATCTTACGGAACCAGAGCGGACCCTTGCCCACGGGTTCAACATACAGCGCGGACCGCATTTCCGCCGCGTCCTGGGGCGTCAGCACCTCGAACCCGCCGGCCGCCGCGTTCGACAATCGAAAGCTCGCCGTCGGTTGCAGGATCGCCCGGGTGACGAACCGCGACCCCTCCGGCTCCAGGACGCTCAGCCGCTCCCAGGCCGTGCGCAACTCGCGGACGCTCAGCTTGCCGTCGCGGTCGTCGTCGAGGAGTTGGAACAGGTTCGGCCGGCTCACGGTCGTGTTGACGAGCAGTGCCTGCTCGGCCACGGCGAGTTGCCACTGGAAGTAGTCGGTCAATTCTTGCCGCGTCAGTTGGCCGTCGCCGTTGCGGTCGGCGGCGTCGAAGATGACGCGGAGGAACTGGTTCTGCGTGCCGCTCAGGCTCGCCTCGGTGATGACGTTGCCCCCGCCGGGCAGGGACGCGACCGTGCGGTCGAACCGCTGCCGGACGCCCTTCGTGTCGGCCGGCGTCGCCGCGAAGTCGAGGACCGTCGCCCCGCTGCGCAGGATGACGCGGTTGGCCTCGGTGCGGCGTGCCGTGAACCCCGGGGGCAACGCGCCGCCGCCGAACCCGGTGACGACGACCGAGCACGCCGCCGCGGTTGCCGCCTGGTTCATCGTCACGACGATGTCCGGCGGCCGCTTGCCGTAGGCGTACAGCTCGGTGAGCGAAAGTTTGCCGTCGGCGTCGGCGTCGAGGGCCTTGGTCGTGGCCGCGTCGAAGGGGATTTCGTTGCCGCTCAGCACGCCGTCCTTGTCGGCGTCGTAGCGGCCGAGGATGCGGTTGTAAGCGTCGCCGGGGAGTTCGCCGAGCTTGACGAACAGGTCGCCGGGCGGGGCGTCGGCCGCCTTCTTCTCCTGGTCCGCGCCCATCATCCCCGCGCCCGCCGCCATCGTGCCGGTGCCGGTTTTCGCGGCATAATTCACGGGGAACTCGCCGAGGGACAGGCACTCGTCCTCGTTGGCGTCCAGGGTGAGCAGCAGCCGCTCGGCCTTGCGCAACTCGGCCTCGCTCAGCCGGCCGTCGCCGTTGGCGTCGAGTCGGCCCAGCACCGCCTCCGTGACGCGGTCGGCGTTCTCGTCGTTGGCCGGCAGGGGGCGGGTCTGCAGGAGGTCGGCCGTCGCGGCCTGGTAGTAGTGCAGCAGTTCGTCGGGCGAGACGCGGCGGTCGCCGTCGCGGTCCACCTCGGCCATCGACGGCACCGCGAAGGCCTGCGTGTAGAACTGCCCGCCGGCCAGTTCCTTCAACCCCGGCAGGCTGAAAATCTGTTCGAGTTCGTGGCGGTTCAAGTACCCGTCCCCGTCGCGGTCGAAGGCGACGAACAGCTTGCGCACGGCGGCGGCCCAGCCGGCGTGCGACGGTTGGCCGTTGACCGTCACGATGACGCGGACGCGGTAGGCGCGCGACTGGCCGAGAAAGAGCGCGTCCAGGTACGGCGGCGGCTCGGCGTCCGGGGTGAAGTGGAACGGCGGCGGGACGATCCGCGGCTCGCTGTCGTACAGCCCCGGCGCGAAGGCGTCGCCGCGCGGCCGGGCCGGCCGGGGGTAGCCGAAGCCCGGCGTGCCGACCGCGAGCGAGACCGACGCGGCGACCGGCCGGGCCGCCGGCGGGAAGCGCAGGTGCGACGGCGGCGACAGCGCGGCGGCACCGAGCGCGGCAAGGAGCGCGAGGTTCACGCGAAGACCTCCATCACCGGCTTCGCGGCCCGATCGACGATGCGGATCGGCCGGCCGATGTTCGACATGTTCTGCTTGTCCGAATCGACCCCGATGATCTTGCACACGGTGGCGAGCAGGTCGATCGACGACACCGGCCGGTCTTCGACCGTGGTGCCGTCGGCACTCGTCTTGCCGACCGCCTGGCCGCCCTTGGTGCCGCCCCCGGCGAGGACCGCGCTCCAGGCGTTGGGGTAGTGGTCGCGACCGTTCCCGGCGTTGATCTTCGGCGTGCGGCCGAACTCGCCCAGGCAGACGACGAGCGTCGTGTCGAGCAGGCCGCGCTGCTTCAGGTCGGCCAGCAACGCGGCAAACCCCTGGTCGAGCGTCCCGGCCAGCGGCTTGAGGGCGTCGAAGTTCTGGTTGTGCGTGTCCCAGAAGCCGTGGTTGACCTCGACGAACGGCACGCCTTTCTCGACGAGCCGGCGGGCCAGAAGACAGCCCTGGCCGAAGAAGGTCTTGCCGTACTTCTCGCGCTCCTTCACGTCCTCCGTGCTCAGGTCGAACGTCTTGGCCGCGTCGGACTGCATCAGCCGCGTCGAGCGGTCGTAGGCCGACAGGTGCCCGGCGGCGACCGGCCCCGGCCGCGCCGCGGCGAACTCCTCCTGCATCTTGCGCAACATCTCCAGTCGCCCGGCGGCCTGGTCGGCGGTCACCCCGTCGGCGCGGGCCAGGTTGTCCACCTTAAGGCCGTCGTCGATGGCCTTGTACTCGACCGCCCCGCGTTCGTTGAAGCCGCGGTTCTCGCCGATGACGAGCGGGGCGTACTTCGGCCCGAGGAAGCCGGGGCCGTAGGCGTCGAGGTTGAAGAACCGCTGCGGGGCGACGCTGACGAAGTTGGGCGTCTCGGCCGTCGGGTCGCCGAGTTCCTTCGACACGAGCGCGCCGAGGCTCGGGTACTGGAGCGCCCCGAACGGCAGTTGCCCGGTGCGCATCTGGTACGTCGCCCGGCCGTGGTCCCCCTCCTTGGTGGACATGCCGCGCAAGACCGCCAGGTCCTTGCCGTGCGCCGCGAGCTTCGGCAGCAGGTGACTGATCCGCAAGCCCTCGGCGGGCGTGCGGATTTCGGTCGTCGGCCCGCCGTTGTCGTGCCCGGCCTTCACATCCCACAGGTCGATCGTACTCGGCCCGCCGTTGAGCCAGAGCAGGATCACCGACTTGGTCCGCTTGGGCGACTTCCCGGCCGCCTCCGCCGCGGCCAACCGCCCCATCCAGCCGGACAGCGATACCGTCGTACTGACGGCCCCCGCGTGCAGAAAACCGCGTCGTGAAAGGGTCATGGGATGCGTCCTCCGGTACTGGTTCGTTGTGATTTGTGCTTCGCCCGGCGCGGCCGTTTCGTTAGCGGTTGAACAGGAATTCCGGGCTGTTGAGGAGCACCCAGAAGAGGTCGGCGAGGGCTTCGTTCTTGGCGTCGGGTTTACCCGCGCGATCGACCGAACTGGCGAAGCGTTCGCGCTCGTCGGCGGTCGGCTGGCGGCCGAGGGCGGCGAGGAAGAGGGTTTCGACGCGCTTCTCGGTCGTCAGGAACGGGGCGTCGCAGACGGCGGCGAGGGTGTCGCTGTCCTTGAGGCTCGTCTGGCGGGCGACCGGCTTGCCGTTCATCATCATGAGGCTCTGCAGGATCGAGGTCTGCGACTCGGTCGGCTTGCCGATGGCCTGGCCGAACATGGTGTTGAACAGGCCCTTGTTGGCGCGGAACTCTTCGGTGTAGTAGTCGTTCTGGACGCTGCGGTCCTTGCCCCCGGTCGCGGCCAGGAAGCTGGCGTAGATCTGCGGGCCGGTCAGGCCGCGGACGCTCATGCGGGCGTGCCGGCGGGGGTTGGCCTGGGTGGCGTGCGTCTGCCGGCTGCTCAGCCCGTAGGCGCGGCTGGCGGTAATCCCCCGGATCATGACGCGGGTGTCGAAGCCGCAGTCGGCGTAGGCGGCGGCGAGGCCGTCGAGGAGTTCGGGGTGGCTCGGCGGGTTCTCGGGGCCGGGTTCGTCCACCGGGTCGATCAGCCCCAGGCCGAAGAATTGCGCCCACAAGCGGTTGGCGGCGTTGCGGGCGAAGTACGGGTTCTTGCGATCAGTCATCCAGGCCGCGAGTTCGTCCCGCGGCGTCTTGGCCAACGTCCAGGTCGGGGCGGTGCCGTCGAAGAACGCGGCGGTCACGCTCTTGACCGTGTTCGGGATCGAAATCTGGTTGAAGTCGGCCTGCGGCGGCAGCGGCCCGACGAAGCTCGGCGAGGTCGGCGACAGCGGCGTGAACTCGCCGAAGAACGCGGCGAACTGCCAGAACTGGTCCCGGGTGTACGGGGCGAACGGGTGGTCGTGGCACTGCGCGCACTCGACTTTCACGCCCAGGAACGTGCGGGACACGGTCGAGGCGATCGTCTCCGGCTTGCCGTCGTTGGCCTGATAGTACGCGGCGACGCTGAGCTTCTCGTCCGCGTCCGGCCCGTCGTAATTGGCCGGCGTGCGGCCGCGCTGGCCGATGGCGACGGCGGTGGTGACGAGCTTGCGGGCGACCTCGTCGGCCGGGGTGTTGCGGGCGTACTGCGTCCGCAGCCAGGTCTCGAACTGGTTGCCCTGAAACATCGTGCGGAAGTCGGTCAGCGTGCCGGGCAGCCAATCGACGCGGGTCTGGTTGGCGAAGTGCCCGGCGTGGGCCGGCATCTGAACGAGCCGCGCGACGGCCACCGCCCGCTTGTCGGGGGAACTGTCGGCCAGGAAGGCCCGCACCTCGGCGACGCGGGGGGTGCGGCCGATCACGTCCAGCGACACGCGGCGGAGGTACTCGGCGTCGTCGGCTGCGGGGGCCGGCCGGACGCCGTCGGCCGTCCACGAGCGTTCGAGGTGCTCGTCGATCAGCGCGGCGACCTTCGCGGCCTTCTCGGCCGAGTCGTCTAGCCCGGACAGTTGCCCGAAGGCGGGGGACGCCAGCGCCAGCAGGGCGAGGGCCGTCGGGAAGGCGTGGCGGCGTGGCATGGCAGGCCCGGGTTTCGTCGTGGGGTGCGGGTGGCCGGCGGGAACTGGCCCCCAGTCTAACACCTCGACGCCGCCCGGCGTCGGCCGTTTCACGAGAATTCCCTGCCCACGCGGGGAAGGTTACCACCCCGGCCCGGGATCGGTTACAACAGAGTCTCCCGAACGCCGCGGCCGGTCGCGCCGGGGGGCGGGTGCTGCGAGGCGAGACGATGCGTGCGCTGAAGTTGGCGGTGCTGGCGGGCGGGTTCCTCGGACTTGCGCTGACCGGCACGCACTTCGCCCAGGACAAGCCGGCGAAAGGCGCGAAGGCGAAGCCCGGGCCGCTGACGGAGGCCCGCGAACGCCGGTTGAAGGGCAACCTCGACGAGGCCCGCGCCGCCTACGCCAAGGCCGCGACTGCCGACCCG
>JAYTSV010000020.1:0-35741 GCA_043745465.1 Fimbriiglobus sp.
CTGGCCGGCGGGCTGGAACGGGCGAAGTCGCTGAAGGCCGGCAGGACGCCGTGGACGACGCAGACCGGCGGCGTGCTGCGCGGCTACAAGTCGAAGATCGACGGCGACGTGCAACCGTACTGGATGATCGTGCCGAAGGAGTACGACTTCGCGGCGAAGGAGAAACACCGGCTCGACTTCTGGTGGCACGGGCGGTTCGAGAACGTGATGGAGGCCGGGTTCATGGCGAACTCGCCGGGCACTGGCGGCGGCATCATCCCGGCCCCCGGCGCGCTCATCCTGCACCCCTACGGGCGGTTCAGCAACGCCAACAAGTTCGCCGGCGAGATCGACACCTTCGAGTGCCTGGACCACGCCAAGAAGCACTACCGCATCGACGAGAACCGGCTGGTCGCGCGCGGGTTCAGCATGGGCGGGGCCGCCTGCTGGCAGTTCGGCGTCCACTACCCGACGCTGTGGGCGGCGTGCGCGCCGGGGGCCGGGTTCAGCGAGACGCGGGAGTTCCTCAACGACTTCCAGGGCGAGGTGGTGAAGCCGACGTGGTACGAGAAGAAGCTGTGGCGGATGTACGACGCGACCGAGTATTCGCAGAACCTGTTCAACCTGCCGACGGTCGCGTACAGCGGCGAGATCGACAAACAGAAGCAGGCGGCCGACGTGATGGCTCGCGAGATGAAGAAGGTGGGGCTGGAGCTGACGCACGTCATCGGGCCGAAGACCGCCCACAGCTACGAGAAGGGCGCGAAGGCCATCGTGAACGAGAAGATCGACGCGGCCGTGGCGAAGGGGTTGCCGGCCTCGACGGATCGGCAGGAGATCAAGTTCACGACGCACACCCTGCGGTACAACCAGTGCGACTGGCTAACCGTGACAGGGTTGGAGAAGCACTGGGAGCGGGCGGAGGTGAGCGGCACGTTTCGGGTTGGGAAATACAACCTCGTTACCAAAGGCGTGTCCCAGCTTCGACTTTTCCTGCCAGCGGGCTTACAAGTCGAAGCGATCGTCGATGGGTACAAAGTCTCCGTGGTGAGCAAAGATCGCAACGCTGGCATCACCTTCACAAAAGATTTCACCGGTCAGTGGGTCGTCCCGCCTCCCCGACCCGCCGGCCTAGTCAAGACGCCCGGCCTGCAAGGCCCCATCGACGATGCGTTCCTGGACTCGTTCATCGTCGTGAAACCGACCGGCACGCCGATGAACGAGAAGATCGGCAAGTGGACCGAGGCCGAGATGAACCGCGCCATCAAGGAGTGGCGGCGGCACTTCCGCGGCGACGCGGTGGTGAAGGCCGACAAGGACATCACCGACGACGACATCAAGAACAGCAACCTGATCCTGTGGGGCGACCCGAAGAGCAACGCCATCCTCGCCAAGATCGCCGACAAGCTGCCGCTGAAGGAGTTCGGCGAAACCACTACCACGATCTGCATCTATCCGAACCCGTTGAACCCGCAGAAGTACGTCGTGCTGAACAGCGGGTTCACCTACCGCGAGTACGCCTACCTGAACAACGCCCGGCAGGTGTCCATGCTGCCCGACTACGCGGTCGTGGACGTGACCACCCCGCCGGACACCCGCTATCCGGGCAAGATCGTCCGCGCCGGCTTCTTCGACGAGCAGTGGAAGCTGCAAAAGGACGACGGGAAAGGGAGGGAGTAAGACTTCGGGCCGGTGTCGCGTGCCGGCTCAGTAGCGCGGCACGGCGGGATCGACCAGGACGCTCCACGCCTCGATGCCCCCCGCCATGCTGACGACGTTCGGCACGCCGGCCTGGGTCAGCACTTCGGCCCCGGACAGGCTCCGCATCCCGTGGTGGCAGTAGACCACCACGGTCGCCCCGGCCGGCGGGTTCACCTCGCCGACGCGCCCCGCGAGTTCGCCCAGCGGGATCAGCACGCCGCCGGCGATGCGGCAGATGGCGTACTCCTCCGGCTGCCGCACGTCCACGAGCAGCAGCGGTTCGCCGGCGTCGAGTTTCGCCTTCACGGCCGTCGGGTGCATCTGCCGGACCATCGCGGAAGTTCCTCGAAGAAGATGCCGCTCCCTCGCGGTCGCGGCTCGCAAGAATAGTCTATCGGCGGATCACCACGTCCACGCCCGGCGCGGTGTCGGGCACGGTGACATCCCGCTCCTTCTCGCCGCCGATCTGCCACGCGAACTTGGCCGGCAGGGTCATCTGAAGGGCGTGCCCGCTCGGCAGCGTCGTCAGCTTGCCGGCCACGGTCAGCACCACGTCGCGGCCGCTCTTGTTCACGAACCCGACGCTCCGCTTGGCGGCGCGGTCGGCCGGCGCGGGACCGGAGACGGGGTACACGTCGGCGGCGGCGTCGGCGTTCAGCGGGCTGGATTTCGCGGTCGTCGGCGCGTCCGGCGCGGCCGGTTGCGGCGGGGCCAAGGGCGGCAGCGGCGGCAGGTCGAACGCCGGCAGCGGATCGGGCTTGACGGCCGGCTTCTGCGACTCCTCGGTGATCGCCTTCGGCGGGGCGAGGTCGAGGGTCATCTTCGGCAGACTCGGCTGGGGTTCGGCGACCGGCCGCGGCGGCACCGGCACCGGCATCGGCGGCAACCGCTCTTCATTCCCGACGGTGCGGATCACCGACGGGGCCGGCTTCGGGTCGGCCTTCGCGTCGGTGGACATGCCCTTCGGGATCGAAGTCTTCGGCTCGACGGCGCGCGGTTCGGCCATGCGTTCCGGGATCACCGTCGGGCCTTTCGGGGCCGCCGTCACCGGCGGACAGGCCACGGCCGGCGGCAGGTAGACGGGCGGGGCGTAGACCTGGGGGGCATAGACTTGTGGGGCGTAGACGGGCTGCGAGTAGACCACCGGCGCGGGGTAGCTGTACGAGGTGGGGCAGGGCAGCGGGGCCGAGTTCACCCGCCGACGGAACGGCCGGGCGGCAGACCAGTCGGGGAGCAGTAGCAGACCGGCGAAGGTGAGGAACAGCAGCGGACGCAAGATCATGGCGAGAGTCCTTTCTCGTGGGTGACGGTCGGTGGTGTGGCCGGCGCAGTTGACTATGGGAAACCACGCCGGGCGCGGAATCAATCCCACTTCCGGAAGTCGGAGAGGGCGGAATGCGGGGACGAAAAAACCCCACCAAACTTCGGCTTACGCCTCGGCTTGATGGGGCCGGAACTGAGAAGAGGCCAATCGACGTGTGGGATTTTGTCAGCTTGTCGCGGTTCTGTCAACGCGACTTGAGGAAAAACCGATCCGCCGCCGAAAGTGGTTGCTGGGGTTGTCTTTGCGGCACGAGATTCGGGATTCGCCGGAGCGAAAACGGCCCGTCCCTCGTCAGTATTGCGTGGAACCTCTCCGGGGAATCGCCATGACTCGCCTCGCCTCCGTCGCCGTCCTGTTCGCTGCCGCTTCGGTTGCCGCGCTCGATCCGCCGGAGTTGGTCATCGTCTACGGTCGGGCCATTCCGAAAGGCGGGAGCGTGATCGTGGTGGAGGGCGGCAAACCGGGACCGGGGCAGAAGGATCACAAGCCGGTCACCACCGTCACCGACTTTACCGCCAACACGCCGCTGCCGAACACCGGGCCGTTCGACCTGTACTTCACGCCGAAGGGCGGGTTGCCGGTGAAACTGCTGGCGAAGTGGGAGGTGAAAGCGGGCAAGCAGACGGTCGCGCTCGGTGACCACCTCGGCACGGTGTTCGTTCGGAGTGACGACCTGCCCCGCGCGGATGCCGTCGTCGTCACGGCCACCGACGACCCCGGCCCCGGCGAAAAGGGCCACGTCGCCATCCAGAAGGCCGGCGATTACAAGGAGGACATGGTGGTTCCGGTCGGCACCTACGCCGTGTGGGTGGTGCCGTTCAACGGCGCGAAGGCGCAGCGAATCGCCGACAACGTCCGCGTCCTCGCCGGCCGCGAGGCGAAGGTGCCGGAGTGAGCCCCTGCGATCCGAGCCGGAAGCGTGAGCGACGGTTTTGGAGCGTCCGTCGCTCACGCTTCCGGCTCGGACCCCATACCTTAAGCGGACCACACACTCATCGGGTTCGCGGACATGGCTGTCTTTCTGATCACTGGCGGCACGGGGTTCGTCGGGTCGCACGTCGCGGAGGAGGCGATCCGGCGCGGGCACGCGGTGCGGTGCCTCGCGCGGGCGACGGCGGACACGGCGGTCCTGCGGTCCCTCGGCGCGGAGATCGTGCCCGGCGACCTGACCGACGCGGACGCGCTGGCGAAGGCGGTGGACGGCGCGGATGTGATCGTCCACGCGGCGGCGAAGGTCGGCGACTGGGGGCCGGTCGAGGACTACCGGGCGGTGAACGTCGAGGGCGCGCGGAAACTCCTGGACGCGGTGAGAGGTAAACCGCTGACGCGGTTCGTGGATATCAGCTCGCTCGGCGTGTACGCGGCCCGGCATCACTTCGGCACCGACGAGCGGGAGCCGCTGCCGGAGTCGCACATCGACGGCTACACGCAATCCAAGGTCGAAGCCGAGAAACTGGCCCTGGAATACCACCGGCTACACGGCGTGCCGGTCACGGTGCTGCGGCCGGGGTTCATCTACGGCCCGCGCGACCGCACCGTCGTCCCCGAAATCGCCCACCGGTTGACGCGGCGAACGATCTGGTACTTCAGCCGGGGGCGGTTCGCGCTGAACACCACCTATGTCGGCAACCTCGTGGACGCGGTCTTTCTCGCCGTCGAGACGCCGGCCGCCGTCGGCGAGGTGTTCAACATTACGGACGGCGAGTTCGTGTCCAAGAAACGGTTCATCCACGCGGTGGCGGACGGGCTGGGGCTGAAGCGGCCGCCGGGGTGGAAGACGCTGCCGCTGTGGCTCGCCAAGCGACTGGCCCGCTGGCGGGAGAACGTGTACAAGCGGAAGGGCAAGACCGTCGCCCCGCTCATCACGTCGGCGCGGGTGAAGTTTGCCGGGTGGAACCTGGACTTCAGCATCGCCAAGGCCCGCACGCTGCTGGGGTACGACCCGAAGACCGGCTTCGACGCGGGGATGCGGGCGGCGCTGGAGTGGCTGAAAGCGAACCCCCAGACGCACGCCGAGGCGAAGTAGGCCGCTCCCTCCGGTCGCGGCGACGATGAGGTTGTTTGTCGTCGCCGCGACCGAAGGGAGCGCCGCGACATTTCCCCCGCCCCTTCCGGCCGGCCGCGCGCGTATCATGTAGGCAACCCCTACCCACCGCCGAGCCGTCATGCCGTCCGCCGACGACATCGCCCGCCTGATGAAGGACGCTGAGTCGTTGCCCAACGGCCCCGGCAAGATCGCGCTCCTCGACGAAGCCGCCCGCATCGCCGACACCCTTCAGGACGACGAGGCCGGGTTCCGCGTCCGCCGGGAACTGGTGACGGCGGCGAACTTCGGCGGACAACCCGACCTGATGCTGGTGGCGTTCGTCTGGTGCCTGGCGAAGCTGGACGCGAACCCGGACGGGTTCGGCGGCCCCGGTGCCCGCGACACGCTGCTGTGGCAGTTCAAGTGGGTGGTCAGCACGCTGGCCGCGCACCACACCATCCCGCAGCCGCAAATCCTGGACACGCTGGCCGACATGCGGCGGCGGTTCGAGGCCCAGGGGTACAGCCCGCACCGCATCTTCGACACCGAGCGGCGGGTGCGGATCGCCTTCGGCGACAAGGTCGGAGCCGCCGCCGCCTTCGACCGCATGAGGGCCGCCAAGCCCGACGGCATGAGCGAGTGCGACACCTGCGTGAAGGAACTGATGGTGTCGTACTTCCGCTACGCCGAGCGGTACGAGGAGGCGGTCAAGATCGCCGAGGACTACATCGGCCGGAACCTGAACTGCGAAGCCGGGCCGATGTGGGTGTGCGCCTACGCCCTGGAACCGCTGGTGCGGGTCGGGCAGGCGGCCAAGGCCGAGCGATACTGCCGCCAAGGATATCCGCGCGCGGCGTACAACCCCGGCTACATCGGCGCGGCCGTGACGTACCTCGAATACCTGGCGCTCGTCGGCAACTTGAAGCGGGCCGGCGAACTGTTCCGCCGGCACTTCCCCGTCGGCCTGGACTACGCGAATCCGATGAGCCGGTTGAACACGCTGCGGGTCGGGCGGTTGTACGTCCGGCGACTGATGGAGGCCGGGCAGAAGACCGTCACCGTTACCCTGCCGGACGACCACCCGCTACGGGCCGGCGGCGGGGCCGTGCCGGTCGCGCCTATGCTGGACTGGCTGGACGCCGAGTGCGCCGCCACCGCCGCCCTGTACGACCGCCGCAACGGCAACGGCACCTTCACCGACGACCTGGCGAAGGACATCGAGAAGCTGGAACTGTTCCAGAAACTCAAAGCAGACTAACCACAGAGACACAGAGGTATTGCACAGAATACAGGGAAAACAGTGTGGACAGGATCACAGGATTCAGAATGGATGCAGAGTTCAGAGCAGAATTTCTTCAATCCTGCTTCCATCCTGTGACCCTGTCCACACTTGTGTTCTCCGCTCGGTGTCTCTGTGGTTAGTTCCTCTTGGTATACCGCATGTCCGACGCCAACCCGAACCGCCTCGGCGGGGTGATCCACGTCTACCAGAAGTACGACCCGGTGAACGTGCCGGGGCCGAACCAGCCGCCGCCGGACGCCGTGTCCGGGGCGTTCGAGCACATGCTCGAGTACGGCAGCATGGAAGACTACACCGACGAGCAACTGGCGAACGCCATCCGTATCGACCCGTCGCAGATCGCCAACCTGGGGCCGAGCCTGGACAACCTCCGCCGGCAACTGCAGGAGCGGAAGCGGAAGCTGCTGGAGAAGTACGAGACGACGGCAGTTACGAAGGAAGCGGAGAAGGCGTACCAGGACAAGGCCGCCGGCCTGACCCCGCCGGACAAGTTGAAGAAGCGGTACGACGCGGCGGTGCGGGACGAGCAACTCGGCGACTTGGAGGAACTGTACTTCCACGCCGGCGGCGACAAGGGGTTCGCGCGCGGGCTGGTGCCGCTGGTGCAACGCCTCGGCGACAAGTATCAGATAGACGAACTGGCCGGCAAGTACGAGTTCACCGGCCGCGAGCGGATGGACATTCCGACGGCGCTGGAAGTGAAGGAAGAACTCGACACCATCGAGAAGTTGTTGAAGCAGTTGGAGGACGCCAAGCAGACGGCGCAACTCGGCATCCTGGATATGGAGGAGTTGAACGAGTACCTCGACCAGGAAGGCATGGAGAGCCTGCGAGACATTCAGAAGCAGGTGGAGGATTTGGTCAAGGAGATGGCCGAGAAGCAGGGGCTGGACGGCGACCAGCAGAAGGGCTTCACGCTGACGCCGAAGGCGTACCGGCTGTTCCAGTCGAAGCTGCTCAAGCAGATCTTCAGCGACCTCCAGGCGAGCCGCACGGGGCGGCACCCGGAGGCGGTGGTCGGCGACGGGGCCACGGAATCGCCGGCGACCAAGGCCTACGAGTTCGGCGATTCGGTGACGCAGATGGACATCCCCGGCAGCTTCACGAACGCGCTGCTGCGGGCCGGGCCGGGGCTGCCGGTGCGGCTGACGCCGGACGACATCCTCGTCCACCAGACCCGCAACAACCCGAAGGCGGCGACGTGCGTGCTGCTGGACATGTCCGGCTCCATGCGGTACGACGGGCAGTACGTGAACGTCAAGCGGATGGGCCTGGCGCTCGACGGGCTGATCCGCACCGAGTACCCCGGCGACTATGTGCAGTTCATCGAGATGTACACGTTCGCCAAGCCGAAGCACGTCACGGAAGTGGCCGGCCTGATGCCGAAGCCGGTGACGGTGTTCAACCCGGTGGTGCGGCTGAAGGCGGACATGAGCAACCCGAACATCAGCGAATACGACGTGCCGTGGCACTTCACCAACATCCAGCACGCGCTGCAAACGTCCCGCCGGCTGCTGGCCAACCAGCCGACGCCGAACAAGCAGGTGATCCTCATCACCGACGGGCTGCCGACGGCCCACTTCGAGGGCAGCGACCTGTACATGCTGTATCCGCCCGACCCGCGGACCGAAGAAGCGACCATGCGGGAGGCCAAGCTGTGCGCCCGCGACGGCATCACCATCACCATCTTCCTGCTGCGGGTCTGGAACCAGAGCGAGGAGGACATCCGCTTCGCCTACCGCATGGCCGAAAGCACCAAGGGCCGCGTCATCTTCACCGCCGGCCGCGAGTTGGATCGGTTCGTCGTCCACGACTACATCAAGCGGCGGAAGACCATCGTGAGCTGATGGGCCGCCTTGTTAGCCCGCCGCGCCAGCGAGGGACGAACCGCTTGAGTGGTTGGCCCCTTGCTGGCGCGGCGGGCTAACAAGATCGTATTTGCCTTGCGCCCCTCCGGAGTCCGCCATGCGCCCCGTTCTGTTCGCTCTTCTGCTGGCCGCGCCGGTCCTGGCCGCCGACCCGCCCGTGTTCGGGGTGCGGCTCGACCTCAGCGACGTGCGCTTCCCCGTGACTTCCCACGTCATCGACGTGACCGAGCCGCCCTACAATGCCAAAGGCGACGGCGTCGCCGACGACACCGCCGCCATTCAGCAGGCGCTGCTCGACACGATGGGCCATCACAAGATCGTGTATTTGCCCAACGGCACCTACAAGGTGACGAAGCCGATCCGCTGGGCGAATCAGGACAGCAAGAAGAAGAACGCCTACGGGTTCAACTGGCTGCAAGGGCAAAGCACCGCCAAGACCGTCCTCCGGCTGGCCGACAACACCTTCACCGACGCCGCCAAGCCGGAACCGATCATGTGGTGCGGCGGGTTCGGCTCGGCGGACTGGTTTCACAACTTCATCCAGAACGTCACGTTCGACACCGGCAAGGGCAACCCCGGCGCGGTCGGGCTGCAGTTTTACTCGAACAACACCGGCGGCGTGCGAGATGTGGCCGTCGTGTCCGGCGACGGCAAAGGGGCCATCGGTCTGGACCTCGGCCACCGCGACATGAACGGCCCGCTGCTGGTGCGGAACGTGAGCGTGGCCGGGTTCGAGACGGGCATCCGCTGCGCCGCGTCGGTGAACAGCCAGACGTTCGAGCGGATCACGCTGACCGGACAAACGAAAGTCGGGTTCGCCAACCTCGGCCAGTGCGTGAGCGTCCGCGGGATGAAGGTCGAAGGGCCAGTCGCGGCCGTTCAAGCCGACAGCTTCACGGTGCTGCTGGACTGCCAGTTCACCGGCACCGGCGCGGCGAAGGAGTTGCCCGCGATCAAAGTCGGCAAGGCCCCGTTCTTCTCGCGGAACGTGACCGCGACCGGGTACCAATCGGCCGTGGCCGAACCGGACGACAAGTCGTCCGTTCCGGGCGCGATGCCGGCCGAGTTCAGTGTCGGCAAGGCAATGAACCCGTTCGATTCGCCGGTGAAATCGCTCGGCCTGCCGGCGAAGGAAACGCCCGACGTGACGTGGGACGACCCGAAGGGGTGGGCGCTGGCGTCGAACTTCGGGGCCGACCCGACCGGCGGCAAGGACTCCGCTGACGGCATCCAGAAGGCCATCGACTCCGGCGCGACGACGGTGTTCATTCCCGGCTTCTCGCAGATCTCCAAGCCGATCCTGGTGCGCGGCAAGGTGCGGCGGATCATCGGCTCCGGCGGCTGGGTCGATTACTTCGGCAAGACCAAGCCGAACTTCATCTTCGAGGACGGCGACGCGAAGGCCGTGAGCATCGAACACTTCGCCGACGTGAACGGCGGCATCGAGGTGAACACCACCCGCACGGTGGTGTTCCGCAGCCTGGGCGTGAAGAAGGTGACGTTCACCAAGCCGGCCGAGGCGTTCTTCGAGGACGTGGTGACGAACGGCCTGACGGTCATTCGCGGGCAGTCCGTCTGGGCGCGGCAGTTGAACATCGAGAACGAGGGCACGCACCTGACCAACGACGGCGGCACCCTGTGGGTGCTGGGGTACAAGACCGAGCGGGGCGGTACGCTGTTGCACACGAAGGCCGGCGGCAAGAGCGAAATCTTCGGCAACTACAGCTACACCACCACCGCCGGCAAGCTGGCCCCGATGTTCCGTACCGAGGACGCCAGCGTGTTCGCCTTCTTCAACGAGGTGTGCTACTCCGGCGACCCGTTCGCCACCTTGTTGTCCGAAACGCGCGGCCGGGAGGCGAAGACTCTGAAGCGCGACGCCGGCTGGCCGACGCCGTATGTCAGCGCCCCCGCGAAGAAGTGAGGGGCGTTCCGGCCGGCGGCGCGGTATGATGCGTTGAAGTCTTCGGAGGTGCTTCTATGTCCGCCCTGCTCGAACTGATCCGCACCAGCTCGCCCGCCGAGCGCGCCCAGGCACTCGTCGAGTTGTCCCGTGACGCGCTCGCCAACGCGGCCGGCCCGGTCGCCATCGTGGACGAACACCGGAAGGCGGTCGCGTACCTGTCGTCGGAGGCGGACGCTACGGCGGTGTTTCCGTTTCGGAAGTTAACCCCGGAACACCTGGGCGAGCTTCGCCGCCGTGCCGACCACCCAGAGGAGGCGATTCCGGCGGAGGAGTTCATCCGCCTTCTCGAAGGGGAAATAAGTAAAGGGACAGGACGGTGATGCGGCCTTCGAGCCGGACCCGCCAGAACCTTCGCCAACTCCGCTGACGCCGGGTGCCGACCGTGAACACGGCTTCCAGTCGATCCGAGACGAGCCGAACGCTCCCCGGTGTGTAGGGGTCAGCCGGTTCCGCGTCCCGCGGCCGTCCACGGGAGCGGATGAGAAGTCGCACCACCTCCCGAACTCTGTCCGCGAGGGTGACGCGGTCGAGCGGGTCCATCGGTTGGGCAACGAGTTCCCGCAAGGCGTTCGGAGCGATGACGACCGACCACACGTCGCGCGGCATCCGGCGCACCTCCTGGACGTTGGCCGGCTCCCGGCGTTCGCCGCGAAGACGCGGGTGGTCGTCGCGGCGACGCACACGGGCCGTCACTTCACCCCGTGCATCCACTTCTTCAAGATCGGCGACAGCAGCAGCAGCAGCACCCCGGAGCCGACGGCGAATAGGCCGACGTTGTTGAACACGGCCAGCGACAGTTCCAGCGTCTGCTCCTTGGTGGCGTCCATCGGGGCGGCCGTCTCGCTGGCGATGAACTTGCCCGCCTGGTGCGCGATGGCGCTGGACAGGAACCAGAAGCCCATCATGAACCCGACCACTTGAGCCGGGGCCAGTTTCGTCACCAGCGACAGGCCGACCGGCGACAGGGCCAGCTCGCCGAGGGTGTGCATCAGGTACAGCAGGATCAGGAAGATGGCCGGCACGATGCCCTCGACCGCCGCCGCCTTGCCCAAGTTCAGCACCAGGAAGCCGGCCCCCAGCAGCAGCAGGCCGAACGCGAACTTCACCCCGGCCGACGGCTCCAGGTTCTTCCGCGCCAGCCACGTCCACATGATGGAGAACACCGGCGCGAACACCATGATGAACAGGGCGTTCGCCGACTGGAAGCTGCTCGCCGTCAGCTTCTGGCCGAGGAGCTGTTTGTCCACGTTCTCGTCGGTGAACAGGTTCAGCGCGCTGCCGGCCAGCTCGAAGAACGTCCAGAACACGGTGGTGAAGAACAGCAGTACGACGATCACCCAAATCCGCTGCCGCTCGGCCACCGGGTAGCCGAACGACAGGTACAGCATGTACGCGATGGCCCCCAGCCCGACGACGGCGAGCAGCAGGTCCATCAGCGCCAGGTTGTACGGCTCCAGGGCGGTGCCCACGACCAGTGTCTCGATCCAGTCGTTCGGGCGGAGGAGGAAGACGGCCACCGGCACGACCGCGAGCGTGCCCAGGTACACCGGCAGCAGTTTGCCGAAGCCGGGCGACCGGCCGTCCGCCCGGACCGGCGGGTCGGCGTGGACGCCGAGGACGCCGGTGGATGTGGTGTACAGGAAGATGAGCAGCCCCGTCACCATGCCGGCCCCGGCCAGCAGGAACCCGTAGTGCCAGCCTTCGGTCTCGGCGACCGCGCCGCACGTCAGCGGGGCGAGGAACGCCCCCATGTTGATGCCCATGTAGAAGATGGTGAACGCCCCGTCACGCCGCGGGTCGCCGGGGCCGTAGAACTTGCCGACCAGGCTGGAGATGTTCGGCTTGAAGAAGCCGTTGCCGATCACCAGCAGCGACAGGCCGACGAACAGCAGCCACTCGTTGCCCCGTTCCGGCGTCCGCCCGGCCGTCAGCGCGTCCACCGACTCGCCCGCTTTCGTCCGCGTTTCGTACTCGGTGTACGGGATGAACTCGGTGCCCGAACTGGTGGACAGAACGAACTGGCCGGCCGCCATCAGGATCGCGCCCCAGATGATCGCCCGCCGGAAGCCGAGCAGTTTGTCCGACAGGTAGCCGCCCGCCAGCGGCGTCAAGTAGACCAGCGCGCCGTAGGCGGCGTACACGGCGTAAGCCACCTTCTTGTCGAGGCCGAACCCGCCGGTCAGCATCGCCTTCGTCAGGTACAGCACCAGAAAGGCCCTCATGCCGTAGTAGCTGAACCGCTCCCACAACTCCACCATGAACAGGTAGAACAGCGCCTTCGGGTGCTGCTTGCGGTTGGTGAAGATGACGACGCCGATCCAGACGGCGACCAGCACCCAGGCGAGGATGAGGGTCTTGTACTGTGGGAGCATGAGGGAGCGAGTCTCGTATGAGGGACGGGTGGCCGGCGGGAGCGGCGGCCGGGGTGGATGCGGCGAATGTACCAACCCGCCCGCCCCGCCGACACCGGTTTCCCGTCAACTCGCCCACATTTTCCGGCCAAGCTCTGGCGACCGGACTCCTCAACCCCGACCAGGCGGGAAGGTTTCGGCCGGATCACGAAAATTTCACGCTTGGACCTTGCGAGATTCTGGCGGACGTGTTAATTTCATCCTGTCGGAACCACTGGGGGGTCTGGTGACCTCTCTCCCATTCATCGGTCCCTTCACCCGGAGGTGTCGTCATGCGTCCGCAATCGCGCCGCAAGTCGGGGTTCACGCTCATCGAGCTGCTCGTCGTCATCGCCATCATCGCCATCCTGATCGGCCTGCTGCTGCCGGCCGTGCAGAAGGTCCGCGAGGCCGCCGCGCGGATGAGTTGCAGCAACAACCTGAAGCAGCAGGGCATCGCCTGCCACACATACCACGACGCCAACGGGGTGCTGCCGCCCGCCGTGCTGATGCACCCGGGCGTCGGCGACATCGCCTACTGGGACCGGAACTTCGGCCCGAACTGGGTCGTCCTGATCCTGCCGTACCTGGAGCAGGGGAACCTGTACCAGACGGTGGCGACCAGCGTCCAGAACTACCCGGTCAACGGGGACTCCGGGTGGCGGGCCGTCCGCGGGACGAACCTGAAGATGCTGCGGTGCCCGTCCGAGTCCGTCGGGGACACGCCGTGCGCGCGGGCCGGAGGCGGGTGGGCGCGGGGCAACTACGGGGCGAACGCCGGCCCCGGCATGTTCTGGAACCAGACCGGCGTCGGGGTGGCCATCAAGCCGGGCGGCGTGTGGACCGAGAACAGCCCGACCGGGTTCGCCCAGGAATACTACCCCAGCTTCACCAACGGCTGGAGCGGGGCGGGGGTGATGGGGGTGAACAGCAAGACGACGCTGGTGGCCATCACCGACGGCACGTCGAACACCATCCTCATCGACGAGCTGCGGGTCGGCCCCAGCGCCGGCGACATTCGCGGCACCTGGGCGATGGGGCAGTGCGGGGCCAGCATCTCGGCCGGCAACGGCCGCATCGACACCCCCACCCCGAACGTCTCCCTGTCCGGGTGGGACGACATCTGGCAGTCGGACGACCGCGCGGACATCGGCATGGGGTCGTGCAGCGGGTGCGGCAGTTGGCAGGTGACGGCCAAGAGCAAGCACACCGGTGGGGTGATGACCGGTCTGGCCGACGGCAGCGTCAAGTTCATCAGCAACTCGGTCAGCCAGCGGACGTGGTTCCTGCTGCACAGCCGCAACGACGGCCAAGTGCTCGGCAACGACTACTGAGGAACCACCCCGTGAAGAATTTTCTCCTCGCGGTCGCCCTCGTCGCCTTCGGGCTGGCCGGCTGCGGGCCGTCCGTCGCCACCCTCAAGGGTAAGGTGGTGGACGGCGACAAGCCGTTCACCACCGACGGCCAACTGGTGTCGCTCCAGTTCCATCCGGTGAAGCCGGACGGCACCGCCGACGCGACCAACGCCTACACCGCCAACGTGGGCGGCGACGGGGCGTTCGAGTTCGTCGCCTCCGGCGGCACCCTGCCGCCGGGCCAATACCGTGTCGTCATCTCCGGCGTCACCGGCGGCCGCGAAGGCGGCGGCCCCGGCCCGGAAGGGTTCGCCAAGCCCGGCAAGGGGGACAAGAAGAAGGCGGATCGGTTCGCCCCGCACAACACCCTCGCCACCTCCAAGCTGACCGTGACGGTTGCCGCCGGCGCGAACGACCTGACCGTGGACCTGTCCAAACCGGGCGGCTGACGCGCCGTCCGGCCGACCGTCTCCCCGCGAGGCACCGCTCCCGACCACTCGGTCCGAGGCGGTGCCTCGCGGCGTTCCGGGCCGGAATCCGCCGACCCGGCGGCGGCCGGGGATGGGAAAGTGCGGGCGGGGGCGGTTTCTCATTGGTTTCGCGGAACTTTTTGGCTAGTCTGGGTTCCTTAGAAGGTATCTCCCGCCCGTCCGCTCTTCCAACCACGGCCCGAGAGTCGTCATGATCGCCGACGCGAACGATGTCGAGATGATTCAGCAGGTCCGCGACGCCCACGCCCGGTTGCGGAAAGAGATCGGCAAGGTCATCGTCGGCCAGGATCAGGTGGTGGACCAGCTGCTCATGGCCATCTTCTGCCGGTCGCACGCGCTGCTCATGGGCGTGCCCGGTCTGGCGAAGACGCTCATGGTGTCCACGCTGGCCCAGGCCCTCGAACTCAGCTTCAAGCGGATCCAGTTCACCCCGGACCTGATGCCGTCGGACATTACCGGCAGCGAAGTCATCCAGGACGACCCGGCCACCCGCCAGCGGATGTTCAAGTTCCTGCCCGGCCCGATCTTCGCCAACATCGTCCTGGCCGACGAGATCAACCGGACGCCGCCCAAGACGCAGGCCGCACTGCTCGAAGCGATGCAAGAGCGCCGCGTCTCGATCGGCGGGCAAGAGCACCTGATGCGGAACCCGTTCTTCGTGCTGGCCACGCAGAACCCCATCGAACAAGAAGGCACGTACCCGCTACCCGAAGCCCAACTCGACCGCTTCCTCTTCCTCATCAAGGTCGATTACCCGAGCGACGCCGAGGAAGAACTGATCATGCGCAGCGGCACCGGCGACAAGCCGGCCGCCGTGTCACCGGTGCTCAGCGGCGAAGACATTGTCGCCCTGCAACAGGTCGTGCGGCGGGTGCCGGTGTCGGACGACGTATTCGCCTTCGCCAAGCGGATCACCCGGGCCAGCCGCCCCGGCACGCCGGAAGCCCCGAAGTTCATCACCGACTCTCTGACGTGGGGTGCCGGGCCGCGGGCGAGCATGAACCTGATTCTGGCGGCCAAGGCCCACGCCGTCTTGCACAGCAACAACCACGTCTCGCCGGACGACGTGCGGGCCGTCGCCCTGCCGATCCTGCGGCACCGGCTCATCCTCAACTTCGCAGCCCAGAGCGAAGGGCTGACGATCGAGGAGGTCGTCAACCGGCTCGTCAAGGCCGCCGCCTCGTCCCGCGCCGCCGCGTAACGCTCCCTTTTGGAAGCGGTCCCCATGAGTCAGCTCCTCCAATCCGACGTGCTCGCCCGCGCGGAATCCCTCGGCCTGATGGCCCGCCGGGTCGTCGAGGGGTTGCGCGTCGGCGACCACAAGAGTCCGTACCGCGGCTTCTCGGTCGAGTTCGTCCAGCACCGCGAGTACGTCCCCGGCGACGACCCCAAGCACATCGACTGGAAGAGCTACGGCCGGTCGGACCGGTACACGATCAAGCAGTACGAGCAAGAGACCAACTTCGCCGCGCACCTGCTCGTGGACGGCAGCAACTCGATGCGCTACGGCGACGGCGCGACCAACAAGATGGCCTACGCCAAGCTCCTGGCCGCGTCGCTGGCGTACATCGTCATCAAGCAGCGCGACAGCGCCAGCTTGCGCATCTTCGACTCGGCGTGGCGGGCGGAGTTGCCGGCGAGTTCGCAGATGAGCCACGTCCAGACGATTTGCCACAAGCTCGAAGCGGCGACACCGGCCGAGAAGACCGGCACCGGGGCGTTGCTCGAACAACTCGCCGACCGCGTTTCTCGCCGCGGCCTGGTGTTCCTGATCTCCGACTGTTTCGACGACGTCGGCCCGCTGTTGAAGGGTCTGCGGCACCTCCGCTTCCGCGGCCACGAGGTCGTCGTCTTCCACGTCGTCCACCCGGACGAGACCGAGTTCCCACTGGACGGCAGCGTCCGCTTCGTGGACCTCGAAGGGGCCGACGAGTTCATGACCCGCCCGCACCTGCTCCGGCCGTCGTACCTCCGCGCGGTCAACGCGTTCCTGGCCGAGTTGCGGCGCGGGTGCGAGACCAGTGGCGTCGATTACGTGCCGATGCCGACCGGCAGGCCGCTGGCCGCGGCCCTCGGGGAATACTTCGTCCGCCGCTTGCAGCAGGGGAAAGCCTGATGAGCTTCCTGTCCCCACTGATGCTGTTGGGTGCGCTCGCCGTCGCCGTGCCGATTGCGCTGCACTTCTTCTACAAGGTCCGCTACCGCAAGCTGCCGTGGGCGGCGATGCGCTTCTTGAAGCAGTCGATCGAGCAGACCTCGCGCCGCTTGCGCTTCCAAGAATATGTGCTGCTCGCGCTCCGCTGCCTGGCCTTGTTGCTCCTCGCGCTCGCCCTGGCGCGGCCGACGTGGAACGCGATCTCGGGTAGCGGCCGCGGCGAGAGCATCGACGCCGTGCTGCTGATCGACACGTCGTACAGCATGGGCGCGAGCGACGGCGAGTTGACGCGGCTCGACCGGGCCAAGGCGGCGGCACTGTCGGTCATCGACAACCTGCCCAACAACTCGACGGTGCAGGTTTATGCCTGCGCCGACCGCGCCACCTTCCTCGGGCCGCGCACACCCGGCAACCTCGACCAGGCCCGCCAGGTGGTCAACGGGATTGCGCTGACGAGCCTCGCGGGAGACGTGCTGCCCGGCCTCGTCGAGGCCGAAGCGGCGCTCGACCGCAGTGCCGGGACGACCAAGGAAGTTTACCACTTCGGCGATTTGCAGAAGTCTGGGTGGGAACCCCAAGCCGCCGCGATCCGCGCCCGCGCCGCCGAGTTGAAGCGGCGCGGCACCTTCGTCGTCGTCCGCTGCGGCAGCCCGGGCCGCACGCTCACCAACGTCGCCGTGACCGACCTGACGTACCCCGGCGGCATCCCGCACACGAACAGCCGCGTCCCGGTGTCCGTCGTCGTCAAGAACACCGGAGCGGCGGTCGCCACCAACCTGACGGTCACGCTCGAAGTCGAAGGGCAGGGGGGCGACAAGGAGACGGGTACGATCGAAGAACTCGCCCCCGGGCAGTCGGTGCCGGTGACGCTGACCGCTAAACTCGACCGCGCCGGCCTGCAACTGCTCACCGCGACCGTCCAGGCCGACGACCTGCCCGGCGACAACCGCCTCGACCGCCTGATTGCCGTCCGGGACGCCGTGCGGGTTCTCGTCGTGGACGGCGCGCCGAACGTCGGCGACCCGAAGCAGTCGGCTAGCCATTTCGTCACGAACGCCCTGTTGCCGGTGTCGGCGGATCAACAGTCGGAGTACCACGTCCGCGTGACGGTAGTCACGCCCGAAGAGGCGGGTGCCGGGTTGTTGGGCGCGACCGACGTGTGCATTTTGTGCAACGTCGCCGCGTCGAACGCCGACCGGCCGGGCGTGCCGGGGCTGAGCGCCGAGTTCGTCGCCCGGTTGCCGCAGTTCGTCCGCGAGGGCGGCGGGCTGATCGTCGGCGCGGGCGACAACATCTCCGCCGCCGGGTACAATCAGGCGTTCGCCGCGGCCGCGAATCCGCTGCTGCCGTTCGCACTGACCGAAGTCGTCGCGGCCCCGCCGGACCGCCCGCTCAAGCCCGCCCCCGACTCGACCGCGTCGCCGTCGTTCCTCGCGCGCTTCAAGGACGAGCCGTTCAGGACCGTCACCGCCGCCGTCGATGTCGAGAAGTGCTTCGGCGTCAACGAGGCGTCGCCCGGCGGCGGCCGCGTCCTCATGCGGCTGGCCAATCAACAACCCTGGCTGACCCAGCGGACCGTCGGCGACGGCGAGGTGCTGTTCGTCGGCACGACCCTGGACGCGAGTTGGACCAACTGGCCGGGCAAGGCGGGGTCGTACCTGTCGCTGTTGCAACTGACGATGACGCACCTCGTCGGCAAGACGGCGGCCGACTTCAACCGCACCGCCGGGGACAAGCTGTCGTGGTCGCCGCCGGACGCGACGCGGTCCTACGACCTGCTGAAGCCCGGTGGCGGCCGCGTCAAGGTCGGCGTCCCGAGTGGCGTGGCCGGCGGCAAGCTGGCGTTGACCACCACCGACACGCCGACGGCCGGGTTGTACCGCTATGCCTTCGAGGGCGAGGAGCCGGCCGGTCAAGGACTGTTCGCCGTGTCGCCGGACTTGCGCGAGAGTGAGAACCTGGAAGTCCTGTCGGACGCGGAAGCGACGGAGTTGCTCGGCTTCCGGCCGGTTCTCATCCTGGCCGGGCCGGACAGTGCCGCCGAGTTGACGACCGAGCGCGGCAAGCGCGAGTGGACGGTCTGGGTCTTGCTGGGATTGTTCGCCGTGGCCGTGGGCGAGTCGCTGTGGGCGTGGTTCTGTGGGAAGGCCTGGTAAAACCGATGCTCGTCGCCGATTCGACGCCCCTGTTCGCGGCCACCCTGGCCTTCCGGGGCTGGTTCCCCGCGTGGCTCGCCACAGTCATGGGCATCGCCGCCGTGGCCGCCGTCGTGCTGGTCTACCTGCGCGAATCGGGCCGCCTGCCGACTTGGCGGCGGCTCCTCCTGGCCGGTTTGCGTGCGGTCACGCTGTCGAGCATTCTGTTGCTGCTGCTCAAGCCGACGCTGTTGTGGGAGACGCGGGAGGACCGGCCAAGAGCCGTCGCCGTCCTCGCCGACGACTCGCAGAGCATGACGACCCGCGAAGCTCGCACGACTTACGCCGACCGCTGGCGGCTCGCCCTAGCCTTCGACCGCGTCCCGGCGGACAAGCCGATGCCCGAACTAGCCAGCGCCGGCGACCTGCCCGCCGACCTCCCCGAGCAGCCGACCCGGCTCGACGTGATGAAGGCGGCGCTGATCAACCCCCGGCTCAAACTTCTCGACCGCCTGCGCGACACCGGCCCGGTCCAGGCGTCCGCGTTCGGTTCGGCCCGCTCGGCCCGGGACGGCCGCGACGCTCAGTGGGTCGTGGGACTCGCCGGCAAGGAACCGCGGACGAGTCTCGCCGACAGCATCGCCGACCTGTTGCACCGCGACGAGAACGAACTGCCGGCCGCCATCGTCGTGATGACCGACGGCCGCGACAACGCCAGCAAACAGGGCTTGAATGAAGTCGCCCGCGAGGCGGCCCGGCTGCACGTGCCGGTCCACGTGTACGGCGTCGGCAGTTCGGCCGTCGGCCGACTGGCCCTGCGCGACGTGGTCGTGCCCGAGACCTTGTTCGTGGACGACACCGTGAGCATTCCCGTCCGTCTCCGCTCCGCCGGCCACCGCGACGCCCGCGCCGAAATCGTCGTCAAGCTCAACGGCCGGGAGGTCGCCCGCAAGGCGTTCGACCTGATCGACGGGGACGACTTGACTGAAACAGTGTCGTTCGTGCCGACCGTGGCCGACGCCGAAGCCGGCAAGCAAGAATTGACCGCCTCGGTCCGCCTGGTGAACGACGGCGACAAGCCGGCCGACGAGCTGACGCGGTCGGTCCGGGTGGTCGATCGCAAGGTCAAAGTCCTCGTCGTCGATTCGGTCCCGCGCTGGGACTTCAAGTACCTGCAACGCGCACTTCTCCGCGACCGCCGGGTCGAGGCCCGCTTCTGGCTCAGCCAGGGCGACAAGGAGGCGATGGCCGCCGGCCCGCCGTTCCTGCCCGGCTTCCCCGCCAACCGCGAGGAGTTATTTGCTTACGACCTGCTCGTCCTGGGCGACTTGCCGGCCAGTGCGCTGACGACGGTGCAACTCGAAGCGATTCGGGACTTCGTCGCCGAGGGCGGCGGGCTGATCCAGATCGCCGGGCGGCAAGCGGGTCCAGCCAGTTACGTCGGCACCCCCATCGCCGACGTGCTGCCGGTCGAGTTCTCCAGCCAGTCGTTCCCCATCGACGCCGGGGCACGCACGGCGTCATTCCGCCCACAGATGACCGAACTCGGCGTCCGCTCGGCCGTCCTGCGTCTGTCGGACGACCCCGTCGAAAACGTCCGCGTCTGGAAGGCGCTTCCCGAGATTTACTGGCACTACCCGGTCACCCGCTTAAAGCCGGCCGCCGACGCCCTGGTGGTCCACCCGACCTCGCGCACGCCGGACGGCAAGCCGATGCCACTGCTGGCGTCGCACTATTACGGCAAGGGGTACGTCGTCTTCTGCGGCTTCGACGAGACGTGGCGGTGGCGCTACAACGAGGCCGACAAACTCTTCGGCCGCTACTGGAGTCAGACGATTTACGTCGCCGGCGTGCCGCGCTCGCTGGGCACCAAGCTCACGCAGATGTCGCTCGACAACCCCGACCCGCTGCTCGGTCAGACCGGCCAACTGTACGCCCGGCTGTTCAAGTCCGACCTGTCGCCGCAGTCGGCCGACCAGGTCGAGGGCAAGCTCGAACGGCTCGACGTGGCCGCGGACGCGAAGGACCGCACCAGCCGCGTCACCCTGCGGCGGCTGCCCGGGGTCGCGGGGGATTACACCGCCGCCGTGCCGTTCAACCGCACCGGCAATTTCACGCTGACCGTCGATAACGGCGGCAACCCCGGCAGCGTCGAGTACCGCGTTACCCTGCCGCCCGACCACGAACTGTCCGCCGGCGGCATGATGGAAGACGAGTTGCGCTCGCTCGCCGAGCAGTCCGGCGGCAAGTTCTACCGCGAGGAGGACTTGAACCGGATGCCGTCCCAGATCGAGCGGAAGACGGTGCCGGTCACGGTCCGCGACGAGACGGTGTTGTGGAACGTCTGGTCGCTCCTGTGGGTGATCGGTTTGTTGTCGCTGGAGTGGTTCCTTCGCAAGTTCAGCAGCCTGAGTTGACCCCGATGCCAACCCTCGTCCAAGCCCTCGAAGCCCGCCGCGCCCGCGAACGCCTGTACCGGCTCGCCTGGGGCGTGGCGCGGTGCGCCGCCGTGTCGGCGGTCCTGCTCGCGGTCTGCTGCACGACCGACTGGGCCATCGACCGCAACCGCGAGACGCCGTTCGCCCTGCGCGTCGCCATGACCGCGCTGCAAGTCGCCGTCGCCGGGTACTGCCTGAACCGCTTCGTCGTCAAGCTGAACGTGCCGAGCCTCGACCAACTCGCGGCCCAGGCCGAGGCATTAGTGCCCGCGTTCGGCCACCGACTCGTCACGTCGTTGCAACTGAACCGCCAGTCGGCCCGCACGGACGGCATGTCCCCCCAGCTGATCGCCGACGTGACCCGCGACGCCGAGCGACTCGCCGCCAGCCCGGACTTCCCCGAGTTGGCCGACCGCCGCCGCCTGACGAACGCCGCGCTGTTGCTCCTGCCAATTTTGCTCGCGACCGCCATCGTCACGGTTCTCGCGTTCGGGCCGGTGACGACGCTCGTCGGTCGGCAACTGTTACTCTCCTTCGACATCGCGCGGGCCGTGCAACTTACGAACGCGACGGCCGAACTCTGGCCGGCAGGGGACATCGTCACGGTCACGATCGAGGTCGCCGGGGACGTGGCCGAGGACGCCGTCGGCACGTTGAAAGTGACGCCCGAGGGGCAGCCGGCCGAGACGTTCGCGCTGAAGTTCGCCGGCCGGAGTGACGATTCGACGAGTCTGTTCCGCGCCGAACTGCCGCCGGCTTCGACGCCAATGAGCTTCCGCGCCTGGGTCGGCGGCGGCCGTTTGCGTAATCCCGGCACGATCCGCTTCGACAGCCGGCCGGTCGTCAAGGAGATCGAGGCGTCGATCGTGCTGCCGAAGTACGTCGATCCCACAGGGCAGCGCGAGTACGTCCGCTACCAGCCGCAGGGCGAGGTGTACGCACTGCCCGATTCGGCCGTCGAAGTCCGCGGCGACTTCTCGAAGCCGGTCGCCGCCGCGACGGTCGTGATTTCCCGGCGCGACGACAAGGGCAAGGAGAGCGAAGCGGCGCGGGTCGCGCTGTCGCTGAACGAGTCGCGCGACTCCGGGGGCGTGCGGTTCGCGCTGCCGGCCCGGGCGAGCGGCTACCGCATCGAGTGCGTGGACGACAACGGGTTCAAGAACTCGAACCCGCCGTACCGCGGCATTACGGTCGCTGCCGACCGACCGCCGGAGGTGCGACTGCTCCCCGAAGTTTTGAAAGACCCCAAGGAAGACGGCCCGATCGACGACTTCCTCGTCGATGGAATGCCCCTCCGCCTCGGCGGTCAAGTGCAGGTCGGGTACTACGCCAAGTCGCCTCTGGGCCTGGCGCGGGCCTACCTGGCGTACCGCGTGAACGACGGGCCGTGGGCCGCCCTGCCGCTGGCCGCGACGACTTCGGACGAATCGAAGGTCGGCAAGTTCCTGCCCGAACTCGGCGTCTTCCGCGAGTCCGGGGCGTTCGGCCAGGTCGAGTTCTACCCGATCCCCGCCGCGGACCCGGCCCAGGAGCCGGGCGGGCTGACGGCCGGCGGCCGGTACAACTTCAAGACCTCTGCGCTCAAGAAGCCGATGAAGACCTACGACGCCGTGAAGGAAGTCGATCTCGAAGTCGGCGACACGGTCGAGATCCGCGTCGTCGTCTACGACCGGCACCCCGGCGCGGCGCAGCCGCCGACCGCGCCGCCGCGGCAGTCGGGGTCGAGTACCGACGACGCGACGGCGATGGCGGTGGACGCGCGGCGGCCGGGCGGTTGGTCGCCGGAGTCGCGGATCAAGCAGGTCGTCAGCGAGGCGAAGTTTGAAGCCTGGCGGCAGGAGCACTACCGCACCCGGGTCAAGCTCAGCGAGTTGGAGCAGAAGCAGCGGGCCGTGTTCCAGGAACCGAAGCCGAACTGACGGCGTCCGAAGTTCACCGACGATTCCGCGCGGCAAATCCCGCGCACAAGCTCATTGGATGATCGACGCGACAACCGAGGGGCGATCATGCGTGGCGGCAGACTACTCATCCCGGCGGCTCTGATCCTGGCCGGCACCCCGTGGCTCGCGGCCGCGGACCCGGTCGCCGGCAACCCCGGCACGCAGCGCGACCTGCAGAAGAAGGCGACCGCCGCCGTCGAGCAGACGGCCCGACACGTCACCACGTCGCTCCGCATCTTGACATACCAGAAGCTCGACCCCACGGCCGAGCAGAAGGTCCTCGACGAAGTCGCCGGGACGCTCACGAAGCTCACCCAGGAGGAAATGAAGGCGGTCCTCGCCCACCTCGAAACGGCGATCAAGGCCCCCGACGAGGCGACCGCCAGCGGCGAGCAGCGGGAGGCCTACCAGAAGCACCGCGAGGTCGTCGCCTCCTTGCGGAGCATCCTGTTCCGGCTCGACGTTTTGAAGTCTCTCGACGAGGCGGCCAAGCGCTACGCCGACGCTTCCAAGGCTGAGTTCGGCCTGCACCAACGCGCACTGCGGGCCGACGCCCTGGGCGATTCGCCGCGCGTCCGCAACCCGAACCGCCAGCTCAGCGAGGAGCGCGAGCAACAGGGGGACGGCCAGACCGACCTCCGCAACGAAGTCTCGAACCTCGTCAAGCAACTCGGCACCCTCAAGTCGAAACTCTCCCCCGAGCAACTCGACCGGCTCGTCAAGGCGGACGCGGTCGCCCGGTCGAACCAACTCGTCGGCCAGATGGAGACGGCGCTGCAGTCGGTCAACGGCAAGAACTTCAAGGGCGCGTCCGAGGCGCAGTTGCGTATCTCGCGCGAGTTGCAGGCCATCGCCGCCGCGCTCGCCACCCCGCGCGACGCCTTGACCGTACTCAAGGAGACCCGCGAGAAGCTCGAACAAGCCCGCAAGGCCGAAGAGGCGCTGAAGGCCGAGACGCAGGCGCTGAAAGAGAAAGACAAGTCGGCCCAACAGAATCTCCAACGGGCGGACGCGCAGAAGGTCGAAGCGAACCAACTCGCCGACCGCCAGGGGATACTCGAGTTCGACACCCGGGAGGCCCGCAAGGCGCTCGAAACGGTGTCGAAGGAGCTGGCCGCGAAGCTGTCGCCGGCCGAGTCCGAGATGCGCCGCGCCCAGGACGAGTTGCGCGACAAGAAGCTCGACGACGCCAAGGTCGCCGAGGCCAACGCCGCCGAGAAGTTGCAGGACGCCGTGCGCGAACTCGACAAACAAATCGCCGCCGCCGAGAAGTCGAAGAGCGATCCTCTAACCGCGGCGAAGAGGGCCGTCGAGGAGATCGAAAAACTCATCAAGGAGCAGAAGGCCGCGAAGGAGTTGACGAAGGCGAACGAGAAGAAGCCCGAGAACTTGAAGCCGGCCGCCGACGCGCAGAAGGAAGTCGCCAAGAAGGCCGAGGCCGCCAAGGACTTGCCGTTGCCCGAGAACCCGGAGGTCAAAAAGCTCCTCGACGAGGCCGCCGCGCAGGCCGCCGACGCCGCGAAAGACCTCGCCAAGAAGGACGCCCGGGACGCCCAGCCGAAGCAGGACGACGCGATCAAGGCCCTCGAAGCCGCGAAGAAAGGCTTGGAGGAGCAGGCCAAGGCCATCGAGAAGCGGCGGGACGACATCGCCAAACTCGAAGAGGCGAAGGAAAAGCTGGCCGAGTTGGCGAAGCAAGAGAACAAGGTCGCCGACGCCGCCAAGGCCCAGGCCGACAAGGGCGACAAGGCCGAGCCGGACGCGAACGCCGACCTGGCCAAGAAGCAAGACGCGCTGACGCCGCCGACGAAGGACGTGGCCGAGGCGGTCAAGGAAGCCGCGCCCGACGCCGCCGCCAAGATCGACGACGCGGCCAAGAGCCAGGAGATGGCCAAGGCCGACCTCGCCAAGAACGAGCCGACGAAGGGGGCCGCCGGCGCGAAGGACGCCGCGAAGAAGCTCGACGAGGCCGGCAAGGCGCTCGACAAGGCGCTGCAAGACTTGCAAGCGAAGGAGATTGCCGACCAGGTCGCGTTGCAGCCGAACAAGGTCGATCCCGCCGACGCAGCCAAGCAAATCGCCAAGGCCCTGGAACAGGCCAAGGAAGCGTCCGACGCCTCTAAGCAGGCCGCCTCTAACCTCGACAAGCCGAAGCCGGGCGAGCCGAAGCAGACGGCTGCGGAGAAGCTGGCCGACCTGCAAAAAGCGATCGCCGACAAGGCCGCGAAGGCCGACCTGCCCGAGGCCGCGAAAGACGCCGGGGAGGCCGCCAAGGCGCTCGACAAGGGCGACATCCCGGCCGCGCTCGAAGCCCAGCAGAAGGCCGGCGACGCACTCGCCAAGGCCGACGCGGGTAAGCCGGCCGGCGACAAGGGCGACAAGCCCGCGGGCACGCCGAGCGCGGGCGAGTTGGCCAAGGACCAGCAGAAGTTGATGGACGCGACGGCGGCGTTGCAGAAGTCCGCGGAGGCGACGGCCGAAGCCAAGGCGGCGCTGACGCAGGCCCAGGCCAACGCCCCGATGGCCGTCAAGCCGCAACTCGACCAGGCGGCCAAGCAACTCGACCAGGCCGCGAAGGAACTCGGCGAGGGCAAGCCGGCCGAGGCGGGCGAGGCCCAGCAGAAGGCCGCCGACCAGTTGACGCAAGCCCTGGGGGCGTTGAACGCCGCGGCGCAAGCCAAGGGCGAGTCCCCCGCCGAACCGGGCACGGGCCAGGAGGCCAAGCCGGGCGATCAACCGGGCGACAAGCCGGGCGACCAACCCGGGGACAAGCCGGGCGAGGGGGGCAAGAAGCCGGGCGACAAGGGGATGAAACCCGGCGAGGGCGAGGAGAAGAACGACGGCCAGGCCAACGGCGACCGCTTGGCCAGCGAGAAGCTCAAGAGATCGACGGCCACCGGCGGCGCGAACGCCTCGAAGGCCGGCAACTTCATCGACCTGCAAAAGATGGAGCGGGACAAGGTCCAGCAGAACGGGGACGCCGCCTTCCCGGCCGAGTTCCGCGAACTCATCAAGCAGTACAACATGAACATCAAGAAGGCCGCGAAGCCGCAAACCCCGGCCCCGCTCACCCCGGTCAAGCCGAGTCCGCCGGCGACCCCCGACGCCCCCAAGAAGTAGGCCCCTTCGATGTCACGAACTGCCCGCCGTCTCGCACTGGTCGCCGTCGCATTCTTCCTCGCCGGCGGCCGGTCGGTTCACGCCGACGAAAAAGTCAAGATCGACGAGCCGACGAAGCAGGCCATCGACAAGGCCCTCGCGCGGCTGAAGATCGACCAGAACGCCAACGGCAGTTGGGGCAAGAGCGGCAACACGGCGGTCACGTCGTTTGCGCTCATGGCGTTCATGTCCAACGGCCACGTCCCCAACCAGGGGCTGTTCGGTCCGGAAGTGGCGAAGGGCATCCGCTTCCTGCTGGCCCAGTGCGACGACAAGGGCTACCTCGCCGGCTCGGGCGGGGGCAACATGTACTGCCACGGCATGGCGACACTCGCGCTCACGCAAGCCTTCGGCATGTCCACGGACGAGGAGGTCCGCAAGGTGCTCCTCAAAGCGGTCGCGCTCATCGTCCGCTCCCAGAACCCCGAGGGCGGCTGGCGGTACGAGCCGTCGCCGACGGGGGCCGACATCTCGGTCACGATCATGCAGGTCATGGCCTTGCGCGGGGCGAAGGACAGCGGCCTGAACGTGCCCGGCGACGTACTCAAAAAAGCCGTCGCCTACATCAACCGCTGCCACGACACCCGGTCCGGCGGCTACCGCTACCAGCCCTACGCCGCCGGCCCCGGGTACGCCCGCACGGCCGCCGGCGTCTGCGTGCTGCAATTGTGCGGCGACTACGAGGCCAAGCAGATCGCCAAGGCGGTCGAGTGGCTCGAAACGACCCGCAACGACAACAACCACTACTGGTACGGCCACTACTACGCCTCGCACGCGATGCATCAGGTCGGCGGCAAGAAGTGGGAGGACTACTACAACCGCATGAAGACCCGCCTCCTCGCCACGCAAAAACCCGGCGGCGAGTGGAACGACGAGTACGAAGCCAACGTCGGCCCGCAGTACCAAACCGCCATCGCCGTGCTGATCCTGTCCGTCCCCGCGAACTACTTGCCGATCTACCAGCGGTGAGGTGTCCCGTCCGGGCAGCGGGCCAAAGGCTCCGCCGCAGGCGACTCTTGTTAGCCCGACGCGCTAGCGAGGGTCGAACGGTCGATGAGAACGCTGGCACGCGACGACCGAACAATTGACGACTTTGAGAATCGCCCACGACCGTGCGACCCTCGCTAGCGCGTCGGGCTAACAAGAGTCGCCTGCGGCGGAGCTTCCGAAGCCGGGTCACTGTGACCACGTAATCTCGGCCAGATGCTTGGTGGCCTGCAATCGCCCGCAACGCCAAGGCTTCAGCGCGGGCCACGGCCTCGGCCCGCGTAGCCCCGTAGGCCAGTGAGCCCGGCATCGCGACCACCTCGGCGAGCCAGCGACCGTCCTCCTCCTGCTCGACTTCGACACTCAGCGGCATGGCTCGACTCCCGTGGGTGCAGAGGCGCTGTAATCGTACCGACTCATAACTTGCGTGCGAAGACTCAGTCACCGGCGTGCGTCTCCCCCGGCCACCCATGCATGCCGTCACTACGATACCCGCACGCCCCGGCACCGGACTCCGCCGCGCGTCACCGCACTCGCTTTGAGGGAATATGGCTGCCCCACTCACCGTCGTGATCTTCGGCGCGTCCGGCGACTTGACCGCGCGGAAACTCATCCCCGCCCTCTACCACCTCGGCCTCAAGGGGCGGCTGCCGGAGGGGACGAAGGTCCTGGGGGTCGCACGGACCGAGAACAGCGACGCCAGCTTCCGCGACACGATTGCCAAGAAGTTGCGCGAGGCCGCTGTCGCAGCGAAGGAGACCTTCGACGAGGCCAAGTGGGCGGAGTTCGCGGGCAACCTGCACTACGTCCCGACGGACGTGACCAAGCCGGACGGCATGGCCCCGATCGCGAAGTGGTTCGAGGACCGCGAGGGGCAGGGCGGCGGCCAACGGCTGTTCTACCTGTCGATCTCGCCCGAACTTTACCCGCAAGTCAGCGACGTGCTCGGCCAGGCCGGGTTCAACAAGGAAGAGGGCGGGTTCCGCCGGCTGATCGTCGAGAAGCCGTTCGGCCACGACCTCGCCACGGCCAGGGCGTTGAACAAGTCCCTGCACGCCAACTGGCGCGAGGACCAGCTCTACCGCATCGACCACTACCTGGGTAAGGAGACGGTGCAGAACATCCTGATCTTCCGCTTCGCCAACACGCTGTTCGAGCCGCTCTGGAGCTACCAGTACATCGACCACGTGCAGATCACCGTCGGCGAGGAAGTGACGGTCGGGCGGCGCGGGGCGTACTACGACGGCAGCGGCGTGTTGCGCGACATGTTCCAGAGCCACATCCTGCAAGTGATGACGCTGATCGCAATGGAAAGCCCCGGCCGGTACTCGGCGGACAGCCTGCGCAACGAGAAGATGAAAGTCCTCGACGGCATCGCCACGCCGACGAAACTCACCGCGGCCAAGCAGGTCGTCGTCGGCCAGTACGACGGGTACACGAAGGAGCCGGGGGTGCCGGCCGAGTCGAAGACGCCGACGTTCGCGGCAGTGCGGTTGGAGTGCCAGAACTCGCGCTGGAAGGGCGTGCCGTTCTACCTCCGCAGCGGCAAGGGTTTGAAGAGCCGGTACAGCGAGATCATGATCCAGTTCCGGTGCCCGCCGCACCTGATGTTCCCGCTGCCGAAGGACGAGATTTTGCAGTGCAACCGCATGACGCTGGTGATCCAGCCGAACGAGGGGATCAAGCTCAACTTCCAGACCAAAGTGCCGGCCGTCGATGGCGTGCAGTTGCAGCCGCGCGACCTGTCGTTCGACTACTCGGAGGCTTACGGCGAGAAGTTGCCGGAGGCTTACGAGCGATTGCTGCTCGACGCGATCCAGGGCGAGGCGTCGCTGTTCATGCGGTCGGACGAGATCGAGCGGGCCTGGGAGATCATGGACCCGCTCATCGCCGCGACGCAGGGCGACGACGCCCCGACGCCGGAACAATACCCCGTCGGCTCGCAAGGCCCGGCGTGCGCGACCGAACTGCTCGGCCGCGACGGCCGCGAGTGGCAACCGCTGATTTAACCGCGTCCCTGTAGCCGTCCGTCCGCCGAGGTCTCCAATGTCAGCTCTCTCGATCCGCACTGGCGCTTGCGCCCTCGACTTCCTGTCCCTGGGCGCGCTGGTCCACCGGCTCGACCCCGGCGCGATCCCGTTCCGCAAGGCCCGGACGCTGGAAGTTCACGTTTCCGGCGGCGAGTACAACGTCGCCGCGAACCTGAGCGACTGCTTCGGCCTGAAGACTGGCGTGGCGACGGCGATGGTCAACTACCCCCTCGGCGAGTTGATCGAGGCGCGGGTCCGCGAGATGGGCGTCACGCCGTTCTACAAGCGGTTCGACACCGACGGCGTCCACGGCCCGAACATGGCCACGGTGTACAGCGACCGCGGCGCGGGCGTGCGGGCACCGGTCGTCTTCTACAACCGCGCCAACGAGGCCGGGGCACTGCTCAAGCCGGGCGACTTCGACTGGTCGAAAATCCTGGCCGGCGGGTTGAAGTGGTTCCACTCCGGCGGCATCTTCGCGGCCCTGTCGAAGACGACGCCGGAACTGATCATTGAAGGCATGAAGGCCGCCAAGGCCGCGGGGGCGGTCGTGTCGCTCGACCTCAACTTCCGGGCGAAACTCTGGAAGGCGTCCGGCGGTGAGCACACCGCCGTCGAGACGTTGCGTCGCATCGTCGAGCACGTCGATTGCCTGATCGGCAACGAAGAGGACATGCAAAAGGGCCTCGGCATCCGCGGCCCGGAGGTGACCCGCAAGAGCGAGTCGAAGCTGAACACCGACGACTTTTTCGGCATGATCGACAACACGGTGAAGGAGTTCCCGAACCTGAAAGCCGTCGCCACGACCTTGCGCGAAGCCCACTCGACCAACCGCCACGACTGGGCGGCAGTGCTGTGGACCGGCGGCGAGAAGTTCACGACCCCGCACCTCAGCCTCGACGTAGTGGACCGCATCGGCGGTGGCGACGGCTTCGCGGCCGGCCTGATCTACGGCCTCCTCACCGGCCAATCCCCGGAGCGGAGCCTGCGCCTCGGCTGGGCGCACGGGGCCTTGCTGACGACCTTCCCGGGCGACGTGACGATGGCCAAGCTCGCCGAGGTCGAGAGCCTCGCCGACGGCGGTAGTGCCCGGGTGCAACGCTAATGGACGTGCCGAAAAAGCCCCTGGTCGGCGTCATCATGGGGTCGCGCTCCGACTACGACGTGATGCGGCACGCCGTGGAAATCCTCGCCGAACTCGGCGTCCCGCACGAGGTCGAAGTCGTCTCGGCCCACCGCACACCGGACAAGTTGTTTGCCTACGCCGAGGCGGCGGCGTCTCGCGGTTTAGAGGTCATTATCGCCGGGGCTGGCGGGGCGGCTCACTTGCCGGGCATGTGCGCGGCCAAGACGCAACTGCCGGTACTCGGCGTGCCGGTCGGCACCGAACACTCGATGCTCCGCGGCCTCGACGCGTTGCTCGCCATCGTGCAGATGCCGGCCGGCGTCCCGGTCGCCACGCTCGCCATCGGCAAGGCCGGCGCGATCAACGCCGGGTTGTTGGCGTGCGCGATTCTGCAGGGCAAGTACCCGGCCCTCGGCGTCGCATTGGTCGAGTACCGCGTCCGGCAAACGCAAGCAGTCCTCGGCGATTCCGACCCGCGGCTAAAGGCAGAGGGCTGACTGTGCGCGTCGGCATTCTCGGCGGCGGCCAACTCGGGCGAATGCTCGCCCTCGCCGGCCACCCGCTCGGCATCACCTGCACCGTCCTCGACCCGGCCGACGACTGTTGCGCCGCCCAAGTCTGCGCCCACATCCGCGGCGAGTTCGAGGGCGATTACGCGGCCCTGTACCGGCTCGTGCAGGCGTCCGATGTCATCACTTACGAGTTCGAGAACGTCCCCGTCGAGACGGCCCGCTGGCTGGCCGAACGCCTGCCGGTCTACCCCCCGCCGCAAGCCCTGGAAGTCTGCCAGGACCGCGTCGCCGAGAAGCGCTTCCTGCAATCGCTCGCCATCCCGACGCCGCCGTTCGCCGCCGTCGAGACGCGGACGGAGTTCGACGCGGCGCTCGCCGACATCGGGTTGCCGGCGGTGTTGAAGACGCGCCGCTTCGGCTACGACGGCAAGGGCCAGGCGGTCTTGCGCACCCCCGCCGACGCCGAGGCGGCCTGGGAACGACTGTCCGGCCGGCCGCTGATTCTGGAAGGCTTCGTGCCGTTCGACCGCGAGTTGTCGCTGATCGCCGTGCGCGACGCGGCCGGCGACATCGGCACCTACCCGCTGATCGAGAACTGGCACGTCGAAGGAGTCCTGCACCGTAGCGTCGCCCCGGCGGTGGGCGTGACCGACGAACTGTACGAACTGGCCGTGACCTCCGCCGAGCGCGTGCTGACCGCGTTAAACTACGTCGGCGTGCTGACGGTCGAGTGGTTCCAGCACGGGCCGCGACTGCTGGTCAACGAACTCGCCCCGCGGGTCCACAACTCGGGCCACTGGACGATCGAAGCGGCCGAGACGAGCCAGTTCGAGAACCACCTGCGCGCGGTGTGCGGGTTTCCGCTGGGCAGTGCCGCCGCGACCCGGCACGCGGTGCTGTACAACTTTATCGGCACCGTCCCCCCAGTCGCGTCGGTCCTCGGCGAGCCGAACGCCCACTTGCACCGTTACGGCAAGGCCGACCGGCCGGGGCGGAAGGTCGGCCACGTCACGATTTGCGACGCGACCCCGCCAGAATTCGCCCGGCTCGACGCGAAGTTCGCCCGCGGATCGTGAAAGGCTCTGCGCAGGCTGGCGCGCCTACGGCGGTCTACAAATCACCGGCTTGCACTGTGACCCCGCACCACGAGCGCGAAGCCGAGCACCGCCGGCCCGTCGTCGGTCGCCAGCTTGCGGGTGAAGGTGAGTGCGCTCACCCCGCCGGCCTTCGACACCAGCTTGGCCTCGGCCGGTTTCGGCGAGTGCGGGAAGAGCAGCATCACGCCGGGGTGGTCGCCACCGGTTACCTTCGCGCTCAGCTTCAGCAGCGTCTTGCCGTCGAGCGGGTCGAGCGTCGTGTCGTCGGCCAGCGGCAGGAGCATCAGGAAGTCCGGGTGTGGGGCGGTGCCGGCGTGGTCGCCGATGGCCGGTTGCACGCCGAGCCGTAGGGTGTAGTCGCCGGCGGCAATCTCTTGCTTGCGGTAGTCGGTGAACGACTTCGCAAAGTTCACGACGCCGATGAGCGAACCCACGGGCAGTTCGCGGTAGCTCAACCCGTTGGCAACCTGCGTCGCCGTCGCCGTCGCCGGCAGGGTCGTGCGGAACCAGAAGGTCATCGCCGGTTCGTCGCCGACGTTCACGCGCAGCCCCTTGGCGTCGAGCGACTTCGCCAGCTCCGCGCTCACGGCCGGCGGCTTGTCGTCGGTCGCCGTCAGCGTCAACGGCGTCTCGGCGAAGAGCAGCAGGCAAGCGAGCGCGATCATGCGTACTCCGCGGCGGGGTCGTCGAGCAGGAACTTCGCGGCGTGCGGTGAGGCTTCGAGAACGTCACGACTACTTCGGTCCAGGCTGATTTGGCGCAGGTCGATCCAGTCCATCCCCGAAACCCGCGGCCAGTTCGCCAGCTCCGCGGCTCCGTGCGCAGACACGACGTTGCCCGCGAGATTCAGCCTTCGCAAGCGGCCACGGTGACGCCACGCAGTCAACGCCTCGATACCCTCATCGCCATCGACGCCAATGTGGTTGTACGATACGTCGAGTTCGATGAGCATTTCATCGATCAAACGCCCGGCGATCGCTGAAAGCCCGCCGTCCTGGATCGAGTGCGATTCGAGGTTGAGGGTCGTAAGCGAGGTTAGCGTCGAAGAGTCAGCGATTGCTAACGCCCCGGCGAAGCTGATGCACTCCTGCTCGGGCAGTTCGTCGGACCGCAGAATTAGCTCCTCCAATCCCGTAAAGCTAGCGTGGCTGGCGAGGACAATGACGCCGTCGTCGCCGACGGGGTTACCGCTCAGGTCGAGCCGCGTCAACTGCGCGGCCACACGGGTCTCGGCCAACGCTTGCACCGCTTCCGGCCACAAGCGGTTGTTGCGCAAGCTCAGCGACCGCAACTCGGGCATGTCGGCGTCGAGGAGCTGCATGCGGTTGCCGGACCCGAAGTTGTTGTTGTTCAGCGACAGCGATTGCAGCCGACGCCACAGCGGCAAGCCCGCGAGGTCGGCCGTCCAGCGGTCGGCGTTGACGAGCCGCAGGTGCCGCACCGGTGTCAGCCGCAAGACTTTGGGGTCGGTCCGCACCAGCGCTTCGGCCGTCGTCTCGACCGATTCGATCATGCCACGCCGGAACGTCTGCGTGCCGGTCAGCCCGGCGATGCGCCACTCGGGTTTGTGCGCCGCCAGCAGCTCGGACTCGCGCCGTGTCAACTCCGGGCGTTCGGTGTCAGTGGGCGGCAGGCGTTCGAGGGCGCACTGCACGCGGATCAGTTCCGCGCGGTCGTCGTGCCCGGCTTCTTGCAGGAAGTCGGCGTAGACGAGCCGCGGCAAGTCCTCGTCGGGCCGAGCGACGAGCGCCGCGCGGAGGAGTTCGTCGTCCGTCATCAGTACACGACCTCCTCGCCGTAGCGCTCCTGGACGCGGCCCCAGGTGCGGCCGTTGAAGTCGTTCCCGTCCTTCAACAGCAGGTACTTCAAGCGCTGCAGGTGCGGGGACGCGGTGATGGCCCGGACGGCGTCGTTGCCCAGGCCGTTGTTCCGCAGGTCGAGCCGGACGATGCGGCGGCACTCGCGCATGCCCACCAGGGTTTCGACCATCTTGGTCGTGATGAGCGGGTGCTGCTGGAGGTCGTAGAAGTTCATCGTCTCGTCGGCTTGCGGCGGTTCGTCGGCCGCGATTTCGACGACGAGGCCGCTGAAGTCGAAGTGCGTCACGTTCTGCGTCGCCGGGGCGGTCAGGATCGTGGCGAGCGGTTCGCGGGTCGTCAGCGGCCCGTGGGTCACCTTGAGTTCGCGTGCCCCGAACCACTCGGGGTGGTCCGTCACGCTCACCCGGCGGAACTCGTCGAAGTCCATCAGCAGGTCCGCCGAGGCGTGGATGCACCGGCACTCCCGGAAGCCGGTGTCGCAGTCGGCGTGCTTCAAGCCGCCGTCGCGGATGCGGTTGAACATCTCCGCGCGGACCGCCCCGCGGCCCGGCACGTCCGACGGCGGCAGCTTGGCGAGTTCGCAACTGAGGCGCAGCACCTCCGCCCACGCCTCCTCGCCGCGCTCTTCGACGAAGTCCGCGAAGACGAGTTTCGGCAGTGGGTCGGCGGGGTTCAGGAACACCCCGCGCAGCAACGCCTCACGCTCCTCCATCGCCCGCCCCTCACAGCAGCCCGGCGGTCTCGGGGTAGCCGAACATCAGGTTGAAGTTTTGCACGGCGACGCCGCTCGCGCCGCGAACCAGGTTGTCCTCGGCGGCCAGCACGATCACCTTGCCGCGAACGCACTTCACGCACAGGTCGAGGAAGTTGGTGTGCGCCGTGTCCTTGGTCGCCGGCGGGCTGGTGCGGACGCGCACGAACGGGGCGCGTTCGTAGTAGTCGCGGTAGAGTTGTGTCAACTCGGCTTCGGTGACGGGGCGCGTCGGGGTGGCGTAGATCGTCGAGTGGATGCCGCGGTCCATCGGCACGAGGTGCGGCGTGAAGATCACCTCCACGGGCGTCCCGGCGATGTCGCTCAAGGCTTGCTCGATCTCCGGCGTGTGGCGGTGCGTGCCGACGGCATACGCCACCACACTCTCGTTGCACTCCGGGAAGTGCGCCGCGAGCTTCGGCGTGCGGCCGGCCCCGCTGACGCCGCTGCAACTGTTGACGATGATGTCCGTCAAGTCGATCAGCTTGTGGTGGACGAGCGGGGCCAGACCGAGGATACCCGTCTGCGGGTAGCAGCCGGGGTTGGCGACGAGCGACGCTGTGCGGATGGCGTCGGCGTGCAACTCCGGCAGCCCGTACACGGCATGCTTCAGGTTCACGGGGTCATGGTGGGGCTCGCCGTACCACTTGGCGTGAACGGCCGCGTCGCGCAGGCGGTAGTCGGCGCTCAGGTCGATGACGCGGATGCCACGGTCCAGCAGCGGCGCGACGGCCTCCGCACTCGCGCCGTGCGGCAGGCAGCCGAAGGCGACTTCGACCCCCTTCGCCTGCAACTTGTCGGCGTCGAACGGCTCCGTCCGCAGGTCGAGCCGGCGGAACAGCGACGGGTGGGCGTCGCTGATCGGCTGCGAATCGCGGGAGGTGATCGCCACGATCTCGGCGTGCGGGTGGCGCAACAAAATCTTGACGAGTTCGAGGGCGGTGTAGCCCGAACCCCCGAGGACAGCGACCTTCGTGGCGGTCTTCATGAATCCCCCTGAGCGCGTCCGGTAGCACCGAATACTATAGCGTTCGGAGGGCTTGCCGTGCTGTTCGCCGACGTGCTCGATATTCTGTTCGAGGACAACCACCTGCTCGGCCTGAACAAGCCGAGCGGCTGGCCGAGCGCGCACTTCGACGGCGGCGACCAGACGATGGACCTCGTGGCGAAGGCGTACCTCAAGGAGAAGTA
>JAYTSV010000021.1:0-10278 GCA_043745465.1 Fimbriiglobus sp.
GCGGCGAACTTGCCGATGATGACGCCGGTGATCCGCTGGCGCACCTTGGCCAGCGGGTCGGTGAACATGCTCCCGGACGTGATCGTGCTCCCCGGGCCGCGGCCGCCGTGGCTGCCCTGCGCGCCCGAAGAATAGGTCGGAACGGCCGTCAGCGAGTCGAGGCTGATGACGCCGGAGTCCGGGTTGTCCGCCGCGGGGACGGTGTTCAGGTTCGGCCGGCCGGACTGGTGCGGCATCGGCCCGGACCCGCGCGGCATCGGCGTCGCCATGACCCCGCGGTGGATGCCGGACATGGGGCTGACGGAACTCCCAGTGCCGACGCTCGCGTTCCCCGGCACGAGTTGCGCGGTCGGCGGCGCGGGAGCGGCCCGGGACAACCAGACCTGCGGCGGGACTTCCAGAATCGTCGGAGGGAGCGTGGCCACGGCCCGAAACCCGTTCGCCAGGCGGACGTCGAAGCCGCCGGAACTCGCGGCCCCGGGGACGTAAGCCTCCCCGGCGTCGGCCCACCGGGCGAGGACCGTGCGGAGTTGGTCGTCGTCGCGGAAGCGGCCGCTCAAGGGCATCCAGCCGTCGGCCTTGCGACCGAGAATGGTCGCCGCGCTCAAGACCAGAATTTCCTTGACCGCGTCGTCCCGAAAGGCCTCTTCGAGCGGGCCGAAGCCGACGGACTCGGCCAGGATGTCCTCGATGAGCCGGTCGCGGTCCGACCGGGTCAGGGCCGTCCCTTCCTGGTCGTAGAATTGTTCGAGGGTGCGCTTGCCCTCGGCACGGAGGATCGTCAGCGGCTTGTGCCGGTTGCGGGTCAAGTCGATCCGCTCGGCGAGGCGGGCGTGGGCCTTCTTGCGCGGGTCGGCGGGCGTCGCCGCGAGGCGCGTCACGGCGCTGGCGGGACCATTGACGGCGGTCGGGGTCATGGCGGAACTCGTCCAAGTCAGTGGGGCGTCCGACACCGTACCGTAGAACGCGAATGGCCGCCGCCGGGCCGCGAAACCGGCAATTCCGGCGCGACTCGCCACCTCCAGTCGCTAACGCTCCTGGCTCGCCGTCAGCACGCCGTGAACACGGCCGCCTGCGTCGGGGTGCCCCACTCGGCGTGCCCCGGGCCGACCCCGTGGAAGGCGACCGCGTACCCGTGGGCCGCCGCGACCTCGGCGGCCCAGGCCGCGAACTCCGCGCGGGTCCACTCGAACCGGTGGTCCGAGTGCCGGAACTTCCCCGCCGGCAGGCTCGGCCAGACGACGTTGTAGTCCCGGTTCGGCGTCGTCACGACGACCGTGCCCGGCCGGGCGAACTCGAACACGACCCGTTCGAGGGCGGCCAGCCGCGGCGGGTCGAGGTGCTCGACGACCTCGACGAGGGCGGCCGCGTCGAACCCGGCGAAGCGGGCGTCCCGGTACGTCAGCGCGCCGTGGATCAACTGCACGCGGTCCCGGTCCGCCGGCGACTGGCCGTCCAGGCGCAGCCGGCGGGACGCGATTTGCAGCGCCGCGACCGACACGTCCACGCCCTGCACTTTCGTGAACTGCGATTCGCGGAGCAGCCGGCGGATCAGCCGGCCCTCGCCGCAGCCGAGGTCGAGGACCGTCTTCGCGCCGCTCGCCGTCAGCAGGTCGGTCACCGTCTCGTAGCGCTGGTCGTTGAGCCGCAGCGGGGTTTCGAGCGACGCTTCGCTGGCCTTCGCCGGGGCGTCGGCGGCGTCGTCGCCGTCGGCCGGGTCGGCGCGGCCCTCGTCGAGTCGGGTCAGGGCGTCGGTGTACAGGGTCGGCCGGTGCCGCAAGTAGCGGCGGGTGATCTCCTCGCGCTTCGGGTGCGTGGCCAGCCACTTGGCCCCCTTGTTCAGGAGCTTCTCGACCTCCGCCTCGCCGACGAAGTAGTGCTTCTGCCCGTCGAACACGGGGATCAACACGTACAGGTGCGTGAGGAGTTCCGCGAGCGTCAGCGTGCCGGTCAGCGTCACCGAAAGGTAGCGGCTCGTGCCCCACTCGGGGAAGTGTTCGTCGAGCGGCTGCGCCCGGCACTCGACCGCGTAGCCCAGCGGCTCGAACACGGCCCGGACGAACGCCTCGCCCCCGGCCGCGGGAAGTACGTCGATGGTGGCCGTCAGCGGGATCGGCGTGGCGGCCAGTTCCGGCCGCGTCTTGCACGTGCCGTTGAGCGCGCTGCCGAAGACCTGGGCGATGGCCACACTGAGGAACGAAGTCGCCGTGTACGGCCGGTCGCTGACGTACTGGCCCATCGTGAACCGGCGGTCGAAGGTGCCGTCGCGGACCAGGCCGACCGGGTCCACGTCCAGGGCCAGGGCGACCGTCGTGCGGTCGTCGGTCGCTTCGGGGTAGTAGACGCTGGCCGCGCCGAAGCTGAGCGCGAAAGTTTGCACGCGGTCCGGGTGCTTGTGCAACAGGTAACCGAGGTCGGTGGCGGGCCGGTGGGTCGTCGTGATGGTCAAGAGCATGGGCGGTATACTGTCTCAAGGAATCGTGGAGTGAGGGCAGGGCGGTGGACACTCGGTCGTTACGGCTGGCAATGGTGCTGTTCTGGCTCGCGGCGACGCTGGCGCTGTTCACGCGCGAGGCGTGGGCACCCGGGCACCTGCTGGAACGCTTGAACTCGGAAAACTTGTCGCTCGGCGGGTGGTTGTCGCTCGGATTGACGCTTTACAACCTGGTCCGCTTGTTCATGACACCCCGGGCCGGCCGAGGTTCGGGTCCGAGTTTCCGCGAGAAACTCCAAGCCCGCCGGCGGAAAGCCCCCCGGGAGGCGTACAACCCGGACCTCGACTTCACGAGACCGGCGGACCCAGCACCGTGACCGGCACCCCGGCCGCGGTGGTGAGTTTCGTCCCCGGTTCGACGTGCTTCCAGCGGACGTACCCCGCCGCGACACTGCCGGTCCGCGGCGAGATCGTCGCAGAGGTCACGACCCCGGCCTCCTCGTCGCCCGCCCTCAAGACCGTCCCGACCGGCACGGCGTTCGGCGAATCGACCTGCAATCGCAAGAAGCTCCGGTTGACGCGGCCGGCCCGGTCCCGGGCCATGACGATCGGCTCCTGGCCCGGGAAGCAGCCCTTGGCGTAGCTCACCGCCCGGGCCGCGCCGCCGACCTCCATGACGAAGCGGGTCTCGTCGAAATCGACCCCCTGCACCGCCGTCCCGGCTTCGACTCGCAGGGTGTCGTAAGTCTCCGCCGTGCCCGCCTTGGCCCCGTTGGCGGCGAGCATCCGCGCCACCCCTTCGAGCCGCGCCGGCAGCCCGACGAGGTCGTACCCCGGCACGCCCAACAGCGTCCGCCGGCGGACGCTGACCGTCGCCGCGGAGCCGAAGGTCCGCTCGGCGTGGCCGAACTCCGGCAGGTCGGGCAGGTCGTCGGCGAGCGCCCCTTCGAGCACGTCCTTGGCCCGCGGCCCGGCCAGGTGGAGTTGCGCGAACTGGCCCGTCACGTCGGCCAGTTCGATCGCCTCGGAGATGACGAACCGGTCGAGGTGCTTGAGCAGGTCGAGCGCCTTCCCCGGGGCCGTTTCGAGCCACAGGGCGTGCGCGCCGTCGTGCAGGATGTGGTACACGGTCGCCGCGAACAACGCTTTGGCCCGGGCGTCGCAGAAGAAGGTCGCACAGCCCGCGCCGAGCGCGAGCGCCTTCACGTCGTTGGTGCTGACGTTGTGAACGACCGTCGGCGCGTCCGGCCCGGTCAGCAACAGCTTGCCGACGGCCGAACGGTCGAAGAAGGCGGCCCCCGTCGTCGCGGCCAGGTAATCGTCGGTCATGGGCGTGGTCCTCAAAATTCCCGGCGAGCGGCGGGTGTCAGCCCGCTGTTCCAACCTGGAATGGGTCGTCGCATCCGAACTGGGAGCGCTTGCAACTACCTGTCGCTGCGTCCCCCGTTCCGGGTCGGAACAGCGGGCTGACACCCGCCGCTCGCCGGGAATTATTCTTCGTCCGCCGTCGGCGGATCGACGATGGTTTTGTGGGCGTCCTGGATGACCAGGACGCGCTGGGCCGCGTCGATCAGGCGTTGCAATTCGCCCGCGCCGCGGACGGGGGTGGCGAAGAACTCTTCGATGACCTCGTCCGGCCACGGGCTGGCGAAGAACAGGTTGGCCTTCTGGGCAGCACGGCACCACAGCGCCGCCGCCGGCCAGTCGTCGGGCTTGCGCTGCCGGAGGATCGGCCGGACGTTGTCCGGCTCGTCGGTGCCGCGGACGATCATCGCCCCCTCGTCGAGCGTCGGCGCGGCCGCCGTCACGACGGCCACCCGGCCACCGGGGGCGACGACCCGAGCCGCCGCCATCGCCGCCTTGGCCAGGTCGAGGAAGCTGTGGCCCTTCGGGTCGCCGGACAGCGAAGCGATCACCAGGTCGGGGGCTTCGTTGATCGGGCCACGCCAGCTCGCTTCGAGCCGGCGGACGCCCTCCTCGCGGCTCGTCGGTAGGCCGCCGACGATGTCGTGGATCGTGTCCCCGTAGCCTTCAATGACCTGCACGAAGAACGGCATCCCGAGCAGCCAGACGACCTCCCCGGCGACTTCGGTCACGGCCGGGACGACCTCGCCGGGCGGCTTCGACGTGAACTTGCCGACCGCCTCGACCATCGCCTGTGGCTCGCTCAAAATCGGGAAGAGCGCCGTCTCGGCCCCACTGTACCCGTAGGTCGGGTCGAACCGCCGCCGGGTGACGACGACGACGAACTCGGCCTCGACGATGCTGCGGTTCAAGTAGACGCGCCGCTCGCTGGCGGTCGTGGCCAGGTAGGCGAGCTTCTTGCGGTCTTCGGTGTCGTGGACTTCGAGTTTCACGTCGCTCAACTCGTCCGGCAGGTCGTCCAGCCAGTCGCCCTTGCCGCCCCCGGCGGGGACGACGATGGTCATGGCCGCCGGCGTAATCCCGGCACTGACGAGGTGTTCCATCACGGCCGTCAGCACCGCGACGGCGTGCGGGATGCCCTCGTCCAGGACGATGGCGACGCGGTCCTCGGGCGTGACCGCCTGGCGGAGTTGCGCGGCAATGCCGAACGGCACTTCGACGGCGCGGCGGGCCAGCGTCAGCGGGTCGCCGGCGACCGGCGGCACGGCGACCGCGAACGGCACGAGTTTCGCGGTCGGAACCTTGAGCGGCCAGGTGTCGAGGCCGACGGCCAGGGGCACGTCAACGGTGGCGGGGTCGGGTGTCATTCTCCCATTATAACAGCCCCGGCCGTTTGACGGGCGAGACCCGCCCCGCTAAACCGATGCAGTCAAACCCGTCCGACGGACGATTCCGCCAACTTTGCCACGACGACGAAAGGGGCCGCATGGCCACGCTATTGGTGACGGGCGGGTGCGGCTTCATCGGCTCGAACTTCATCCGCCGACTCCTGGCGACCGACGAGACCACCCGCGTCGTCAACTTCGACGCGCTGACCTACGCCGGTAACCTGGCTAACCTGGCCGGGTTGGAGGGCCACCCACGATACCGCTTCGTCAAGGGCGACGTGACCGACCGCGACGACGTGCGCGGGGCCATGAAACTCGGCGTCACCGACGTGATCCACTTCGCCGCCGAGAGCCACGTCGATCGCAGCATCGAAGACTCCGGGCCGTTCGTCCGCACCAACGTGCTGGGCACGCAAATCCTGCTCGACGCCGTGCGCGAGTTCAAGGTCGAGAAGTACGTCCACGTCTCGACCGACGAGGTCTACGGCAGCCTCGGGCCGACGGGGTTGTTCACCGAGACGACGCCGCTCGACCCGAGTTCGCCGTACAGTGCCAGCAAGGCCGCGTCGGACTTGCTGGTGAAGGCGTATCACCACACCTTCGGTTTGCACGCAGTGATTACGCGCTGCTCGAACAACTACGGCCCGTACCAGTTTCCCGAAAAGCTCATTCCGCTGTTCATCACGAACCTGATGAACGACCAACAGGTTCCAGTGTACGGCGACGGCCAACAAATCCGCGACTGGATTCACGTCTCGGACCACTGCGCCGGCGTGGAAGCGGCCTGGCGGAAGGGCAAGTCCGGCGAGGTGTACAACTTCGGCGGCCGCTGCGAGAAGGCCAACCTCGACCTGACGCACCTGCTCCTCGACCTACTGGGCAAGCCGAAAACGCTCATCAAGTACGTGGCCGACCGCCTGGGCCACGACCGCCGCTACGCCATCGACTGTACGAAGGCCGAGCGCGACCTCGGCTGGTCGCCGCAGGTCGAGTTCGCCACCGGGTTGGCCGAGACGATCGCCTGGTATCAAGCCAACGCCGTCTGGATCGCCGGCATCAAGACCAAGGAATACCTAAGCTACTACAAGCCCCGTGTCCTGAACAATGTCAACATAGGTGAAGTATGAGTATTCGCGGCGTCATTTTGGCGGGGGGCAAGGGCACCCGCATGGGCGAGTTGACGAAGGTCACCAACAAGCACTTGCTGCCGGTCGGACCGTACCCGATGGTCTACCACCCGCTCAAGAAGATGACCGGGGCGGGCGTGTCCGAGATTCTGCTCGTCTCGGGGACTGAGCACATGGGCGACTTCATCAGCCTGCTCGGGTCGGGCAAGGACCACGGCTGCCGGCTGACGTACCGCGTCCAGGACGAGGCCGGGGGCATCGCGCAGGCGCTCGGCCTGGCGGAACACTTCTGCACCGGGTCGCGGTCGCTGGTGCTGCTCGGCGACAACATCTTCCGGGACCCGCTGGTCGCGCTCGTCGAGAAGGCCAACTCGCGGTCGGACTGGGCGTGGATCGGCTTGAAGGAGGTCCACGACCCGGGTCGGTACGGGGTGGCCGAACTCGCCGGGGACAAGGTCGCCGGCATCGTCGAGAAGCCGAAGGAGCCGAAGTCGAACCTCGCCGTGGTGGGCATCTACGTCTACCCGCCGGACGTGTTCAACGTCATCAAGACGCTCAAGCCGAGCGGCCGGGGCGAACTCGAAATCACCGACGTGAACAACTACTACCTGCGCGAGGGCCGCATGGGGTACAGCGTCCTCGACGGGTACTGGACCGACGCCGGGACGCTCGACAGCCTCGACACGGCGAACGAACTCGTCCGCAAGGAACCGCCGCGGTTTTAACCGCCCGCCGCGCCGGCTATTTTACGGTCGCCGCGGGCAAGAGCTTGTCGAGTGTGTCGTGCGCTGTGGCCCACGGCAGGCGGGCTGTGATCGTCAACTCGGTCGCCCCGTTGACCACCGCCTCCCGGCCGTCCTGGCCCGCGAGCAGGTCGATCAACGGCTTGACGGCGGGGTGCTGTTCGAGCATCCGGGTCGCCAGGTAGATGCTCAAGAAGTCGTCGAGCGCGGCCTTGCTCTTGCCCTGCAGGGCAAGCCGGACGAGGAGGTCGTCGCCGGCCAGGCGGACGCTCACGGTGAGTTGCCGGACGCCGTGCGTGGCGAGGGTGTCGCCCTCGGGCAGCACGAACCCGCCGGTCGCGGCGAACAGCACTAGCGGCGGCTCGTCCCCCGGTCCGGCCCCGGTCTCGGCCGCGTCGAGAACCTTCACCAGGTCGGGCGACCCCGGGCCGGCCGGGCACGCCCGCAGGTCGTCGAGAAAGTCGGTCGTCGCGGCAAGGGCGTGGGCATCCCCGGTCGTGCCGAGGGCCGTGGCGTGCGCCAAGCCGTTGACGGCGGCCGGGAGCGTGCCGGTCGTGGGACTCGGGGGGAACGCCCCTTCGACAACGACGGCCGCCGCCGGGCCGCGGAAGACGACCAGGCCGCGCTGGCACCGCCGCGGGTCGAGGCCGAGCTTGCGCGTCCAGGTCTCGACGTGTTCGGTCAGCCGGCTGTCCGGCAACTTCTCGTAGGCGAAGCGCTGCCAGTACCCCTGCGGTCGGACGACGAGAACGCCGGTCGCGCCGCCGGGCAGCCGCGCGGCAACCGGCGGCACCGCGGCCGCGGGCTTAACGACGGCCGGGCCGGCGTCGGGCGGTTCGACCGGCACGACTGCGGCCACGGTCGTCGGACGGGTGCTTTCGGGGTCGGTCTTGCCCGTGCGGGCCAGGAAGACGCCGGCCGCGACGAGGGCCACCAGGGCCAACGCCGCGACCCCGCCGACGACCGCCATCGGTACCCAGGGCGACGCCTTCGGTGTGCCGGCCTCCGCCGTGCTTCTGGGCGGCGTCGATTCCGAGGGCCGGCGAGTCGGCACGGCCGCACCGCGGACCGGGGTGCGGTTCATGCTCGGCAAGCTGTCCGAACTCGGGGCGGCTTCCGGTGTCGGAATGGCGACCGAGCGGGTGCGCGATGACAGCGGCGCGGCGGGGACGCGCGCCCGGACGGCCACCGGGGCGACCGGCATCGGCGCGGCCGGCGCGGCCGCCAAGCGGTCGGACTTGGGCGCGGCGACGCGCAGCCGGACCGGGGGGCGGGCCGGGGCGACCGGCGTCGCATCCCCGACCGGGATCGGCGTGGCCGCGTCGGCCGCGGGGGCGTGCAAGCCGTCGGTGAACGAGAACGGTTCGTGCTCCGGGGCGACGGCCCCGCAGTACCGGGCCAGGGCCTCGGCGGCGTCCCGGGCCGTCTGGTAGCGGTCGGCCGGACGCTTGGCCATCAGCCGCTTGACGATCTCGACGAGGCCGTGCGGCAACTCCGGCCGCTCGACGCGGAGGTCCGGCGGCAGGTCGAGTTGGTGCCGCAACAGCTTGTCGATCGGCGTGCCTTCGGGGAAGGGCGGGCGGCCGCGTAGCAGGTAGTACAGTGTACAACCGAGACTGTACAGGTCGGCCCGGGCGTCCACCGTGCTCGAATTTTTCGCCTGCTCCGGCGACATGTAATCGGGGGTGCCGACGACGGTCCCGTCGCGCGTCAACTCCGCCGCGTCGGGGTCTTCGTCCGGGGTCAGGCTGCGGACCAGGCCCATGTCCAACACTTTAACTTGCGCGGTGCCGGTGGTGCCGGGCAGCGCCCGCTCGCCGAACACGAGCAGGTTCGACGGCTTCACGTCCCGGTGGACCAGCCCGCGGTCGTGGGCGTGCTGCAGGCCGAGCGCCGCCTGGCGGGCGTACTCGCACGCCTCCTGGTACTGCGGCAGCCCGGCGTGCGGGGGCGTGCCGAACTCCTTCACCAGCTTCGACAGGTCGATGCCGTCCACGTACTCCATCGCCAGGTAGTACCGGCCGTTGATCTCGTCCGCGCCGAACAACTTGACGACGTTCGGGTGGTCCAGGGACGCCGCCGCCGCCGCTTCCTTCTTGTACCGGCCCTTGACCGTCTTGTTGGCCATCAGGTGCTGGCGGACGACTTTCAAGGCGACGAGCCGGCCGGACGGGCACTCGACGGCCCGGTAGACCTTGCCCATGCCGCCCTCGCCGACCTTGTCGAGGATCAGGTACGGCCCAAAAATCACCTCGTACGTACGGTTCGCGCGGACCTTGCGGTACATGTACGGCGTGAGCAATTCCGCGGTGTAGAGCCGCTCGGCGAGCGTCGCGTCGTCGGCCGTGTCGGCCCCGCCGGCGAGGAGGTGGGCGGCCTGCGCGAGCCGGTCGGCGGTGTGGAGGCCACACCCGCGGAAGGCGGCGAGGAGGTGCGTCGCGGTGTCGGTGTCCATGACCGTCCGAGGGAGTGGGCGGGGTACACGGGAGATTGTAGTTTTCTTTCCCCCGGCGCGGGGGGCCAAAATCCAGCGACCGCCCGAACTTCGCCCGGTCCGGTCAGGCGAAGTCGTCAACGGTCACCGGCACGCCGGCCCCGACCAGGTGTTCGTCGATCAACGGCTCGACTTTCGACCAATCCCCCCCGGCCAACCCGCAGCCGATCCGCGGCAGGTGGACCGACGCCCCCAACTCCAACGACTTGGCCGCGAGCTGTTGCAGGCACAACGCCAGCGCCCAGTAGCGGATCGGCGGCCCCGAACTGCCCCGCTTGTTGCCGCGTTGGCCGACCATGTTGGCGACCCAGAGGTAATGCCGGACCGGGACGAACTGCACCGCCCCCAGCGCGAACCCGCCAGCTTTGCCCGCCGCGAACCACGCCCGGTGCGCGGCCTCCGGCGACGGCCACCGCTTCGACAAGGCGAGCACGAACCCCATGCCCCAGCCGCCGAGGTCGTTACAAACGTGGGCGATGATTTTAACCCCTTTGGCCTGGGGGCACGTCGCGTCGCCCTGAAGGTAAGTGATGCCGGACACGAGGGGACTCCGGGGTTGAAAGGCTCCGCCGCAGGCGACTCGGGTTAGCCCGACGCGCTGGCGAGGGTCGAACGGTCGTCGAGAACGCCGGCCATCGACGACCGTACTGTCGACGACCGTCAGCCTGGCCCTCGACCGCTCGACCCTCGCTAGCGCGTCGGGCTAACCCGAGTCGCCTGCGGCGGA
>JAYTSV010000022.1:0-89096 GCA_043745465.1 Fimbriiglobus sp.
TCGAGGAACGCCGGGCCGAGTGGCCGGTGACGGCCATGTGCCGGGTGCTCGACGTGTCCCGTTCGGGTTACTACGCCTGGCGGTCCCGCGAGACCAGCGAGACCGCCACCCGGCGGGACGAGTTGACCGCGCGGGTGGGCGAGTTCCACGCCGAGGGGAAGGGCCGCTACGGTAGCCCGCGGATGCACGCCGAGTCGGTGGCCCGCGGGCACGCATGCTGCGGGAACGCGGTCGCTCGGGTCGTGCGGGAGGCGGGAATCGCAGCGAAAACGAAGCGCAAGTTCCGGCGGACGACGGACTCGAACCACCCGCACTCGGTGGCCGAGAACGTCCTGGACCGGGAGTTCACGCCGGGCGAGCCGAATGCGTCGTGGGTGGCGGACGCGACGGACGTCCCGACCCGCGAGGGGTGGCTGGACCCGGCGGTCGTGATCGACCTGTTCAGCCGGCTGGTGGTGGGCTGGTCGATGGGCGCGACGATGACGAGCCGGCTGGTGGTGGACGCGCTGTCGATGGCGGTGGCGGGCCGCCGGCCGGGTGTGGGTCTCGTGGCCCACTCGGATCGAGGGAGCCAGTACGCGAGCAGGCACCATCGGCGGGTGCCGAGTGAGGCGGGAGCCACCTGCAGCACGAGTCGGCGTGGCAACTGTTGGGATATCGCGCCGGTGGAGAGCTTCTTCGCCGGCCTGAAGAAGGAGTTGGTTCACGACGCGGACTACGCCACGCGGGAGGAGGCGCGGGCGTCGATCTTCGAGTACGTCGAGGTGTTTTATAACCGCGTCCGGCGGCACTCGACGCTGGGGTATCTCACCCCGGTGGAGTACGAGCGGACGCATAACCAAACCCACCGCTAGAAACTGTCCACGATTCGTGGGGAACTCCAGGCCCGCGCGGCGGCAGAGCGGACGATCGACGGGGTGAAGAAACTGGTGCGGTCGCTCGCCCGGACGCTCAAGCCGGGCGAGTGCGCGGACTACATCCGCCACAGCGGATATCCGCTACAATAAGTCGAAATCCGCTCTAATCGTGGGGAACTCCAGGCCGGGGGTGAGGTTTCTTCGGTTCATGGCCCGTCGATCCACCGCTCGAACTCATCCGCTTTGGCGTCCCAACCCTCGTCCCGCAAGCGCCCCCGCGCAGCAAGTTGACCGGCCGGTAGCCCCGTCGTCAGTCGGGCATTCACGGCGGCGGTGAACGCTTCCGGACTTGCGGCGAGGTCGGCGGCGTCGGCCCAGAGGCGGGTCGAGGGCAGGTCGCGCACTACCGCCGGCTTGCCCGTGGCCAGGTACTCCTTCAACTTCAACGGCTGCATCGCCCGCGTCACCGGGGCGTCGAGGTACGGCATGACCAACACCGACGCGGCGGCCGCGAGCGCCGGCAAGTCGGCGAAGGGCAACGCCGGCCGGAGGGCGAGGCGGGGGCCGCTGACGAGCGCCGGGTCGGGGTCTTCGCGCGGGCCGACGAACACGACCGTGCCGCGCGTCAGGTTGGCCGTGAGGTGCTGGACGAAGGCGAGGTCGAGCCGGCGGTCGATGACGCCCCAGAAGACGACGTACGGCGGCTCTAGCCCGTCGAGGCAGGCTGGGGGTGCGGCCGGGGTCGCTTGCCAGTGGCCGAGATCGACGCCGTGGGTCAGTAGGTGCGCCGGCTTCCCGAGGGTGGCGAGGTGTGACACCAGGGTGTCACTGACCGCGACGACGGCATCGACCTTCGGCACCAGGTCGCGCTCCATCGTGAGCATCGTCGCGCCGTCGTAGCCGGGCCAGACGCTGAAGTCATCGACGCAATAGTACAGCCAACGGTGCGCCGGCAATCTCCCGACCAGGTCGGCGGTCAGCGGCAGCGTCGTCACGACGACGGGGGCTTGCGACAAGGCGTCGAAGGTGCCGCGCAGACCACGCACGAGCAGCCGGCGGTTGACGCCGCGCCAGAGGCCCTTGAAGCTCGGCAGCATCTTCGGCGCGACGACGCGGGGCGACAACCCGGTGTCAGCGGGCGCGGCGTAGGCGTGGCCCCACTGCTGGAGCTTGCCGGCGACCCGTCGTACCGTGCCGAGGTCGAGGCGCAGCGGGCGGGTGCCGATGGTATTCACCCAGACGACCTCGCGGCGCGGCAGCAGCCGGCGGACGAGGTGCTGGCAACTCGACGGGTGGCGGCCCCAGTCGTCGGCGAAAACGACGACCGGGCGGGGCGAATGGGCGTTCGGGGTCATGCGTGTATTATGCTCCACGATGTGCCCGCGCACCGCGCCCCCCGAGAAACCCGTGACCGAATCGCCGTCCGCCCGTTCGTCCGCCGCCTTGACCGCCTGGAGAGCCGACCCGGGGCCGCGCCGCGGCGAGCCGGTCCGCTTCGGCCTGCCCTGGCCGCACGGGGTGCCGGACGGGAGCCACTTCCACCTCGTCGGCCCCGACGGCGCGACGCACCCCCTCACGACGAAAGTGCTCGACCGCTGGGCCGACGGCACGGTCCGCTGGTGCCTGTTCGACGCCAACTTGAACACCGCCGGCAACGGCCCGACCGGCTACTGGATAGAAGCCCGACCGACCCCCCGGCCCGAGCCGGAGCCGACGTTCCCACTGCCGGCGGTGCCCGAGTTCTGGGTCAAAGTCCTGGGCCAGCGGATGGAGCCGCACGCGCCACCGGTGCTGATGCACGAGCCGGTGCCGAACACCGGCACGCCGTTCCGCTTCAGCTTCTCGCTGGGCCTCGAAATCGAAGTCGGGGTGCGGCCACTCCCCGGCACGGCGACGAGCCGCGTCACGCTGACGCTCACGAACACCCTGGCGGCCGACCACCCCGGCGGCAACTGGGACCTCGGCGAAGGCGGCTCCGAAAGCCTCGACTCGGTCGATGTGTTCGTCCCGTTTCCCAAGGGGAATGTACCGCACGGCTCGCTCAGCGTCGAGCACACCGCCCCGGCGAGGGCGGTTGCCAACGGCGAAGTCTTCCAGGCGTCGTCGGGGGGGGCGAACTGGGCGTCGTCGAACCACCTCGACGGCGACCGCCGCGTGCCGATGGCCTTCCCGGGCTATCGAAGCACGCTCGACGGCACACCGTTCGAGGGGCTGCGGGCAACGCCGGTCGCCACCCTGGAAGCGGGGGAGACGTTCATCGGCGTCGCGCTGCCGGACTTCTGGGAGAACTTCCCCAAGGCCCTCCGCGTGGCCCCCAACGGCTTGACTCTGAGCCTGTTCCCAACCGAGGCGCGGCCGCACGAGTTGCAGGGCGGCGAGCAGAAGACGCACGTCTTTTACGTCGCCCACGGCCGGGACACGGTCACCGCCGAACCGATGGCGTGGTGCCGTAGCCCGCTGCAAATCGCGGCATCGCCGGAGTGGTACGCCGCGAGCGGGGCGGTGCCGTACCTCACCCCCCGGGCCACCGACCCCAACACGTTGGCTTGCGAACTCGCCGACCTGGCCTTCGCCGGGCCGGACACGTTCGCGGCCAAGCGCGAGCGCATCGACGAGTACGGCTGGCGGCACTTCGGCGACATTTACGGCGACCACGAGGCGACGACCCACAAAGGCCCGACGCCGCTGATCTCGCACTACAACAACCAGTACGACTGCGTCGCAGCGTTCCTCGTGCAGTTCTTCCGCACCGGCGAGTTCAATCGGCTGACCGAAGGCTTGGCCTGCGCCGACCACACCGTCGATATCGACCTGTACCACACCGAGGCGGACAAGCCGGCGTACAACCGCGGGCTGTTCTGGCACACCTACCACTACGCCGACGCCGACACCGGCACGCACCGCAGCTACCCCAAGTCGCTCACGCGCGGCCCCGTCGAGAGCCTCACGGAGAAGATGGACCAGTTGGGCGAGACGGCGGCGCAGTTGAAAAAAGCCTACGCCGTGGGCGGCGGGCCGAGCGCGTCGCACAACTACAACGCCGGGCTGGTGCTGGCGTACTTCGTCACCGGCGAGGCCCGTTATCGCAACGCCGCCGTCGGCCTGGCCGACTTCGTGATTGCGATGGACGACCCGCGCGGCACGGTCTTGAAGTGGCTGAGCCGCACGCCGACGGGGCTGGCGACGGAGTCCGGTGCTGGCGGCTACCACGGCCCCGGCCGCGCCGCCGCGAACAGCATCCTGGCCCTGCTGGTGGGGCACCAACTCACGGCCGACGCGAAGTATTTGGCGAAGTGCGAGGAGGTCATCCGCCGCGTCGTCCACCCGGCCCAAGACCTCGACAAGCTCGACCTGCTCAACGCCGAGTTGCGCTGGTTCTACACGATGACCTTACAAGCGATGGGCGTCTACCTCGACCACAAAATCGAGCGCGGACAACTCGACCGCATGTACGCCTACGCCCGGCTGACGCTCTTGCACTACGCCCGCTGGATGGTGGTTCACGAGCGGCCGACCCTTTCGACGCCGGAGAAGTTGCAGTACCCCAACGAGACGTGGGCGGCACAGGACTTGCGCAAGGTCGAAGTCTTCCAGTACGCCGCGAAGCACGCCGACCCCGCCGAGAGGGTGAAGTTCCTCGAACGCGCCGACTGGTTTTTCACGACCAGCGTGACGACTCTCGCCGGCTTCGAGACGCGGTCGCTGTGCCGGCCGGTGGTGCTGGTGATGCGGTACGGCTGGCCGCGGGCCTGGTGGCAACGACACCCCGACGCGACGGCCCCCGCCCCGGCCGTGGCGGCGACCGCGGCGGACTTCGGCGCGTGGGCGATGTTCGTCCCGCAGAAGGTCATCGCCGTCGCCCGCGCCAAGCGACTCGTCGTCCTCGGCGCGGCGACGTTCGCCGCATCTCTAATTGTGCTCGCGGTTGTCATGCTGAGGTCGTGAGCCGCCCGGCGACTTCGCGCCGACGCGACTTTTATCCCCCCGCGACGCGCCGGGCGCGGTTCTCGCGCAATCCGGGGTTTCGGGTTGCGGCGCATGGGGGTTGTTCTAAGTTTCGGCGGACGGTGCCGCCCCCGGTGCCCACGCTGGAAGTTCGCTGGGTTCCGCCGGTGATGCCGACCGTTGACGATCCACTCCCGGACTTGATCCGCGGCCTACGCAACCCGACGCCCGACGTCCGCACCCGCGCCGCCCGGTCGCTCGGCCGCCTCGGCACTCTGGCCCGGGACGCCATGCCGCTGCTCGTCCTCGCCCTGCACGACGCCGAGCCGGCCGTCCGCGAGGCCGCCGCGCAGGCGATGGGCCAGATGGGGCCGGACGCCCTGCCCCACCTCGTGGCCATGTTGCACCACCCGGACAAGTACGTCCGCCGCAACGGCGTCTGGGCGCTGGGCAAGCTCGGCACCGTGGCGTTGGGGGCACTCCCGGCGTTGTGCGAGTCCCTCCGGGACGCCGACCCGCGCGTCGCGTCGGGGGCCGCGCAAGCCCTGGGCGGGCTGGGCGAACGCGCCGTGGAGGCGATCCCGGGGCTGACCGAAGCGATGCGGGGCACGAACATCGTCCTGTGCCGACTGGCGTCCAAAGCCCTGAGCGAGATCGGCCGGCCGGCGCTCCCGACCCTGCTCACCCACCTGCGGCACCGGGACCCGTTCGTCCGCGGCGAAGCGGCCCTCGCCCTCGGCTGGATCGGCCCGGCCGCCGCCGCCGCCGTGCCCGGCCTGATCGAGTCGTTGCAGACGACGGCCCCGCCCCCGCCCCCGCCGGCCGACGCCGACCCGTCTGCGACCCCCGCCCCCCCGCCGGCCGAAGAAGCCAGCCGCCTGTACGCCGCCCAGTCCCTGGGCCGCATCGGCCCGCCCGCGGCGACCGCCCTCCCCGCCCTCCGCCAGGCCCTAACCGACCCCAGCGAACCCCTCCGCCAAGCCGCCGAGCAAGCCATCCGCATGATCGAGACGACGACGGAGTGAAATGCTAAATCACCCCTCGCTGTTGCCCAGGCGATAGCATTAATGTGAACGGGCCGACCCGATTGCGGTTGCAGCCGTTTCCAGAATCGGTTCAACTCACTCGGACTGTCCCCGATCCCGGATCATAAGGTAAGATAAGACATGGCGAGAAAGTTGAGCGCGGCACCGCTGGCGGAGTTCACGGCTTCTCAGGAAGAACGTCGGTCGCTTGTTGAGGATGGGCAGACGGTACTCGCCAACCTGCGACAAGACAAAGCGCTCATCGCGTGGGCTGAGGCCGAGGGACTCTATGTACGAATTGATCGCCGTTCCGAATGGGGTAACCCGTATGAAATTGGCGACGATGGCGATCGCAAAACTGTTATTGAGAGTTTTCGACGATACCTGCACCGAAAGTTGGGCTTGAGAAAGCGAAGTGAGGAACTACGCGGGAAAGTTCTCGGGTGCTGGTGCTATCCCGATCCCTGTCACGGCGACGTACTCATCGCTCTCACGAAGGAGTCACCCGTTGAACACGATGCACCTTGACGACTTCGTCGCGCTTGGGCGTACGGTCCCCGAGGTGTCGAAAAAGTACGGCAAGCGGGTGTGCATGGCGGGCTATTCACCAATGAACAACCAGTTCTTGCGAGTCTACCCGTTGATGCTGCCCGTTAAAAACAACGCCGATACGAACGGCTTTAAGTCCCGCCACACTTACGCTGTCGATCTTCAAAGGAACCCCGAAGACAATCGGTCGGAGTCTTGGAGAGTCGTCGATGAGTTGCGTCCGACGACGACACCTTGGGGCGCAGCCCCTGAAGTCAGCACAAATAACGTGATCAAGTGGCTCGAAAGCCGCGTGGTCCCCACGATTCGTACCCTTAACGAGTGTCGCCTCTCCATCGGCGTTATGCTCCTCAAGGCAGGAGCATGGCAGGGTGTTTCGCAACCACGCGATCAGGTGGACACCAAACCGGAACATCGCTCACTCTTCGACGACTTGGCCGATCAAGTCGGACTGTCCGGGAAGCCCGAGTTCGACCCGACCAAGGTCAAGTTCGCGCCTTACATCGAGTTCTCGGACGCTGGCGGGAATCACAAACTTCAAGTACGAGACTGGGGCGCATTCTTGCTCTTGGGCAAGCCGGAGTACGTGGACAATCCCGACGCACTCTGGGGCGCTAACGGGTACAAAAAAGGACTCGATACTTTTCTAGTACTCGGCAATATGGCCAACCACCGCAACAACTGGCTCGTGATCAAGACATTTCAGCGTAAGCCGGCCGCTTCCAACTCGCTATTCGATGTCAAGGACGAATCGGACGATTGAGGTTTCTGTTGTCACTGACGCTCTTGGCTCGCCGGGGAGTCTCGATATTGGACGCGGAGGGACTCGAACCCCCGACCTCGGCTGTGTAAAAGCCGCACTCTAACCGCTGAGTTACGCGTCCGTCGTCTCGCAAGCTTATCACTTCGCCGGCCGCAGCACCACCTCGCGGAGGTCCATCACGGCCGCGCCCGGCTTCGTCAACGGCTTGACGGCTAGTGTCTGCTTGCCCTTTTCGACGGTCAGGGTGCCGACGGGGCGGCGCTCGAACGCCTGGAAGCCGCCGGTGTCCTTGACCGTGAAGGTCAGCTTCGACGCGCCGATACTCACCTCGACCTCGCTGCCGCCGCTGCCCTTGCCGCACCCTTGCAACACCTCGACGGTGTACACGCCGGGCGTTGTGGCCGTGAAGTCGAAGGCGGCGGTGTCCTCGACGCGGACCCAGTAGCCGAGCGTGTTCTTGTGCGGCAGCGGTTCGTAGCGGAGTTGCGTGCCGGACACCGTCGCCGTTCTGGCGTGCATGGTGATGACACCGTCCATGTCCGGCGGGTTCGGCCGGTAGTCGGGGTTCGTCGTCGGCATTTTCGCGCCTCGGGATTTGATCCAGGCGTCGAGTTCGCCGCGGAGTTCCTTCACGAGCTTGGCGTTCTCGGCGGCGACGTTACGGCCCTCGCCGGGGTCCGTCTTGAGGTTGTAGAGTTCGCCGCGGGCGGTCTCGAAATCGACGACCAGCTTCCAGTCGCCGCGCCGAATCGCCGCCCCGGGCTTGCCGCCTTGGTTCGCGTAGTGCGGGTAGAAGTGGACCAGACTCCGCGGCGGCACGTCCACCCCGTGCAAGACTTTCGCCAAACTGACGCCGTCGAAGTCTTTCGGCTCGGCGGGGAGAGCGCACAGGTCGAGCAGCGTCGGCAGGAGGTCGATGCCATCGACGGCCCCGGCGAGGACGGCCGGCTTGACGCCGGGGGCACGGATCAGCAGCGGCACGCGCAGGCCGCCCTCGTAGAGGAAGCCCTTGCCCTCGCGGTACGGGCCGTTGAAGGTGGCCGGGCGGGCCATGCCTTCCAGGGTCGCCAGGCCGCCGTTGTCGCTCGTCAGAACGACGACCGTGTTGTCGGCCACCTTCGCGGCGGCGAGCGCGTTCAGGAGTCGGCCGAGGCTGTCGTCGAGGCTCTCGATCATCGCCGCGTAGGTCGGGTTGCCCTGAGCACCGGGCTTTCCGGGCGCGTACTTGGCGACGACTTCGGGCCTCGCCTGCAGCGGGGTGTGCGGCGCGTAGTGGGCCAGGCACAGGAAGAACGGCTTGCCCGGCTCGGCCGCGACGAACCGGACCGCCTCGTCGGTGAGGCGGTCGGTCAGGTACTCCCCCTTGGGGGCCTCGCCGAGGCCGGGGATTTTGGGCCCGTAGGGCGCGAAGTAGCTCGGCGGGTGGCCGGCGGCGCTGCCCCCGACGTTCAGGTCGAAGCCCTGCTCGGTCGGGGCGAACCCCGGCCCGCCCAGGTGCCACTTGCCGACGTGGGCGGTGCGATACCCGGCCGCGCGGAAGAGTTCCCCGGCCGTGACGGCCGCCAGCGGCAACTCTGTCGCGTTCTTCGGACCGACGAGTCGCTGTCCCGGGCGCGGCGGTTGGCCGGGCACCCAGTCGGTCAGGCCGTAGCGGACCGGGTGGCGGCCGGTCAGGATCGCCACCCTGGACGGCGAGCAGACGGGGCTGGCCGAAGTCGCCTCGGTAAAGCGGACGCCGCCCGCCGCCAGGGCGTCGGTGTGCGGCGTCTTGTGGTACGTGCTGCCGTAGCAGCCGAAGTCGCGCTGCCCAGCGTCGTCGAGGACGATCAGCACGACGTTCGGCTTGTCGGCTGCCGAAAGTGGCGCAACCGAGAAGCCCAGGGCGACGGCGGCGAGGAGGCGATTCACGGGCGTGTCCTCAGGGCGATGGCGTCCGGCGGGGTGAGCGCTTTCACGAGCTTGCCGTCGGCGGCAGTGTACAGGCGGACGATACCCTCTTCGCCGCCGGCCGCGACGAGCAGGCCGTCGTTGCTCACGGCCACGGCGTCGAGCGTCCCTTTGGCATCGCCGAACGTGCGGCCTGTGCCGCCGCTCTCGACGTTCCACGTCCGCAACATGCCGTCGCCGGCGGTGGTCAGGAAGTTCGGCGTTCGGGGCACGAACACGAGCCGCGTGATCTGCTTGTCGTGGTTACGGATGTCCTTGGTCTTCTCGCCCTTCTCGTAGTCCCAAATCTTGACGAGGTTGTCCGCCCCGGCCGACGCGAGCAGCTTGCCGTTCGCCGACCAGCCGACGTCGAGGACGTGATTGGTGTGCCCCTCGAAAGACTTCGCCAGTTTACCCGACGGCACCTCGAAGACCTTGACGAATTTGTCCGCCCCGGCCGTGGCCACCAGCGTGCCGTCCGGCGAGAAGGCGACGCCGAACACGGTGTCGCTGTGCGACGGCTTGATGTCGGCGAGTTGTGCCCCGGTCGCAGCGGTGAAAACGCGGACCTCGCCGTCCTCGGTCGGTGCCCCGCCGCCGGTGGCGAGCCGCAGGCCGAACGGCGAGTAGCTGAGCGTCACCACGCGATCGACGAACCCGGTCAGCCGGCGGCGGATCGTCCCCGCGGCCACGTCCCAAATCACGACCTCGCCGAAACTCCCGACGGCCAGGGTCTTGCCGTCCGGGGCGAAGGCCATCGACTCGACGAGCGAGACGTTGGCCGCGTTCGCCGGTTTGCCCTGCGGCGTCTTCAAGTCGGGGTCGGTCAGCGACCGGACGTAGTCGCCCTTTTTCGCCTCGAACAGGTGCAGTTGGTTACCGCGGCCGACGGCGATCAGCGCCTTGTCGGGGCTGATGGCGACGGCCCGGACCGGCTTGACCGACTCCGGCGGCAGGCCGAGGACGACCTTGACCCGCGTGCGGACTTCGACGGCCGGCCCCTTCGCCCCCTGGTCGATCCACAGCTTGAACACGGCCACTTCTTCGGGCGTCAGGGAGTTGTTCTCGGACTTCGGAGGCATGATCGGCTTGATGCGGTGGCTGCTACTCGTCCAGAAGAAGCTCGCGTCCGCCTTGCCCGGTACGATCACCTTCGCCCCGCGCTTGCCGCCCTTGACGATGGCGGCGTAAGTGCTCATGTCGTAGTCGCCTTCGCGGGTCTTGCCCTCGTGGCAGACGCGGCACTTCGCGGCGACGATGGGGACGATGTCCTTCTCGTAGCCGATCGGGTCTTTGCGGGTGAGCGTCGCCACGGCAATGGGCGTGAGGCCGGCGGCCGGCTTGTCGGCGAGTGGTAGTGTGAGTGCGCAAAGAAGGGCGGCGAACATGGCAGACCCAGCAGCGAAAGGGGGAAAGGCAGGAGACTCGTAGCATACCGCACGATTGCCGCCGATGGAAGCGGCGAGTTCCGGCCCGGCCGGCGCTACCGCCCGGCCCACACCTTCAGCAACTCGATCACCGTCGCCACATTCACTTCGAGTTCTTCGAGGCAGACCCATTCGAGCGGCGAGTGGAAGTTGTGCTCGCCGGCCGACAGGTTCGGCGTCGGCAACCCCTTGGCCGTGAGCTGCGCGCCGTCGGTGCCGCCGCGGATCGCCCGCGTCTTCGGCTCCAGACCGACGCGGCGGACGGCTTCGAGGGCGTGCGGGATGGCCCGCGGCTCCTTCGCCATGCCGTCCAGCATGTTCCGGTACTGGGCCGTCACCGCCACGTCGATGGCCGCCGCGGGGTACTCGGCGGTCAGTTGCCGGGCGATGGCGTGCAGCACCTCCGCGTAGTCGGCGAGCTTGGGCGTGTCGAAGTCGCGCAGCAGGATGTGCAAGGTGACCTTCGGCACGCCGCCTTCGATCAGGTAGGGGTGCAAAAAGCCTTCGCGGTCGGCCGTGACTTCGGGGGCGAGCGTCCGGGTGGGGAGGCGTTCGACGAACATCCCGGCGAGCCGCACGGCGTTCGTCATGCGGCCCTTGGCGAGCGCCGGGTGGATGTTCACCCCGGTAATCGTGACCGTCGCCTTGTCCGCGCTGAACGTCTCGCCTTCGACTTCGCCGGTGCCGCTGCCGTCGAGCGTGTACGCCACCGCCGTGCCGAGGTCGGCCGGGTCGAGGTGTAGGACGCCCTTGCCGATTTCCTCGTCGCAAGTGAAGACGATTTTGACCGGGCCGTGCGGGATCGCGGCGTCCTCGGCCAGAATGCGGGCGACCTCCATGATGATCGCCACGCCGGCCTTGTCGTCGCCGCCGAGCAGGGTCGTGCCGTCGGTCGTGACGATGGTCTTGCCAACGAGGGCCGCCAACTCCGGCGATTCGCTCGCCTTGATGACCCGCGACCGGTCGCCCTGCAAGACGATGTCGCCGCCGGGATAGTCGCGAAGCACCTGCGGCTTCACGTCCTTGCCGCTGAATTCCGGCGACGTATCGACGTGCGAATTCAGCGCGACCGTCGGGGCACCCGGGACGTTGCCGGGGATCGTGGCGTGGACGATGCCGAACTCCGTCATCCGCGCGTCGGCGTAGCCGAGGGCGAGGAGTTCGTCGCGGAGCAGCGCGCTGAGCACGAGTTGACCCGGGGTACTGGGGTAAGTCGTCGCACGCTCGTCGGCCTGCGTGTCGATTTTCACGTAGCGGAGGAAGCGGTCGAGCAGCGTGCGCATCGGGGTCACTCGAATTCCAGCGGGCGGCGGGGGCGTGCGACAAGTTTAGTCCCGACGCCTCGCTTCGGGCAGAAGTCGGCGAACGGGCACGCCGGGCAGCGCGGCGACCGGGCCGCGCAAATCGCCCGGCCGTGCAGGATCATGCGGTGGCTGAAGTGCGTCCACTCGGGCTGGGGGATCAGCCGCATGAGGTCGTACTCGGCCTTCACGGCGTCGGTGTGCCGCGTCAGCCCGAGCCGCCGGGCCAGCCGGCCGACGTGCGTATCGACCGTAATCCCGGGGACGCCGAAGCCGTCGCCCAAAACGACGTTGGCCGTCTTGCGGCCGACGCCCGGCAGCGCGAGGAGTTCGTCCATCGTCCGCGGCACTTCGCCGCCGTGGTCCTTCAAAAGGGCTTCGGCGAAGGCCTTGATGTTCTTCGCCTTGTTGCGGAACAGGCCCGTCGTCTTGACGTACTCTTCGATCTCGGCGGCCGTCGCGTCGGCGTAATCCCGAATGGTCGGGAAGCGGGCGAACAGTGCCGGCGTGACAATGTTGACGCGCACGTCGGTACACTGCGCCGACAGGATCGTCGCCACGGCGAGTTCGAGCGTGTTGGTGAAGTTCAACGCCGTCGCGCTGATCGGGTAGTGTTCGACGAGGCCGGCCATCAACAGTGGCACGCGCTCCTCGAGCTTCGGCACGCTCATGACGCCCGACTCCGTGCCGTCGAAACGGCGACCGGGGCAGCGGTCCCGTCGGTGACCGTGGCCCACGGCGACAGCTTGAGGAAGCGCGACGCCGCCGACTGGGCCGTGAGTATGCGCGGCAACCGGGCGAGCCGTGCCCCGTCGAGCGTGTGGACGACTCGGGCCGTCGCCTGCTCGGCTTCCAGCGGCGTCGCCCGGCCGCGCCGCACTGCTTCCGCGATCAAGCGGCCCGTCGCCACTTTATTGAGTGACAACGCGGCGTCACTGGTGGCCAGAACGACGGCACGCCGGCCGCGGAGGGCGACTTCGACGGCCGTTCCGAAACACCCTTCGTCGCCGGCGGCCACGCCGACATCGACCGTCGGCCAGACGGGCAACTCCGTCGGCGGCGTCAACCCCCCGTCGCGGAACGCCTGCCGACGGTCGGCCAGTTCCGTCGGCGTCGCCGGTCGAACTCGTTTCCGCGGCCACCGCTGGTGTCGGTCGATGTGCAGTTGCAACTCGACGTTCGCCCGCCGCGCGGAGAAGGCGTCGTCGATCGCCCCGGCGCGGCAGGCTTCGCGGGCCGTCAGCATCCCGGCCGGCGGGGCGAAGTGGGTGACGGCCCAACAGCACGGCCCGCCGGGGGCGTCGCCGAACCAGGCGTCCGGCCCGGTCACGGCGTAGCGAAAGTCGCACGCGGCTGCCAGCGCGACGCCGGGGCCGACGCACGGGCCGTCGAGGAACGCGACCGTCACGCACGGCAACGCCGCGAGCCGGCCCAGGATGCGTTGGCCCTCGGCGACGAAGACTTCACGGTCGGCAGTCGTTTCGAGGTGGCCGAGAATCGCCGGGTCGAAGCCGGCACAGAAGCCGGCCGGTAACCCGGAGCGGACGACCAGGACTTCGACGTGCGGGCAGATCGCCACGGCACCGAATGCCCGGCCGAGTTCCCGCAACCGCGTCAAGTCGAGCGCGTTCGCGGGCGTACCGGGGAAGCGCATCGCCAGCGTGGCGACGCCGTCGGCGAAGGCGACGCTCACGGACTCGGAGGCGTAAAGCATGGCGTGCATGGTGCGAAATGTCGCGCCGCCGGTCAAGGCGAACTCACCGCAAAGTCCGGCGAGCCAAGAGCGTCAGCGACTGGAGATGTTTCGACCTCCAGTCGCTGACGCTCTTGGCTCGCCGGGGTCGTGCTTAATCCCCGAGCAGTTGGCGAACGACTTCGTTCGACGCCGGCTCGTAGGCGAACGGCTCCATGGTGCTCGACGCCCTGCCCTGGCTCAGGCTGCGGACGCGGTCGGCGTAGTCGAACAACTTGGCCAGGGCGACGTTCGCCTCGACCTCACTCATCGCCCCGGGCAGCGAATTGGTGTGCAGGATGACGCCGCCGCGCTTGGACAGGTCGCCGGTGACGTTGCCCAGGAACTCGTCGGGCGTCGTCACCGCGAGTTTCATGATCGGCTCTAACAGGACCGTGTTGTCCTTGGTCGCCTCGCGGTACGCCTCGACGGCGGCACGCAGGAAGCCGTCTTCCGTCGAGAGGATCGGGTCGAAGGCGGCCGAGACGATGCGGGCTTGCACGTCCATCATCGGGAAGCCGAAGCCGCCGGACTGGAGGGCGTCGCGCAGGCCGGTCTCGGCGGCCGCGGCCAGGGCCACGGGCAGCACGTCCGAACCGACGAAGTTGGTCACCGTCACCGGGGTGAGGCTCTTCATGGCCGTGAATTGCACGCCGAGCTTGGCGTAGGTTTCGCGCTGGCCGACGTTGGTGACTTCGACCGTCACGTCGCGCGGCCCGCCGAGGGTTTCGCGGTAACTGACGCGCGGCTTGCCGACGCGAACCTTCAACTTGAAGTCGCGTTCGAGCCGGTGCCGCTTCACTTCGAGGTGCAGCGTGCCCATGCCGGACATCAGCGTCTGGGCGGTGTCCTTGTCGGCCCGCACCTTGAACGTCGGGTCTTCGAGTTGGAGCATCGCCAGGGCCGTCGTGAGCTTGTCCTTGTCGGCACCGGAGTCCGGCTCGATCGACTGGCTGACCACGGCGTCGGCGAAGGTAATCGTTTCGAGGACGATCGGGTGCAGGGTGTCGCACAGGGTGTCGCCGGTCGAAGTCTCCTTCAGACCGATCACCGCGACGATGTCGCCGGCCGGGGCCGACTCGACCTCTTCGAGGCCGCGGTTCGGGTCGGCGTGGACGTGGAACAGCTTGGCCATGTTCTCCTTGGCGTCCTTGGCCGGGTTCAACGCCCGCAAGTTCGGCCGCAGAGTTCCCGAGTAGACGCGAATGAAGAAGCGGTGGCCGTTGGGGTGCCACGACGCCTTGAAGACCAGCCCGCAGAACGGCTCCTTGGGGTCCGGTTTCCGCCGCTCCTCCTTGCCCGTCTTGGGGTGCTTGCCGACGACCGGCGGGCGGTCCAGCGGCGACGGCAGGTAGTACGTCACCGCGTCGAGCAGCGGTTGCACGCCAACGTGTTCGCGGCCGCTACCGCACAGCACCGGGTAGATGGTCCGCTTCAACGTGAGCGCGCGGACGAGTTGACGCACCACCTCGGCCGGGGGATCCTGGCCGTCGAGGACGAGGCTCGTGATGTCGTCGGCGTCATCGAACTGCGTCAGCACGTCGAAGAGCTGCTCGCGATACTTCTTCGCGTCGGCCAGGCACTCCTCGGGGATTCCCTCGACGGTGACCGTCTTGCCGTAGTCGTCGGGCGAGAAGAACATCGCCTTCATCTCGATCAGGTCGATGACCCCGCGGAAGGGCGTGCCGCTGTCGCCCGGCGAGCCGCTGCCGATGGGAATCACGACCGGCACCGGCCGGCCCTGCGTCTCGAAATCGGGCGTCAGCCGGTCGTGGATGCTCTTGATCGCCTGGACGAAGTTGGCCCCGACCACGTCCATCTTGTTGACGAAGATGAGCCGCGGGACGCCGTACTTGTTGGCCTGCCGCCAGACGGTCTCGGACTGGGCTTCGACGCCCTTCTGCGCGTCGAAGACGCAAATCGCGCCATCGAGGACGCGCAGGCTGCGCTCGACCTCGGCCGTGAAATCGACGTGGCCGGGGGTGTCGATCAGGTTGACCGTGAAGCCGCGCCACGAGAACGGCACGCACGCCGAGTAGATCGTGATTCCGCGCTCTTGCTCCTCGGGGTCGTAGTCGGTGTCGGTCGTGCCCTCATCGACCCCGCCGAGCTTGTGCTTGGCCCCGGCGTAGAAGAGGAGGTGTTCGGTCGTCGTCGTCTTGCCCGCGTCGATGTGCGCGATGACGCCGAGGTTGCGAATCAGCGCGAGGTCCGAAGAAGTCGATTTCGCCATGAGTGATTACCGAGATGAAGATGCGCCCGGCTAGCCCGCCGGGTGCGCGGCGTCCGCCGCGCGGGTGACCACGCACAGGTTACAACTGGTGGCGTGCGTCGCTATGCTCCACGGGCCGGCCCGGAGTCGGACGAGCAACCGCTCGACGCCCGGGGCGTGGGAGTCGTGCAGTGCGAACACGGTGCCGGGGTGGGTCAACGGCAGGCACCCGAAGAAGTCCTCGGACGGCTGGTCGTCGAAGTGGTTGCCGTCGATGAACACCAGGTCGAACCTCCGGTCCGCGAGGTCCGGCCGGGAGAAACACCGCGGCGAGAAATCGAGGACCTGCTCGACCGCCGACTCGGGGAACTCGCGGCGCAACGCCTGGAACGAGTTGTACGAGAGGTTTCTTGAGTAATCGACTGCGTCGGCGTCGTACCCGGGGGCCAGGACCGTCGAGTGGTCCGAGTGGCGGTCCTCGACGAACGGGTCGACTGTCGTCACGGCACAGGGTTGGCCGTCCGCGGCGGCGCAGTAGGCCAGGAAGGCGGACGACACCCCGAAGCCGGTGCCGATCTCCAGGACGGTGAGTACCTCGGGCTTGCGGAGGCCGGCGAGGAGTCGGCGGAAGAACTTCATCTCGCCGAACGCGAGCGACACCGGGAACGGGTGCTCGCGCAGGCTGATGTGGAAGTCGCCGAAGTGTCGGTTGACGATGCCGTTGGGGTGGGACGCCTCGTAGGCCCCCATGCCGATGACGCGGGTGACGAAGTCCTGGACGACCTCGTCCGGGTCGTGAGCGGGGACGGCCGCGCGGGTCGCGGTGGCGGCGCGCAGGAACGGGCTGCTGGGGAAGTCGAGTTCGATCGCGGCCCGGAGTTGCGGGAACCCGGGGTACTCGGCCCGGAGTTTGCCCAGGAATTCGAGAACGAAGGGCGTGAACCGATCGCTCCCGTTGAGTACGGTGCCGCGGATCAGGAGACTCAGGACGTCGATGAGGGTGTCGGCGTGCATGGATTCCTCGGCAACGTTTTCAAGGCGGGAACGCAAGAAGGGCCGGGATAGGGGGCGTCCCCAGTCCTGACCCTTCGAGACCGTCGGCGTGGCGGGCGTTACCAGGCGAAGTGGCTGAACGCCTTGTTGGCGTCGGCCATCTTGATCGTCTGCTCGCGCTTGGCCATCGCTTCGCCCTCGCGGCGGGCGGCGGCCATCAACTCGTCGGCCAGGCGCATGTACGTCGGCCGGCCGGTCTTGCCGCGAATCGCCCCGAGGATCCAGCGGATCGACAGCGACTGCTGGCGGGTCGGCCGGACTTGCATCGGCACCTGGTAGTTCGCCCCGCCGACGCGGCGGCTGCGGACTTCGAGGGTCGGCTTGACGTTCTCGATGGCGGCCTTGAAAATCTCGATCGGGTCGGCGTCCGGGATGCGCTTCTTGATCTGGTCCATGGCGTTGTAGAAGACGCGCGTGGCGGTCGCCTTCTTGCCGTCGTGCATGAGGCAGTTGATGAACTTGCTGGCGAGCAGCGAGCCGTAGCGGGTGTCGGGGGCCAGGGTCTCTTTGCTGGCCGTGAACTTCTTGGTGCCCATGAGTGCTTACTTGCCTTCTTTCTTGGTGCCGTACTTCGAGCGGGCTTGCTTGCGGTCCGGGACGCCCTGGCAGTCGAGGACGCCGCGGACGATGTGGTAGCGGACGCCCGGCAAGTCGCGGACGCGGCCGCCGCGTACCAGCACGATCGAGTGCTCTTGCAGGTTGTGCCCTTCGCCGCCGATATAGGCGGTGACTTCGATGCCGTTGGAGAGGCGGACCCGGGCGACCTTTCGGAGGGCCGAGTTCGGCTTCTTCGGGGTCATCGTCTTAACGACCGTGCAGACGCCGCGACGCTGAGGGCAGCCCTGCATGGCGGGGTGCTTCGGCTTCGACTTCTGCGGGACGCGGGGGGTTTTGACCAGTTGATTGATCGTCGGCATTACGCGGCCCTTACCTGTACCAACAAAGCGTGTCGTCGGAGTGTCGAAGATTGGTGCCCGTGCCGGAATACGGACTGGCCCAATCGGAAACGATATTCAAGCAGAAATGTGCGATCTTTCCAGGCCACTTTGCCAAAAATTGGCCCCGACGGAGCAATTCGCCCGCGCGGCACCGCCGTAGATTCTTACACTGCTTCTTAGGTTCCGGCATGTCGGGCCGGTCGCGGTAGGACACTTCCCCCCACTCACGAGACTCGATGGCCCGCCCCTTCCGGTTACTCTCCCTCGGCCACTCGTACACGGTGGAGGCGAACCGGGCGCTGGCCCACACCATTCAACGCGAGTTCGGCGAGCGCTGGCGGGTCGAGGTCGCCTCACCGTGGCGAACCGCCGCCGGCCGCGACCTGCGGGCCACCCGGCTGACGGTCGGTCCCGACGAACCGGTGACGGTCCACGGGATCGCCACGTACAACCGCCGGCAAATTCACACCTTCGTCTACGGCCACGCCCTCAAGAGTCTGCTCGCCCGGGGCTGGGACATGGTCCACTGCTGGGAGGAGCCGTACATCCTCGCCGGGGCGCAGGTCGCCCACTGGACGCCGCGCGGAACGCCGCTGATTTACCGCACGGCGCAATCCCTGAACAAGAAGTACCCACTGCCGTTCCGCTGGTTCGAGGGCTACTCGGTACGGCGCGCGGCCGGCTGGATTTGCCCCGGCCGCACGGTCGAAGCGAACCTGTTGAGCCGGCCGCACTACGCCGACCGGCCGCACGCCCGCGTGCCGTTGGGCGTCGATTGCGACCGCTTCCGGCCCGACCCCACCGCCCGCCTCGACACGCTCCGCCGCCTCGGCTGGTCGCCCGCCGGGCCGCCGGTCGTCGGCTTCCTCGGCCGGTTCGTTCCCGAGAAGGGTCTGGACGTGCTCACGGCCGCGCTCGACCGGGTGAAGACGCCGTGGCGGGCGCTGTTCGTCGGGGCCGGCCGGCTGGAGACGCCGTTGCGGGCCTGGGCCGCGCGGCACCCCGACGCCGTGCGCGTCTGCTCCGACGTGACCCACGCCGGGGTGCCGGCGTACCTCGCGGCGATGGACGTACTGGCCTGCCCGAGCCAAACGACGCGGCACTGGAAGGAGCAGTTCGGCCGGATGCTCATTGAAGCCTTCGCCGCCGGCGTGCCGGTGGTGGGGAGCGACTCCGGCGAAATCCCGCACGTCGTCGGCGCGACCGGCGGCGTCGTCCCCGAAGCCGACGAGAGCGCCTGGGCGGAAGCGCTCGGGGCGGTGATCGACGACCCGGCCCGCCGACTCCGCTACGCCGCCGAGGGCCGCGACCGGGCGCTGGCGGAGTACGCCTGGCCGGTCGTCGCCCGGCAGCACTGCGCCTTCTTCGACCGCGTCCGGGAAACGAACGAAGGCGGTCGGGATTGACCCCGACCGCCTTCGGTGTGGTGGGCGTCGCGCCCGCCGAGTTACTGCGCGGCGACCAACGTCGGGGCGTACTGGACTTCCGCCGAGTTGATCCGCACCTCCGACGAGTGGTGGACGCTGAACCCGGTGCCGGCCGGGATCAGGTGCCCGAGGATGACGTTCTCCTTGAGGCCCACCAGGTAATCGACCTTGCCGGCCAGGGCCGCTTCGGTCAGCACCTTCGTCGTCTCCTGGAAGGACGCGGCGCTGATGAAGCTGTCCGACTGCACGGCCGCCTTGGTGATGCCCAAGAGCTGCACCGACGACTCGGCCGGCTTCGGCGTCTCGAAGCTCGGCAGCTTGCGCTTGCCGGTCGCTTGCAACGCAGCCCGCTCCTCCTCGAAGGCGTCCCGGGAGACGATCTGCCCGGGGCGGAAGTTCGACGTGACCGGATCGACCACCTTCACGCACTCGTTGACGAGCCGCTCGTTGACCGCCTGGAACGCGAACTTGTCCATGACCAACCCCGGCAGCAGGCCGGTGTCGCCCATCGTCTCGACCTTCACCTTGCGGAGCATCTGCGAGACGATGATCTCGATGTGCTTGTCGTCGATGTCCACGCGCTGCAGGCGGTACACGGCCTGCACCTCGCGGGTCATGTAGTCCTGGACGGCCTCGGTCCCCGAGACGCGGAGGATGTCGTGCGGGACGAGCGGCCCGGGGACGAGCGGCTCGCCGGCCTTGACGTACTCGCCGGTGTTGACGCGGTGGTTCGTCCCGGCCGGCACCTGGTGCTCGCGCTCCTCGCCGGTCACCTTGCCGTCGTCCGTCTCGGGCTGAATCCAGATGATGCGCTTGCCGCGCTTCTTGTCCCCGATGCGGACCTTGCCGGACACCTCGGCCATGACGGCCGGGCTGCGCGGGCGGCGGGCCTCGAACAGTTCGGTCACGCGGGGCAGGCCCCCGGTGATGTCCTGCTGCTTCGAGACTTCGCGGGGCATCTTGGCCAGCAGCGCCCCGGCCGACACCTTCTGCTTATCGACGACTTGCAGGTTGGCCTTCTCGGGGATGAAGTACGACAGCAGGACGTTGCCCTTGGCGTCCTCGATCTGGATCGTCGGGTGCAGGTCGCCCTTGTGCTCCATGATCGTGAACCGGTCCACGCCGGTGACGGCGTCCCGCTCGCGGCGGAGGGTTTCGCCCTCCTTGATGTCCACCCAGCGGACCTTCCCGCCCTCTTCGCAGAGGATCGGCAGGCTGTGCGGATCCCACTTGGCCAGCACCGTTCCCTCGGGAATCTCCTGGCCTTCGGTGACGAGCATTTCGGACCCGTTGGGCACCGAGCAGCGCTCGACGACCGGCCCGAGCTTGCCGCGGAGGACGAGGATTTCGCCGGTCCGGGCGAGCGCGATCTTCTGCCCCTGGTCGTTCGTCACGACCTTGATCCGCTCGATCTGGATGACCCCGCCCTTCTTCGACTTGTACTCCGTGTCGATGGAGTCCTTGGACGACGCCGCCCCGCCCATGTGGAAGGTGCGCATCGTCAACTGCGTGCCCGGCTCGCCGATCGACTGGGCGGCGATGATGCCGACCGCCATGCCCTCTTCGACGAGCGCCCCGGTGGCCAGGTCCATGCCGTAGCACAGCCGGCAGATGCCGAGCGTCGCCTGGCAGTACATGGGGCTGCGGACCGTGATCTTGTCCAGGCCCAGCCGCTCGATGAGCTTCGCCTTTTCGGGCGAGATCATCTCGTTCTCTTCGATCAGCGCCTCGCCCGTCGTCGGGTGGTAGATCGTGTTCCGGCTGACGCGGCCGCGGACCGCGTCGTACAGCGGCCGGTCGATCGCGTCGCCCTTGTACATGATCCCCTTAGTCGTGCCCTGCGTGGTGCCGCAGTCGTGCATCGTCACGACGACGTTCTGAGCCACGTCGGCGAGCTTGCGCGTCAGGTAGCCCGAGTCGGCCGTCTTGAGCGCGGTGTCGGCCAGACCCTTACGGGCACCGTGCGTCGAGCTGAAGTATTCGAGGACGTTCAGCCCCTCACGGAAGTTGCTCTTGATCGGCGTTTCGATGATCTCGCCCGACGGCTTGGCCATCAAACCCCGCAGACCGGCCAACTGGCGGATCTGCTCGATGCTGCCCCGGGCACCCGAGTTGGCCATCAGGTAGATGGGGTTCAGGTACGGCACGACGCGGCCCGTCTCGTCCGGCCGGCGGTCGGCCGCCAAGTCGGTCATGAGCTGCTTGGTGATCTCTTCGCGGGCCTCGTTCCACTGCTCGAGCGTCTTGTTGTACCGCTCGTCGTTGGTCATCAGGCCCCGCTCGTACTGCTTGCGGAACTTTTCGACTTCTTTCTCCTTGCGGCGGAGAATCTCGTCCTTGGCGTCCGGCGTCCGCAGGTCGCTCGACGCGAAGCTGAGGCCCGACTTGGTGGACTCGCGGAAGCCGATTTCCTTCATCTTGTCGAGCAGCGTGATCGTGTCCCGGCGGCCGAGTACCTGGTAGCAGTCGGCGATGATGCGCGACAGGTACTTGCTGCCCAACGCCAGGTCATAGAAGGCCATTTTGGCGTGCAGGATGTCGTTGAAGATGACCCGGCCGACGGTGGTCCGCACGAGGCCGTTCGGCTTCCGCGGAATCTCCTCGGCGACCTTGGCCCCGCGGTCGTTCTTGACCTCGCTCACGACCAGCTTGTCGAGCGGCAGCTTGACCTGGATGCGGGCGTGCAGGCCCAACTTGCCCTCGGCGTGGGCCTGGAACACTTCTTGCGGCGAGTGGAACAGCATCCCCTCGCCGGCCTCGACCTTCTCGCCCTCTTCGCCGCGCGACGCGGTGACCCAGTAGCAGCCCATCACGATGTCTTGCGACGGCGTGATGATCGGGTTGCCGTTGGCCGGGCTGAAGATGTTGTTCGTGGACATCATCAGGACGTAGGACTCGACCTGCGCCTCGATGGACAGCGGCAGGTGGACGGCCATCTGGTCGCCGTCGAAGTCGGCGTTGAAGCCCTTGCACACCAGCGGGTGAATGCGGATGGCGTTGCCTTCGATGAGCGTCGGCTCGAACGCCTGGATGCCCATGCGGTGCAGCGTCGGGGCACGGTTCAGTAGCACCGGGTGGTGCTTCGTGACCTCTTCGAGGATGTCCCAGACCTGGTCTTCCTTGCGCTCCAACATCTTCTTGGCGGACTTGATCGTGTCGGCGTGGCCGAGTTCCTTCAAGCGGCGGATGATGAACGGCTGGTACAGCTCGAGCGCGATCTTCTTGGGCAGGCCGCACTGGTGCAGCTTGAGTTCCGGCCCGACGACGATGACCGACCGGGCCGAGTAATCGACCCGCTTGCCCAGCAAGTTCTCGCGGAAGCGGCCTTGCTTGCCCTTAATCATGTCCGTGAGCGACTTCAACGGCCGGTTGGACGATCCCAACACGGGACGCTTGCAGCGGTTGTTGTCGAACAGCGCATCGACGGACTGTTGCAACATCCGCTTCTCGTTGCGGATGATGACCTCCGGCGCGTTGAGATCGACGAGCTTCTTGAGCCGGTTGTTGCGGTTGATGATGCGGCGGTACAGGTCGTTCAAGTCCGACGTGGCGAAGTTGCCGGACTCCAGCAACACCAGCGGCCGCAGGTCGGGCGGGATGACCGGGATGCACTCCAGGACCATCCACTCGCACTTGTTGGCCGAGTCGCGCAGGCTCTCGACGGTTTTGAGCCGCTTGACGAGGTCCTTCGTCCGCTGCTTCGACGCCTTCAAGCCCTTGAGCATTTCGGCGTCGAGCCGCTCGCGCAGGTCGCGCGACACGGCCACGAGGTCGAGCTTCTCCAGAAGCTTCTTGATGGCCTCCGCGCCCATGTCCACTTCAAAGGTGTCGCCGTGCTCGGCGCGGTAGTGGCGGAACTCGTCTTCGGTCAGGAGTTGTCGCTCCTTCAACGGCGTCTCGCCGGGGTCGATGACGACGTAATCCTGGAAGTAGATGATCTTTTCGAGCGAGCTGGTCTTCATGTCCAGCAGGGTGCCGAGGCGGGACGGCATCGCCTTGAAGAACCAGATGTGGACGGTCGGGGCGGCGAGTTCGATGTGCCCCATGCGCTTGCGGCGGACGCGGCTGTGCGTCACCTTGACGCCGCAGCGGTCGCAGATCATGCCCTTGTACTTCATGCCGCGGTACTTGCCGCAGGTACACTCCCAGTCCTTTTCCGGCCCGAAAATGCGCTCGCAGAACAGGCCGTCTTTTTCCGGCCGGTAGGTGCGGTAGTTGATCGTCTCCGGCTTCTTGACTTCGCCGAAGGACCACGACCGGATGTCGTGCGGGCTTGCCAAGCTGATGCGCACGGCACCGTAGTCGTTGATGCGGTCGTAGTTGTTCGCCTCGGCAATGGCGGCGGCGGACAGCGGGGCGGGCGTACTCATGTATGAAAAGTCCCCAGGAGTGTGCGGTCTGTAGTCGTAGGCAATGTCAGCGGTCGATCACGTCATCTGGACGACCGGTCAGGCCGAGTGCCACTTTTGGTCGCAGTACCGAGCTATGAACTCGTTCGAGTCGAGGTCGAGCAACATCAGATACCGGTGCTGTGTAGAGTCCGCAAGTTCCGGGTAAAACTTGCCGACGTGGGCGAGAACTTCATCTCGCAACTGTTTCGGCGAACGCACCGCGTGTTCGTCATTGCCAACGATGAATCGGGGTAAGTTGTGGGCGAGGTCCGCCAAGTCATTTAACTCGGCCGAGTGGTCTACGTCCCCAGGGTTGCGAGGGTAAGTGCCCGCACGGATGCGAATGAAAAACTCGTGAAGAAGGTGGCCGACGCGTGCATTCAGGATTTCGCGCTCCGACATTTGCACGAATCGCCTCCTGATTAGCAAGTGACAAAAGTCTTCTGTAGCTGGCCTCTGTGAGGTCGGGTTGCGGTCCCCTTAAGTCGATGCCGACTACCCAGGAAGGCGACCGGCCTCACAGAGGCCAGCTACAGAAGAAGCAGATTCCGAGTGCATTGGCCGGATGCACAGCACATCACATCTCGACGCGCTTCTTCTCCAATTGCATGTTGAGACCCAGGCCGCGGATCTCGTGCGTCAGCACGTCGAAGCTGGCGGGGGTGCCGGCTTCGAGGGTGTTCTCGCCCTTGACCATGCTCTCGTAAATCTTGGTGCGCCCCTCCACGTCGTCGGACTTGACGGTGAGGAGTTCTTGCAAGATGTACGCGGCCCCGTAAGCCTCCAGTGCCCAGACTTCCATCTCGCCGAAACGTTGGCCGCCGAACCGGGCCTTGCCGCCGAGGGGTTGCTGGGTAATGAGGCTGTACGGCCCCGTCGCCCGGGCGTGGACCTTGTCATCGACCAGGTGGTGCAACTTGAGCATGTACAGGTAACCGACGGTCACCGGTTGCTCGAAGCGGTCGCCGGTGCGGCCGTCGTACAGCACGCTCTTGCCGGACTCGGGCAGGCCCGCTTCCTTCAACGCCTTGCGGATTTCGCCCTCGTCGGCCCCGTCGAACACCGGCGTGATGCTCTTGAAGCCCAACTTCGCCGCGGCGAAGCCCAGGTGCGTCTCCAGAATCTGACCGACGTTCATCCGGCTCGGCACGCCCAGCGGGTTCAGGATGATGTCGATCGGCGTGCCGTCCTTGAGAAACGGCATGTCTTCTTCGGGCAGAATCTTCGAGATCACGCCCTTGTTGCCGTGCCGGCCGGCCATCTTGTCGCCGACCGAGATGACGCGCTTGGTGGCGACGTACACCTTGACCATCTGCTGGACGCCGGACTGCAGTTCGTCGCCGCGCGACAGGGACGCCAGCTTGCGCTCCTGTTCGTCGATGAAGAACTGAATCCGCTCCCAGTGCCGGCCGTAAATCTTGTTAACGACCTTCGACTTCTCGGGCGTCCGCACGTCCAGGGATTCGAGCTTGAACCCCTTGGCCTGCGTCGAGACGATCGCGTCGTCCTTCTCGGACCCGAGCTGCTTGCCGGTGTTCGGGTCCTTGAGTTCCTTCTTGTCCACGACCTCGGAGATGGCCTCGATGAACTCGCGGAACTGCTCGGCGATCTTCTCCGAGTAGGTCGTGTTGATGTCCTTCTCGCGCTTGCCGATTTCCTTGCGCTCGTCGTCCGTCATACTCGCCTTGCGGCTGTACCGGTGGGCGGCGATGACCACGCCCTCGACGCCCGACGGCACTTCGAGCGAGTCGTTCTTCACGTCCTCGCCGGCCCGGCCGAAGATGGCGTGCAGCAACTTCTCTTCCGGCGTCAGTTCGCTGCGCGACTTCGGCGACACCTTGCCGACCAGGATGTCCCCCGGCTTGACGAACGTCCCGACGCGGACGATGCCGTAATCGTCGAGGTTGTTCAAGGCCTTGGGCGAGACGTTGGGGATGTCGCGGGTGAACTCTTCCTTGCCGAGTTTGGTTTCCCGAATCTCGATGTCGAAGTCTTCGATGTGCAACGACGTGTACGTGTCGTTTTGCACCAGACGCTCACTGATGATGATGGCGTCTTCAAAGTTGTAACCTTCCCACGACATGAACGCGACCAGGACGTTGCGGCCCAGGGCGAGTTCGCCCAGGTACGTCGCGGCCCCGTCGGCCATAATTTGACCCTTCTTGACCTTCTGGCCCATCTTGATGATGGGCCGCTGGTTCAAGCAGGTCCGCTCGTTCAGCCCGTGGTACTTGCGCAGCACGTACTCGCGGACGATCTTGTCCTTCTCCTCGACCTTGATGCGCTCGCCGTCCACGTAGTGAATAACGCCGTCTTCCTGGGCGCGGACGAGCATCCCCGAATGCCGGGCGACCTCTTTTTCGAGGCCGGTGCCGACGATCGGCGGCTCGGTCACGAGCAACGGCACTGCTTGCCGCTGCATGTTCGACCCCATGAGCGCGCGGTTGGCGTCGTCGTGCTCCAGGAACGGGATCAGCCCCGCCGAAACGCCGACCATTTGCTTCGGCGACACGTCGATGTAGTCGATCTGCGCGGCGGCGATCGAACCGAGTTCGCCGGTGATGCGGCCGTTGACGCGCTCGGCCGTGATGCGGCCCTTGTCGTCGGTCGGCGTGTCGGCGGGGGCGAGCTTCAGCCGCGCCTCCTCGTCGGCCCGCAGCTTGACGACTTCTTGCGTCAACCGCTGGTCCTTCAACTGGCGGTACGGGGTCGTCAGGAACCCGTACTCGTCGATCTCCGAAAAGATGGCGAGCGACGAAATCAGGCCGATGTTCGTGCCTTCCGGCGTTTCGATCGGGCAGATGCGGCCGTAGTGCGAGATGTGCACGTCGCGCACCTCGAACCCCGCCCGCTTGCGGTTCAACCCGCCTGGCCCGAGAGCCGACAGGCGGCGCTCGTGCGTCAACTGGGCGAGCGGGTTAGTCTGGTCCACGACCTGCGACAACTCGGACCGGCCGAAGAAGTACTCGATCGCGGCCGACACGGACTTGGGGTTGATGAGCGTCCGCGGCGTCATCTCCTCGGCGTCCTTGATCGCCATGCGTTCCTGGACGGTGCGGCGCAGCTTCAGGAAGCCCTTGCGCATCTCGTCGGCGGCCAGCTCGTCGATGGTGCGCAGCCGGCGGTTGCCGAGGTGGTCGATGTCATCGACGCCGCCCTTGCCGGCCCGCAGGTCGAGCAGGTATTTGATGGCGTTGACGAAGTCCACGGCACGCAGGGTCATCTCGGTCTCGGGGACCGTCTGGTCGAACTTGCGGTTGATGCGGAAGCGCCCGACCCGGCCCAACCGGTAGCGGTTGGGGTCGAGGAACTTCTCGCGGAACAGGTCGCGGGCCTTTTCGAGTTGGGCCGGGTTGCCGGGCCGCAGCCGCTGGTAAATCTTGAGCAGCGCGTTCTCGTGCGAGTCGGTGCCGTCCTCGTTCAGCGAGTTCAGGATGATCGGGTCTTTGGGCGTCGGGATGACCGTCACGTCCTTCAACTGCGACAGGATGGCGCGGTCGAAGGCGACGGCCGAGAACGGCTTGCCGGCGTCGAGGTAGACTTCGCCCGTCTCGGGGTCGATCACGTCGTCCACGGCCATCATCGGCTGGACCAGGGTTTCCACGTCGCCGACCAGGCGGGCGCGGGCGTCCTTGGCGTTCAGCTTGACCGTCTCCACCTCGGCGGCGAAGAACTCGCGGATCATCGCGGCCGTCGAGGAGTACTGGGGGTCCATCGCGCGGAGCAGGGTCAGCGACGAGAACTTGCCGGACTGGTCGATGCGGACGCCGAGGGTGTCCTTCTTGGTGCAGTTGATCTCGATCCAACTGCCGCGCTCCGGGATGATCCGGCACGAGTGCATGTCCTTGTCGGCCTCGCGCTCGACGACGAAATCGACGCCCGGGCTACGGTGCAATTGGCTGACGACGCAGCGCTCGGCCCCGTTGATGATGAACTCGCCGCCGCCGATCATGATCGGCATGTCGCCGAGATAGACCTCTTCCTCGACGGCCGTGCCGTCGGCCTTGCGCAGGCGCAGCCAGACGCGGAAGGGCCGGCCGTAGGTGAGGCGGAGTTGGCGGCACTCGTCGGCGTCGTAGCGCGGCTTGCCGAGTTCGTACTTGACGTATTCGAGGCTGATCTTCTTGTCGTAGCTCTCGATCGGGAAGATCTCGCGCATGACTCCTTCGAGGCCGGTCTGGGTGCGCTTGTCGTAGCTGGCGTCGAGTTGCAGGAAGCGGTCGTAGGACCGCGTCTGGATGTCCGTGAGCGGCGGCACCGGAGCGGCGTCACCGAAGCGGCCGAAGTTGCGCTCGACGGTGGGGGCGATGATGCGGACGGCGGGAATGGCCATATTGTGTGACTCCTTACCCGTAGGGAGGACAAGATCACGCTCAGGCAGGCGAATCGTTGCTCGGGATGGGCAACGGGGCTTGCGACTAGCGGAGGAATGCGGTATTCACTGGGTAATTCAACAAGGCGTCGCGGACCGCCGGGAACTGCCCGGCGTGCGGTTTGCTAATCGAACGAGCTAATCGAGGGTGTTGAACGTGCGAGTCGTGGTGGCCGTTGCAGGAGCAGTAAGAGTCGTGCGAGGCAAGGGCGCTCCGAGTTGTGGCGTCACGTCGGGGTGAGGGCTGCGAATGTTCGCGGCGTCACCACGGAGGTTGTGGGCCAGGATGATAGGGACAACAACGGTAGGCGAACCGAACGCGAAGCCCCGGCCATAACATGGCGGCGCATCAACGGTACGGTTCGTCAGAAATTCCTTGGAATTCATCAAGTAACAACAATATACCCAGGGCGGAGTGGACTGACCACCCGCCCTGGGTAATTTTTTAGCGAATTCCGTTAGACCGGCTTGATTTCGACCTTACCGCCCTCTTTTTCGACCTTCGCCTTGATCTCTTCGGCGAGCTTCTTATCGACGCTCGACTTGATTTCCTTCGGGAAACCTTCGACGGCGGCCTTGGCTTCGCCGAGGCCCAGCCCGGTGATTTCGCGGACGACTTTGATGACGCCGATCTTCTTCGCGGCGTCGAAGCCGGTCAGAATGACGTTGAACTCAGTCGGCTCGGCGACCGGGGCTGCCGGCGCGGCCGCAACGGCCGGACCGCCACCACCACCGCCGCCCGCGGCCGGCTCGATCTTGTAAGTTTCTTTCATGTAGTCGGTCAACTGAACGGCTTCGGCCAGGGTCAGTTTGGACAGCTTGTCGCCCAGTTCGGCAATCGCGCTCATAGTTCGGTCCCTTTCAAATGGTGCTCATAAGCCGGTGAAGCGTCCGGCGACAAAGCGTAATAGCCAGGTTCAAAGGCCGACGACACGAGCCGCCGGCCGGTTGGTTCGGAGTGGACTAAGCGGCCGGGGCGGCGTCGCCACCGGCGGCGGGGGCTTCGGCGACCGCGGGAACGTCCTTCGCGGCCTTTTCGGCGTTCGTCTCGATCGTCTTGACGACGGCCATGATCGTGGCCCCGGCCCCGAGGATCGCCGCGGCCAGGTTCGCCCCGGGGGCGAGCACGCAGCCGAGAACGTTGCCGATCGCTTCTTCGCGGGTCGGCATCTTCTTGGCGACTTCGAGTGTCACCGGCGAACCGTCGGACACGGCCGTCTTGACCTTGTACTTCTCGGCGGCCTTCGCGTCCTTCTTCGACGCCTTCACGGCCGTATCGACCGTGTTCGACAGTTCCTTCATGCTCGCCCCGCCGAAGCAGAGCAGGGTCGTCGAACTCCAGATGTCGCCGGCGTTCAGCTCGAGTTCGCCGAACACTTTCTTGGCGTAGCTGTTCTTGACCATGAGGACGCGAATCTTCTTCTCGCGCAGCGTCCGGCGGAACTCGTAGTCGGCCGCGGCGTCGCACTTGACCGGTTCCAGGATGACGTAGTCCTTGGCCGCGCCGAGGGAGTCGCGGAGGGCGGTCAGTTCGAGGGCTTTGATCTTCTTGCTCATCGGGCGGGGTCCTTGTGCGGGCGGTGTGGGGTGCCGGCCGGGGCCGGGTGGGTCGGGCCGGTTACACCGACGTGCGGACGCCGGGCATCATGGTCGCCGAGATGGCGATACCGTTGATGAAGTTGCCCCGCACGCCGCTCGGCTTGGCGGCGCGGACCGTCTCGACGAAGGTCGTGATGTTCTCGACGAGTTTGGCGTCGTCGAACGACAGCTTGCCGACGCCCGCGTGAATCTGCCCGGACTTGTCCGACCGGTACTCGACCTTGCCCGCCTTGAACTCGCGGACCGCCGCGCCCACGTCGCCGCCGGTGGCGACCACGGTACCGGCCTTGGGGGTCGGCATCAGGCCGCGCGGCCCGAGGATTTTACCCAACCGGGAGACGAGGCCCATCATGTCCTGCGACGCGATGGCCACGTCGAAGTCGAGGAAGCCTTCCTTTTGCACCTTCTCGACGAGGTCGGTGCCGCCGACGAAGTCCGCCCCGGCCGCTTTGGCCTTGGCGGCGTTGTCGCCCTGGCAGAACACGGCCACGCGGACCGCCTTGCCGATGCCGTTGGGCAACGCCACGCTGCCACGGACCATCTGGTCGGACTGCGTCGAGTCGATGCCGAGGTTCATGTGGACTTCGACCGTCTCGTCGAACTTGGCCTTCTTGAAGCTCTTGAGCATCGTGATCGCCTGCCGGAGCGGCAAGACGGCCAGTGCCCGGACCTTCTGTTCGGTGCTCTTGCGCGAGTTGCGCAGTTTCTTGCCGACGTGCGGCGACTTGCCCGGCGTCTTCTTGCGCTTCGGCTTGTCGTCCGCGGTGGCGATGGCCTTGGCGGCGCTGATCGTTTCCTGGCCCGGGAGAACCGGGGCGGTCTTAGCAGCCCCCGTTGCGTCGGGGGCCGGCTTCACTTCGTCTGCCATCTGTCGCACTCCGTTAGCGGAACCGAACGGGTCGGCTCCTCCCACTCAGACTGGCTGGTGGTGCGGGTGAATAGGTCGGGGTCCGATCAACCGCTGATCGTAATGCCCATGCTGCGGGCGGTGCCCGCGATGATCCGCGCGGCGTGTTCCACGTCGCGGGCGTTCAAGTCTTTCATCTTCTTCACGGCGATGTCCGTCACCTGGGCTTCGGTGACCGTAAAGCCCTTGTACTTGCCGCCCTTTTTCGAGTCGGCCGGGATCACGTCCCCGCCGGCCTTCTTGGTGTGCGGAATCTTCGCGGCGAGCTTCAACAGCACCGCGGCGGGCGGCGACTTGATTTTGAACTCGAACGACCGGTCCGAGTAGACGGTGATGATGATGGGGAGCATCATCCCCTTGGTGTCCGGGCCGGCCGTCTTTTCGTTGAACTGCTTGACGAACTGCCCGATGTTGACGCCGTGGGCACCGAGGGCGGGACCGACGGGCGGGGCGGGGGTCGCGAGGCCGCCGGGGCACTGCAACTTGACGTAAGCCGTGACTGTCTTGGCCATCTGCGAAAAACTCCAACGCCCTGCCGCGCACGCCGGACCAGGGTCGAGGCCATTCCCGAAGGCGATCGACCTCGGTGAGAAGGGATCGACGCGACGAAAGCGAAAAAGCCCCAGCCGACGACGCAGGCTGGGGCGAAGTTGTGATTGTAGCAGCGTGCCGGCCGTGTCAAGTGGATTCGGCGAAATCCGCCCGGCGAAACGCGACGATCAACGACCGGGAATCGACATCAATCCAACCAATTCTCGATCCGCAGGCCGGGCACCCGTTCAAAGTCCCGGCGATTGGCCGTTAGAAGTCGAACATCGGCGGCGAGTGCCGTACATGCGATTTTGAGGTCCATCGTGCCGAGCCTGCGAAGAGTCGGGCGTAGCCGGTCGAAGTGTGCCGCGGCTACGTCGTCGAACGGGAGGATCGTGAACTTGGCGAAGAAGCCGAACAAGAAACCCAACTCGTGGTATGAGTTGACCTGCCGTTCCACAAGCCGCTCTTTAGCAATCGTTGCCAGCCATCCACGCATGTTTTCTTCAATCGAAGCGATGCTTACAGCAAAGCGTTCGCCATGAGCAATGGCCATCCGAGCCACTAAACGGTCCCGGCGAGAGCTGCCAGGCATCTTCAAAACCGAGACGTGATCTGTGTCCAAGGCGATCACTCTGGTAGCCCTTCTGCGTCTGCTTCGGCGTTCGCTTCGGCACGGAGTGATTCCCGGTACGCCCGCCCCTCAGCGATGATGTCAGCCATGACTTCGCTGTCGCCGGTCAGGCCGACTACACTGCGCCAATCACTAACCGGCGAGGTTTGGGCCGCAAGTTTACGCTCGAGTTCAGCGACTCGGGCGGCCAGGGTTTCGAGGGTCACGTCGGGCATTTTCGGTTCTCCTCCGAGCATTCCAGCCATGACCGTATCTTACCCCGCCGGGTTCGCGCGCGGCCGACTTCGCCGTGTCGGAGCGGTTACTTCGCTTCGAGTTCCTTCTTGATCGCGCCGACAATGGTTTCGGACATCGGTTCGACGCTCGACTTGTACCGGCCGACGACTTTGCCGCTCTTGCCGATCAGAAACTTCTCGAAGTTCCAGCCGATCTCGCCGGCGTGGTCGGGGTTGCTGTCCTTGCCGGTCAGGTACTCGTACAGCGGCACCTTGCCCGTGCCCTTGACGACGACCTTGGCCATCATCGGGAACGTGACCTTGAAGTTGCTCTGGCAGAACTTCAGGATGTCTGCGTTCGACCCCGGCTCCTGGCGGCCGAACTCGTTCGCCGGGATGCCGATGACGACCACGCCCTGGTCCTTGTACGCCTCGTGAAGCTCTTGCAGGCCCTTGTACTGCGTCGTGTACCCGCACTCGCTGGCGACATTGACGAGGAGCACGACCTTGCCCTTGTACTGGGCCAGATCGACCTCTTTGTCGTTGATGTCCTTCAACTTGTAATCGAGCGGGCTGGCCATCTTCGCGTCCTTCGGTTTGGAGTCTGCTTTGTCGTCCGCGTAGGCACAACCGACGCACGCGGCCAAAGTGAACAGCATGGCGAACAGTTTCACGGTCAATCCTCGGGGTGGAAAAGCGGCACCGTTATCTTAGGGAGAGAGCCGCTCGCAGAGCCAACCGGACGCCGTGCGGCGGAAGCGGATGCGGTCGTGCAGGCGGCTCGGGCGGCCTTGCCAGAACTCGACCGACTCGGGGACGACGCGGTACCCGCCCCAGTGCGGCGGCCGCGGCACGTCCTTGTGCGCGTACTTCGCGGCCGACTCGGCCTGGCGGGCTTCCAGGAACTCGCGCGACGGGATGACGGCGCTCTGGCCCGAGGCCCACGCCCCGAGCCGGCTGCCGACCGGGCGGATCTGGAAGTACTCGTCCGACTCGGCGTCGGTGGACCGCTCGACCCGGCCCTCGACGCGGATTTGCCGCTCGAACTCGTGCCACAAGAAGACGAGCGCGGCGTGCGGGTTGGCGGTGAGTTCCGCGCCCTTGCGGCTGTCGTAGTTGGTAAAGAAGGTGAACCCGCGGTCGTCGAACCCCTTCAACAGCACCACGCGGGCCGACGGCTTGCCGGCCGGGGTGGCGGTGGCCAGGGTCATGGCGTTCGGCTCGGGCAGCCCGGCCTCGGCGGCGGCGAGGAACCACTGCTGGAAGAGTGCGACCGGGTCGTCTCCGGCCTCCTCCTCGGAGAGGCCGCCGTGGGTATAGTTCTTGCGTAAGTCCGCGATCGAGAGTTTCACGCGCCGTGTGCTCCGGGGGTTGGCTATTTTCAGTGTAGGCGGGGGAGAACAAAGGCAACCTCACCCCCCGGCCCCCTCTCCGATGCGGAGAGGGGGAGCAAGAGCGTTGCAGCCAACGACAACTACTCACTTGCTCCCCTCTCCGCGTCGGAGAGGGGCCGGGGGTGAGGTCTCACCCCCCGAGCCGCCATGTCCACTCTCGAACGGGCCACGGCCCTGGTCATCCGCGGCACGGACTACAGCGAGACGAGCAAAATCGCCACGCTTTGGACGCGCGAGTTCGGCAAGATTCGGGCCATCGCCAAGGGCGGCCGCCGGCTCCGGTCGAACTTCGACAACGCCTTCGACCTGCTCACCGTCTGCCACGTCAACTACATCCGCAAGGCCGGCGGCCTCGACCTGCTCACGGAGGCGCAAGTCGCCGAGCGGTTCGCGCACCTGCGGTCCGACCTGCCGGCGCTGTACGTCGGGTACTACCTCGCCGAACTCCTCGACGCGACCCAGGACTACGACCCGCACCCGGGGCTGTTCGACGCCACGCTGGCACTCCTCCGGGGCCTCGCCGACGCCGGGACCGACCGGCCGGCCGGGGTGGCGGCGTTTGAGCTTGTCTGGCTGCGCGAGCTGGGTTATAGCCCGCAACTCGAAGTCTGCGCGGCGTGCGAGACGCCGCTCGCCGGCGGTGCCCGGATGGGCTTTAGCCCGGCGGCGGGCGGCGTCGTCTGCCAGGGCTGCCTGACCGGCGTTCGCGACCACCAGGCGTTGAGCTCGGCGGCGTGGGCGGCTTTGAAGCGGCTCAACGCCGGGGACGCGGCGGCCCTCGGCGCGGAGAAGCGCGAGGTCCGCCAGGCGCTGGGCCGGACGGTGAGTTACGTGCTGGGTCGCCGGCCTAAGCTGTTGAGTTACGTGGACGCCCCCTAGGGTCGCGTCCGGGGTTCTCGAACGGGGGATTCGCCTGTGGTCCGCGGAATCGATCGACGGCGAACACTCCCCGCCTTGCTGGCCGTCGCGGCGCTCGGCCTGACCGCCGGGACCGGCTGCCAGTCCCTCAAGAAGGTCCAGACTTCGACGTACAACTCGGTCCGCGCCCTGATTACGAGTTCGTACCACGACCCGGACGCCGAGCAGAAATTCGCCGACGGTCGGGCGATGTTCGAGAAGGGCGAGTTCGCCGTCGCCAAGATTCTGTTCGCGGACATCGCGGACAACACGCAGAACCCCGCGCTGATGGCCGAGAAGGCCCGGTACTTCGAGGCCGAGTGCCTCCGCGAGCGGGGCAAACTGCCCGAGGCCGCGGCGACGTACCACCGGCTGTTGCAAGACTTTCCGTTCGGCGCGTACCGCGAGCGGGCCTGCAACCAGATGTACGCCATCGCCTACGACTGGCTCGACGAGGGCACCCTGCAGCCCATCGAGAAAGAGCGCAACGGCGTGCAAGCGGCGTGGTGGGAGTCGATCACGCCGGGCATGAACGTGTTCGACAAGAAGAAGCCGATGTTCGACACCGAGGGCGAGGCGCTGCGGGTGCTCGACAACGTCCAGACGCACGACGGCATCGGCCCGAACGCCGACCGGGCGCTCTTCTGGCTCGGGTACGTCCACTACTACCGCGGCCGGTTCGACGACGCCGACCACTACTTCAGCCAGCTCGTCGAACTGCACAAGGACAGCAAGCTCCGCGAGCAGGCCATCGAACTCGCCATCCTGTCGAAGCAGAACGCGACCGGCGGCCCGGTGTACGACTCGGGCAAGGCGAGCGAAGCCTTGCAGCTCATCCACCAGGCCGAGGCGACCATCCCCGGGTACAGCACCGACCCGGACAAGAAGGAAATGATCAGCCGGCAGAAGTACGCCGTGCGGATGCAACTCGCCACGAAGTACCTCAAGTTCGGCGAGTACTACGAGCGGACGAATCACCCGGCGTCGGCCTACTTCTACTACGACCTCGTCTGCCGGCAGCACCCCGGGACGAAGCCGGCGGAGTTGGCCAAGGAGCGGATGGTCGCGCTGGAACCGCTCAAGGCGAAGGCCGAGGCCGACCGGGCCGCCGGCATCAAGCCGACGCCGTCGTGGGGCAAGCGGGTGAGCAACGAGTGGGACCGCGTCGTCCTGGGCGTGGTGCCGCCGGACACCGACGACCCGAAGCCGACCGACCCGCCGGTTGGCCCCCCGCCCGGCCCGTGGGCCAACCCGCAAATGCTGCCAACCGACATCCGCAACCCGAACTGACCGCGCCGCCGTTGACCGGAAGAGGGGCTTGACATGGTCCGCATCGTAATCGCCATCGTCGCCGCGGGTCTGGCCGTGGTCGCCGCCGGGTGCCGGGGCAACGGGGACTTCTCGGTGTTCGGGTACTCGACCGCGCCGCCCTACGACCCGGACATCCGCACGGTCTACATCCCGGTGTTCAAGAACCCGGTGTACCACACGACGCCGTACCGCGGCATCGAAGTGGACATCACCGAGGAAATCGTCCGCGAGTTAAACAGCCGCCGCACGCCGATGCGCGTCGTCTCGGACCCGGCCAAGGCGGACACCGAGTTGATCGGCACCGTGACGAACGTGGCCAAGCTCGTCCGCAACCCGAGCCTGTTCTTCCTGCCCCGCGAGTTCGACGTGGTCATCTCGTGTCAGGTTCTGTGGCGGGACAACCGCAAGACGCGCAACCTGAGCGGCGGCGTCCGCCCGCCGGTGGTCGCCCCGGACGCGCCGTTCGACCCCAGCCGCGAACCGCCCCCGCCGCCCGGCCCCGACCTGGCGGCCCAGACCTCGATCGTCTCCGGCTTCGGCCGCGTCCTGCCGGAACTCGGCGAAAGCAACGCGACCGGTGCCCAGGCCGCGACCAAGCAGATCGCCCGGCAAGTGGTCAACATGATGGAGCGGCCGTGGTGAAGGTGTCGAAAGGCGACCTCACCCCCCGGCCCCCTCTCCGAAGCGGAGAGGGGGAGCAAGAAAGTTGAACCCGTTGGCTGGAACCCGCTGGCTCCCCTCTCCGCGTCGGAGAGGGGCCGGGGGTGAGGTCTCTTCGCTCCCGCCCGTCAACCCTGCCGAAACGTGCCTTCGAAGATGGCGACGATGTCGGCGGCCGTCATCGCGCCGAGCGCGTTGAGCAGGCCGTCTTTGCCGTACACTTTGACGCAGTAGTCGGCGATACCGTCGTAGTCCTTCGCGGCGAAGCCGAGGGACTCCAACGACTGGTACAGGCCGCACTCCTTCAGCCACGCTTCAAACTTGGCAATGGTCGCCGCGGCCGCCGATTCGGTGCTGACTTCGGTGACGCCGAAGACCGCGCGACCGAGTTGCGCGAGCCGGTCGGGGGCGCGGCCGGTGTCGCACAGCCAGCGGAAGTAACTCGGGTACAGCGTCGCCAGGCCACGGCCGTGCGCCAGGTTGGGCATCTTGCCGCTCAGCGCGTGCTCCATGCTGTGCAAGACGAACTCGGCGGGGTGCCGGCCGGCCGTCTGGTAGCCGTTGAGGGCCAGCGTACTCGCCCACAGTAGTCGGCCGCGCAGGTGGACGTTCTGCGGCTCGGCCAACGACTTCGGAAGCGTCTCGATCACCGTGCGGATGACCGTCTCCGAGTAGCCGTCGGCCAGCGGCGAGTCGCTGCCGCCGAGCAGGTAGTTTTCGATGGCGTGGCTGATGATGTCGGCCCCGCCGTCCGCCGTCGTGGCCTTCGGCACTTCGGTCGTGAAGGCCGGGTTGATCCAGGCGGCGTGCGGCTTCAAGAAGTCGTAAGCGAGGGTCGATTTCTCGTGGTGTTCGTAGTAACTGATGACCGCGTAGGGCGTCACTTCGGAAGCGGTCGCCGCGGTCGTCGGCACGGCGGCGACCGGCAGAGCGCCCGTGAGTTGCCCCGCCCTCGGTTGCCCGGTCACGAACGGCCAGATGTCTTTTTCGCCGGTGTGCAGCAGCGCGGCAATCGCCTTCGAGGCGTCCATGACGCTGCCACCGCCGACGGCCACGACCACGTCGGCCTTGAACGCCCGGCCCTTCTCGGCGGCCTTGTTCACCGTCGGCGCGTTCGGGTTCGGTTCGATCCCTTCAAAGGTTTCGACGGTGACCCCGGCCGCCTTCAGCAAGTCGATGACGGCGTCGAGGTGACCCAGCCGCTTGACGCTGCCGCCGCCGCTGACGACGAGGGCGCGCGTGCCGAGTTTGGCGACGGCCGTGGCGAACGCCTCGCCGTGCTTGCCGTCGGCCCCGGGGCCGAAGAAGATGCGCGTCGGGTTCCAGATGGTGAACGAGTTCATGGCGGCGCTCGGGTTGGTCAGGGGGGTGCTGGTCGGGGGGTGGCGGCGTAAGACAGCACGCATGAAGCCAATCGTATGGAACTGCCGCGGGCTGACCTTCGACACGGGACGGCAACCGCTCGTGCTGGGCGTCGTCAACGTCACCCCCGACAGTTTCTCCGACGGCGGCCGGTTCTTCGACCCGGCCCGCGCCACCGACCACGCGCTGAAGCTCGCCGCCGCGGGCGCGGACCTGCTCGACATCGGCGGCGAATCGACCCGCCCCGGGGCCACGCCGACCCCGCTGGCCGACGAATTGGCCCGCGTCATCCCGGTCATCGAAGCGGTCGCCCGGCAGACGACCACGCCGATTTCGGTGGACACGATGAAGCCCGACGTCGCCCGCGCCGCCGTCGCCGCCGGTGCAAAAGTCCTCAACGACGTGTCCGGATTCCGCGATCCGGCGATGGTCCGCGTGGCCGTCGAGACCGGCGCGGGCCTGATCGTCATGCACATGCCCGGCACGCCGCGGACGATGAACGACGCGCCGGCTTACCGCGATGTCGTCGCCGAAGTCGTCGAGTACCTGCGCGGCCAGGTCGAGATGTTGACGCGGGCCGGCGTGAACCCGGAGTGCATCGCCATCGACCCGGGCATCGGCTTCGGCAAGTTCACGGACCACTCGCTGACGGTCCTCGCCAACCTGTCGGCCTTCGGCACGTTGAACCGGCCCGTCGTGCTGGGCGTCTCGCGCAAGGGCTTTCTGGGCCGCGTCACCGGCCGGGAGTTGGCGGACCGCATGCCGGCGTCCCTGGCGGTCGCCTGCTTCGCCCTGGCCGCGAACGCGGCGCAGATTTTCCGCGTCCACGACGTCGGCCCGACCCGCGACGCCCTGTTGATACACGCCGCGATTGCCAAGCTCCGCACCCCCTCCCCGACGCGAGACTCCCCGTGACCGCCGCCGACCTCGCGTCGAACTGCCTCGACATGGCCCGCCGGGCGAAGGCTGCTTCGGTCGCGCTGTCGTGCGTCCAGACGGCCGCGAAAAATGCCTGGCTACTCGCCTGCGCCGACAAGTTACCGCGCTACGCCGACGACTTGCTGGCCGCCAACGCCCGCGACGTGGCCGACGCGCCGGTCTACGGCCTCGACGCCGCCACGACCGACCGGCTCACCCTCACGCCGAAGGGCATCGCCGCCATCGCCGAAGGCTTGCGCCAGGTCGCCGCACTGCCCGACCCCGTCGGCGAGGTGCGCGAGGGGCACGTCCGGCCGAACGGCTTGCAGGTCCTCAAGATCGGCGTGCCACTCGGCGTGATCTTCTTCCTCTACGAGTCGCGGCCGAACGTCACCGCCGACGCCGCGGCCCTGTGCGTGAAAAGCGGCAACGCGGTGATCTTGCGCGGCGGCAAGGAAGCCCTCCGCACGAATGCCGCCCTGCACCGCCTGCTCGCCGACGAACTGCCGACGCACGGCCTGCCGGCGGACGGCGTGCAACTTGTGGGCACGACGGACCGCGACGCCGTCGGCCACTTCCTCCAGTTGAACGAGTACATCGACCTGGCCATCCCCCGCGGCGGCGAAAGCCTCATCCGCCGGGTGGCCGCCGAGGCGAAAATGCCCGTGTTGAAGCACTACACCGGCAACTGCCACGTTTACGCCGACGCCAGTGCCGACTTCGCCCAGGCCGTCGCCATCGTGGTCAATTCGAAGTGCCAGCGGCCGGGCGTCTGCAACGCGCTGGAAACCCTGCTCGTTCACGAAGCGATTGCCGCGACCTTCTTACCGCAAGTCGGAGCGGCCTTGACGGCGCAAGGCGTCGAACTCCGCGGCTGCGAGATCACCCGCCGCTATTTACCCGAGGCCAAGCCGGCGACGGAGGCCGACTACCACGCCGAGTTCCTGGCGTTGATTCTGGCCGTCAAAGTGGTGCCGAGTCTCGAAGCCGCCATCGAGCACATCGGCCGGTACGGGTCGAAGCACACCGACGCCATTCTGACGACGAGCCTGCCGGCCGCCCAGCGCTTCACGCAGGCCGTCGATAGCGCCGCGGTCGTGGTCAACGCCAGCACGCGCTTCAACGACGGCTTCCAACTCGGCCTCGGGGCGGAGATCGGCATCAGCACCGACAAGTTCCACGCCCGCGGCCCGTGCGGCCTGCGCGAACTGACGAGCACCAAGTACGTGCTGACCGGCAGTGGCCAAATCCGCGACTGACGGGCGCGTTTCGGCTTGACCGCCGCCGCGGAACGGGTATCAAAATAGGTGTCGGCGCGATTAGCTCAGTTGGTTAGAGTACTACATTGACATTGTAGGGGTCACTGGTTCGAATCCAGTATCGCGCATCCCGTAACCCCTGGCCCATGCCAGGGGTTACGTCGTTTCCAGGGCACCCCGATGGACCTCGAACTCGCGGGCCATGCGGTCGTCGTCACCGGCGGGGCCAGTGGCATCGGCCTGGCCGCGGCGCGGGCTTTCGTCGCCGAGGGCTGCCGGGTCGCTGTCTGGGATTGCAGTTCGAGCGTTGGCGAAGTGGCTCGACAGGCGTGCGGCGAGTCGGCGCTGGGCCTCGGGGTGGATGTCGCCGATGAAGCGGCCGTGCGTGCGGCCTTCGCACGGACTCTCGACGCCTTCGGCCGGGTCGATCACCTGGTCCACGCGGCGGCCGTCGGGTCGGGCAAGTTCGGCTTTCCGTTCACCAATTTGACGCCGGCCGACTGGCTGCGGGTGTTGCAAGTCAACGTCATGGGCACGACTCACGTCGCGCACGCGGTCGCCCCGCACCTGGCCGACCGCGGCTCGGGCACGATGGTCTTCGTGGCGTCCGTCGCCGGCCAGATCGGTTCGCAGACCGACCCGCCGTACAGCGCGTCGAAGGCCGCCAACATCAACTTCGCCCAGTGCCTGGCGCGCGACCTGGCCCCGCGCGGCGTCCGGGTCAACACCGTCTGCCCGGGGATGGTGCCGACGCCCCTGAACCGCGCCGTCTGGCAAGCCTGGCACGACCAGACTCCGCCGGCCGACCGCCTCGGCTACGACGACTGGGCCGACCGCAAGCTCCGCGCGACGGTCCCACTCGGCCGGTGGCAAACCCCGGACGCGGTCGCCGACATGATCCGCTTCCTGTCGTCGGCCCGCGCCGCCCACGTCACCGGCCAGACGATCAACGTCGATGGCGGCACCGTCATGCACTCGTAACCGCCGGCCGCACACTACTTGCCGTCGCGCAGCCGCTTGACCTCGGCCCGCAGTTCGATCATCTCGGCGAGCACCTGCCGCAGCAACTCGTCGGAGTTCGACGCCGGGACTCGCACGCCGAGTTGCTGGGCGAGCAGCTCGTTGCGCTTCGCCTTCAGAATGGCGATCTGGCTCCGCTGGCTGCTGAACTCGATCCGCTCGCTGTGGAACGACTCTTGCTCCGCCAGTTCGCGTGCGAGTTTCTCGCGCTTCTCCCGGTAGATGGCGATGGTCTCGGCTTCGGACTTGATGGAGTCCTCAATTTTCTTAATCTGGCTCTGTGTGGACATCAAGTTAACATCTTGGAACCAGACGTTGATGTCGTTGATTTGCTTCTTGGCCTCATCAAGATAGAACGCCTTGGCATTGGCGAACTCTTCCTGCCGACTAGCGTTTGCCTCGACAGACATTTCCAGGTATTCCCTAGATAAGCCGTCAGAACCCATCTGGTATGCAGTACGCAAATCGCCAGCAAGTTTCCTCAAATTAAAGTTGCCGTACTGCCCAGCACGCTGGAGGAGCTGCATATCAGTTATCGTCGCCTTGCGCTGTTGTTCGAGTTGTTTACTCAAGAATGGCAGCATGAGTTCCGCCCGTCGCTGTTCGACTTCAGACTTGAAAATCGTCTGCTCGATCATCGAGTACAGCACTTCCTTGGCCTGAATCTCCGCCCGCGACGCGCGAGGCCTAACCTTGCGTAACTCGCTGAGCCGAGTCTCCAGTATCGACTCTCGTGCGTTTATGTTTTCGTACAAATCGTCGATAGTTCGGGCCAACTTGGCTGCTTCGTCCTCCTTGGCGGGCTTGAGGCCGCCGGCGGGCGGGGCAGCCGGGTCGTCTTTCTTTGCGGCGGCGGCCGCGGGCACGGGCGGGCCGGTGCCGCCGGGCCGGGGCATCAGGGCGACGCCGGTCCCGGTCACGCCGACGAGGGTCAGGGCGAGCGCGGTCACGGCCAGTTGGTGGCGAAGCATCATCGTCAGCACTCCTTGGGCAATCGCGGCGGCAGGCGCGGCCACGCGGGGGTTCAGGGTCAACTCGACGCAGGCGGCGACGCGGTCGAAGGACATCGTCGCGGTCACGAGCGCCGCCGGCAGGGTGACGCCGCGGCGGGTCAGGGTTTCGGCCAGGCGGCCGCGGGCGGTGGCCAGGCGGGACAGCACGGTGCCGCGCGGGACGCCGAGAATCGCCGCCGCGTCCTCGGCCGTGTGGCCTTGCAGGTAGCACAGCACGACGACGCGGCGGTGCCGCTCGCCGAGGCCGTCAACGGCTGCGTCGAGCAGGGCGAGTTCGTCCGCGTCGAGTCCCGACCGGGTCGTCGCCGGCACGTCGGTCGTCAGCGTCCCCACGCGGCGACGGCCTGCGGCCCGGAGCGCCGCCCGGCGGGCCGTGCGGTGCAGCCAGCCGGGGAGCGACTGCCGCACGCCGCCGGCCTTGCGGGCGAGGACCAGGAACGTCGCTTGAAAGGCGTCCTCGGCGTCGGCCTCGTGGCGGGTGACGCGGCGGCAGGTGCCCAAAACGAGCGGGCCGTGCCGCCAGACGAGCAGCTCGAACGCCGCCGGGTCGCGGGCCTCGGCGTACCGGCGCAGCAACTCCGCGTCGGCCACCGCGTTGCCGGGGTAGGCGTCGGGCGGGCGGAGGCGGCTGAACAATTTGCTGAATGCGTTGCGTGCCATCGTGCCCTACCAGAGCCGCGGGACCGTCGGGCGATTCACTTTATTTGAGGTTTCTTCGGCGTCGGCTCGACGGCGCTCGTGTGGTCATCGACGATCTTCCAGCCGTCGGGCGTGAGTTCCATCCGCAGTGTGAATAGGCCCGTCGGCGTGTCGGCGGTGCGGTCGAGAGTCCAGCGGCCGGTGACGTAGGCCGTTTTTCGGAACGGGGCGACGTGAAGTTCGGAGAACCGGAGTTGGCCCATCTCTGCGCCGGGAGCCTGATACTTCTTGCGGTAGCGGGCCAGCGTCTCGTCGTAGCCCTTGGTCACGGTGCCGCCAGAACGGAACGTGAGTTCGGGGCTGTTGACGTAGCCGGCCATGAATCCGTCGAGGTCGCCGCGGTTCCAGGCCTCGACTTGCAGCAACAGCACTTCAGGAATGTCGAGGTGGGCCAAGTCGTAGCGGTTGAGCGGCCTGTCCCTGACCTGACTCCATGCCAACGCGCCGGCCACGAAGCCGAGGGCCAGGGCGACTAAAACTGGGAACCAGTGGCGTCTCATGGCGGAGTCCTTCGGGCGGTTTCAGGTCGCCGGCGGGTTTACCCGGTCGGCGGCACGCGGTATCCTAGTGTGACACACTTTACCCCGAGGCACCCCCATGCAAGCGGCACTTTCCTGGCTCCCGGCCCATCACGAGGAGATCGTCCGCGGGCTGGCCGACCTCGTCGCCATCGCCAGCATCTCGACGGACGGCGAGCACACCGCCGAGATCGAGCGGACGGCCAAGCTCACCTGCGACCAGATGCGCGACGCGGGCTTGCAGAATGTCGAGGTGCTCCGCGTCGGCAACTCGCTGCCCTACGCCTACGGCGAGTGGTGCGAGGCCGGGCCGACGAAGCCGACGATCTTTTTGTACGCGCACCACGACGTGCAGCCGGTCAACTACGTCGAGCAGTGGAAGTCCGACCCGTGGAAGCTGACCCGCCGCGACGGCCGGCTGTTCGCCCGCGGCTCGGCCGACGACAAGGCCGCGATCTCCGCGTTCCTCGGGGCCATCGCCGCGTACCGCAAAACGTCCAATTCGATGCCGGTCAACGTCAAGATGGTCGTCGAGGGCGAGGAAGAGATCGGCTCGAAGAACCTGATGAAGTTCTTCGACGTTTACCGCGACAAGATCAAGTCGGACGTGATCGTCGTGTGCGATACCGAGAACATCGAAGTCGGCCTGCCGTGCATCACGTACAGCCTGCGCGGCATCGTGCAGGTCCACGTCGAGGTCAAGACGGCCGCGATCCCCGTCCACTCGGGCATGGCCGGCGGGGCGCTGCCGGACGCGGCGATTGCCCTGAACGCCATCCTCGGCAAGCTGTACTGGAGCAACGGCCCGGTGCCGATCCCCGGCTTCTACGACGGCGTCCGGCCGGTGACGGACAAGGAGCGGGCGGTGTACGCGAAGCTGCCGTGGGACGACGGCAAGTTCCGGGACGAGGTCGGCGTGGTCCCGTCGGCCCGGTACGCCAACGAGACCGGGACGACGGTGTACGAGCAGACCTGGCGCAAACCTGCGGTGACGGTCGTGGCCCAGGAGGCGAGTTCGATCAAGGGCGTGTCGAACCAGGTGCTGCCGACCGCGGTGGCCATCCTCAGTTGCCGCATCGTGCCCGACCAGAAGCCGGCCGACGTGCTGAAGTCGCTGCAAGAGTTCCTGACGAAAGACCCGCCGTGGGGCGCGGAAGTGATCGTCAAGCCGCACGGCAAGGTGTCGTGGTGGATGACCGACCCGAACGGCCCGGCGTTCGAGTCGGCCCTGTCGGCGTTGCGCGAGGGCTACGGCCGCGAGGCGGTGGCCATCGGCAGCGGCGGGTCGATCGGCTTCGTCGGCCCGCTGGCCGAACTCTTCGGCGGCGCGCCGGCCCTGCTGCTCGGCATCGAAGACCCGGCGAGCAACGCCCACGCCCCGAACGAGAGCCTGCACGAGGGCGACTTCAAGAAGCTGATGGCGTCGCTGGTCCGGCTCTTCGATAACCTCGGCAAGCTGACGCCGGCCCAGGTGAAGTAAACGACCTCACCCCCGGCCCCTCTCTTATGCATGAGGAGACCTCACCCCCGGCCCCTCTCCGAAGCGGAGAGGGGAGCAAGCGAGTGGAAGCCGTTGACTGGAACCTACTCGCTCCCCCTCTCCGTTTCGGAGAGGGGGCCGGGGGGTGAGGTCTGTTCCACAACTCACGCCGCCGGGTCGATCACTTTGACCCGGACGCGCTTGCGGATGAAGCGGTCCGGGGCGAGCCGGGCGAGAGCCATGAGCAGCCGCATCCGGCGGGGGAAGTTCAGCACCCCCGGCCGGGCCTGCAGTCGCCGCAGGATTTCCGCCGCGCCGGCGTCGGCCGTCATCAGCCACGGCATCGGGTGCGAGTTCTTGGCCGTCATCGGTGTCTCAACGAAACCCGGGTAGACGCACGTCACGGCCACCCCGCGCGGCCACAGGTCGATGCGAATCGACTCGCAATACGTGCTCACGGCCGCCTTCGCCGCACAATATCCGGCCGCTCCGGGCAGGCCCTTGTACGCCGCCATGCTCGACACGGCGACGAGGTGCCCCGACCCGCGGGCGAGCATCCCGGGCAGTACCGCCTCGAACGCGTAGACGACGCCGAGGTAGTTGACGTTCGCCATGCGGACGACCCCGGGGACGTTCATCGGCTCGACGCCGGTCGGCTCGCTGACCCCGGCGTTGGCGATCAGCACGTCCGGCGGGCCGAGGCGGTCGGCGAGATTGTTCAGCCCGGCCAGGGTGGCGTCGCGGTCGCTGACATCCAGTGTCGCCGTCTCGACGGTGCCGCCGGCGGCCCGGATTTCTTCGGCGAGGGACTTGAGCAATTCCGCGCGGCGGGCCGTGACGCCGACCTTCGCCCCCCGTGCGGCGAGCGCCACCGCGAGCGCCCGCCCAATCCCGCTGGAGGCCCCAGTAATCAGGACGGTCTTGTCGCGGAAAGTCGGTGCCATGCGGGTTCCCGGTGGGTTCGTTACGGCCGGTAGGGTCGCGGGCGGTTCCTACGACCGGATCGCCCCGGGCCGGTGCATTGCGCGCACCGTGTGGGCATACTTGGGGACAACCGCTTGGCAAGGTCGCCTCACCGGGTCATGCTAAGGGGAATCGCTCTGCGCCGCCGCGAGGTCCGCCATGCTCCGCCGTCTGTTCGCCCTTTTCGCCACGGGACTGTTTGCGTCCGCCGGCGCGGCTCAAGTCAAGTACCCGGACCGGCCCGAGACGTACGACGTGCAGGTGCGCTACCGCATCCGCGCCGACCGCGACGAACGCATCCGCCAGTTCCGCACGCTGAAACTGCACCTCAAGGGGATCGGCTTCGAGGAGGCCGTCCGCGAGGACGGCGACCTCGACCTCTTCGACCCGACCGCCGAAAACTTGCGCGGCACCCTGCCGGCCGCCAACCTCAACCGGCTCTTCGAGAACCCGACGATCCTCACGGCCGTCGCCCTGCCGACCGGAACGGCCCTACCGGCCGACGGCAAGGCTCCCGTCGGCGTGCGCGTCCGGCTGACCTCCGGGTTCGGCCGCGACCAGCAACGCAACTTGCACGAACAAGTCGTCCGGCAACTCGCCCTCCTCGGCTTCCGCGAGGCGGTCAGCTACGACCACGCCAATTACACCCTCGTCCGCGGCACATTGCCCGGCGAGAACGTGTCGAAGCTCACCAAAGACCTGCGGACCCTGCCGTCCGGCTGGTTCCTCCCGGCCGTCCCGCTCGACCAACAGCCGGCCCCGTTGCGGACGACGTTGCCGATCCGCACGGTCGAAGTGTTGCCCGGGCAACCGGCCGTCGCGGCGGAAGTCGCCCCGGTTCCGGCGGGCGTCCCGGTCTCGCCCAAGCTGACGCCGGACGCAAAGGCGCTCGTCGAAGACCCCGCGAGTGCGGGCAAGCCCCAGCGCTTCGACCTGGTTCTCGACGACGAACCGGGCGACGGCTGGACGGCGTTGCGCGAGCGCCTCCGCACGTCGGCCGAAGGCGTGTCGGTCGAAGGTCTCGTCGGCCTGGTGGCGAGCGTGCGCGTCGGCCGCACCGCCGACGTGGCGAAGTTGGCGGACGTCCTCGAAGTCCGGGCCGTCCGCCTGCCGACCCTCGGCCGACAAACCGGCGGCGCGGCCCCGGCCGGTGCGACCCTTCCCACCGTGGCCGACCTGCTCAAGGCGTCGCGGGTCGAGCGCATGCACCAACTCGGCTACCGCGGCGCGGGTCAGCACGTCGTGCTGATCGCCACCGACTTCGCCGGCGCGGGCAAGACCTTGCCGGCGGGCGTGCAACTCATCGACCTGACCGGCGAACTCAGCCCCGACCTGGTCGCGGCCCCGGCCGCCGAGGGGACCGGCAGCGGCACGATCGCCGCGCAAATCGTCAACGCCGCAGCCCCCGACGCCCGGTTGACGCTCGTCCGCATCGACCCCGCCGCCTTCTACCAACTTTACGGCCTGGCCCGGGTCGTCTCGGGGGACGCGGCGTACAGCGAGGCGATGCAGACGCGGGCCTTCGAGTTGACCCGCCGGACCGAGACGCTGACCGCCCGCCGCACGTCCGTCGCCGACGAGTACCGCAAGGCGTTCGCCGACCTCGGCGACGAGGACCGACCGGCCGCCCGCCGCGCCGCCGCCGTGAAAGCCCTCGACGATTTGACCGCCGACGAGCAACAGTTCCGCGCCGTCCTCGACCGCTTCACCCGGTTGAAGACGCACCTCGACGGCCTGCCCGGGGCGAGCGTCATCGTCAACACGGTCGTCTGGGACACCGGCTACCCGCAGGACGGGTTGAACGAGTTGAGCCGGCTCATCGACGCCAAGTTCACCCCGGCACCGATGCGGTCGGCGTTGCGCACGTTGAAAGGGCCGCCGGTCCCGGTCTGGGTGCAGGCCGCCGGGGTCAACGCCGCGAACGTTTGGGCCGGCCCGTTCCTCGACGCGGACGGCAACGGCACGATGGAGTTCGCCCCCGAGTCGGCGGCCGTGCCGAAGGGCCGGTGGTCGCGCGAACTCAACTTCCTCGACCTGAAAACCGACGGCGGTACGGTCACCGAAACGCTCCCCGCCGGGATGAAACTCCGCGTCACGGTCCAGTGGCGCGAGCCGCAAGACCCGGGCGGTTACGTCCCCCGCGAGCCAGTCTTCCCGATGACCCTCCGCCTCTTGCGGCAACTCGACCCGACGGGCAAAGCCGCCGCGAGCGACGACTTCGACGAGGTCGCCCGCTCGACGGGCAGCCCGGTCAAACTCCTGCGGACGACCGCGTCCGGGGCGTTCGAGCAGACGCTCGAAGTGACGCTCCCGGTGGCCGGCGTCTACGCCCTGCGGGTCGATGGCCGGTCGGCCTTCGACTACCAAATCGCGGCGTTGCGGCAGCGGATCGAAGTCTCCCCGCGGATCGTGATCGAGCGCGTCGGCCCGGACGCGGCCAAGGGCACGCCGGCCTTCCGCACCTACCCCACCGGCAACACCGGCGTCGGCATCCCCGGCGATAGCCTGACGGCCCTGACGGTCGGCACGAGCGACGGCCGCACGCAACGCGGCACCGGCCCCGGGGTCGCGCTCGGGTCTAAGCCCGACCTGATCGCCCCCGGCGGCATTTCCGTGGGTGCGAACGCGCTGACCGGGTCGATGGCCTCGGCCGCGTTCGTCGGCGGCAGTGCGGCAACCCTGGCTTCGGCCGGCGTCCGCGGCACCGACCTGATCCGCCACCTCGGCCTGACCCCCGGCGGCGAGTTCGTCCTCCCCGACGAGTGGCTGCGCAGCCTCCCGGCCAATCGGGTTAGCCCGACGCGGTAGCGAGGGACGAATGGCCGATGACGATGTCGGATGGCGATGACGCTACGGGCTACGACTGCTTGCCGACTCCACGACCGCTCGACCCTCGCTAGCGCGTCGGGCTAACAAGACTCGCCTGCGGCGGAGCCAGGTGTAAGAGTTCGCCGTGGCCGCCGTGGAACAAGTCGCCGCGGAAACATCGGACGGCATCGCCCTCGAAGTCCTGCGTGGGAAAGCCCAGGGCCGCGAGTTCTTTCGCCAGCACGCCGAGGTAGGCCGGGGCGTACTCGCAACTGAAGCGCACCCCCGGCGGCCAGACCGGCTCCGGGCCGCCGACGACGATCGTGCCGCGCTTCAGGCCCGCCCCGCAGTCCCGGCCGACGCCGCCGAGGGCGACGAGCGTGCCCGCAATCATCGACGCCCCGGCCGCCTGGCCGACCGCCCCGACGACGGCAATCAGCCCGCGGCGCATCAGCAACCCCGCCTCGTCGCCGCACGATTTGTGGACGACGATACTGCCGCCGCGCATCCCGTGCCGGCTCCCGCGGTAGGCCGCCCCGCACTGGTGCCCGGCGTGGCCCCGGACGGTAATCGCGCCGCCGATCATCTCCGCGCCGACCCAGTCGGTCGCGTCGCCGAGAACGGTCAACGTGCCGCCGGTCATCTTCGCCCCGGCGTGCCAGCCGGCGTCGCCCTCGACCGTCAACCGCCCCGCCGTCATCCCTGCGCCGAGCAACTTGACCCGCGAGCAATCGCCGACGATGTGGACGGTGCCGTCGGAAGCGTCCCCGGCGACGGCGAAGAACGCGCCGAGTTCGACGGTGCGGTTGCCGTGCGCCACCGGAAGCCGGGCGACTTCGGTCGCCGCGAGTTTGAGGAGCCGGTCCGGGGTGACCCCGTCGAGTTCGAGCGGCACGTCGGGCTGGGCACGCAGGGTCAGTGTCAACACGGTGTCACCGGCCCGAGCAGTTTGTGCAAGTGCAAATGGTGGGGGCCGAGCTTGCCGCCGTAGTTGCCGGCCGTGATGCGGACGACCCCCGGCCCGGCCGCCGCCCGGATGCCCCGCCGCATGGCCTCCTCGACGGCCGAGAGATCGACCCCGTCGAGGACGACTTCGTAAACCGCGTTGACGCCGTCGGGCACCTCCGTGTGCGGCACCGCGCCGCGTAACGTCGGGCAGTACGCCTCGTTGACGCTGGCCTTGAGCGCCGCGTACTTGCTGCCGACCTTGCTACCCGACCGCACGATACCGCCGGGGAACGGGGCGATCACGCCGGGCACGGTCAGGCACGCCGCGACCGTTCGCTCCGCCGCTTCGAGTGCCCCGGCTTGCGACGTGCCGAGCAGGATGAGGTTGCCGCCGGCGACGCCCTTGGCCGTACCGAAAAGGTCTTCGCACAGGAACTCGCCGTCCATCGTCGGCACGCGCCAGAAGCGGCGGTCGCCGTGTAACTTGCTGATCTGGTGGCCGTCGCCGAAGTAGCGCAAGTTGCCGCCGACGCGGACGCTCCGGTCGGTTACCGGCAGGCCGTTGAAGCAGGCCGTCGTCGCGCACGTCAGCACGCACTGGCCGACGCGGTTGACGAGCGCCTTTTGCAGGGCGTCGCGGCTGAAGGCGAAGAAGAGTAGCGCGACCCCCGGCCGGCCGTCGGGCGTCTCGTCCGCCGACAACTCGGCCTCGACGCCCGCCTCGGCGTCGCACCCGATGACCGACGCGGCGTACCCGGTGGCCGCCGCCGCCGCGACGTGCGCCCACTTGGAGTTGACGGCCGTGACGACGACCCGTGCCGCCGTCATCGTGAACGCCTCCGCGAACGTATCGACGATCTCCGTGCCGCGAAGGTGCATTACATCCCCGGCAGCGTTTGCTCGCCGCCTTTGGTGCGGGTGATGTACTCGTAAACTTTGAAGCTTTGGAGCCGATGCGCGCCGTCGCCTTCCTTGACGAACACCGCCTCGACGTACAGCACCAGCGTCGAGTTCCCCGGCGTGGCGAATTGCGCTACAAAGCCGATGCGGATGCGGCCATCGACTAGCTCCTCGAAGTTGTCGCGGTCGAAGTCCTTGAAGTTAGCCGTCGCGTTCCGGCTCAGGGCCTCCGGCGCGACATCGGCCAAGAACTTCGCCTTATTGCGGCTGTGGTACTCGAACTTGTCGGCGATGTGCGTGCCGACGACCGGCCAGTTGCGGGCGTTCGCCGCCGTCGCCATCGCGCGCACCTTCCGCACGCACTCCTCGCGCGGGCTTTCAAAAGCGCGGTCGAAGCCAAAGAGCGCGAGCAGCAGTCCGACCGCCACCGCCGCGAAAATCGCCGTGGCCCGAGTGCGGTTGCGTACCCACACGCCGATGCCGGCGAGCGCGATGAGGAGCAGCACCAGGTAGACGCCGAGCGTCGGGTCGGACAGGAACGTCGGCATGGTCGATTGCCCAAGGTGTCAGACCGGCCGCGTGACACGCCACTTCAAGTAGGTCTCGATGTCGTCCGCGGCGTCATCGGCTTGCCCGCGAACTTCGGCATCGGCGTCGTGAAGACCGGCTTCGACCAGCGGCCGCACACGATCCTCGCAGAGTTCACCGAAACGCCGTGCCAGGTGGGCGAATCCCAGCAGTGCTGCCCGGCGGACGGTTGGCGAAGCGTGCGCCGCCAGTCGCGTGCAGAACGACTCCGCCCAAGCCGAGTCTTCGTCGTGCAACCCGACCGACAGAACTGCCAAAGCAAGTTGCTCCGAAGTCCCGCCCTCGGCCCGTTCGGCTTCATGGTGAGATATTAGTTGCAGGGCTTCGTAGTGCATATGCCTCTCCAAGTGCCGTTATCACTCACCGTGATGTGCGGCAAGCAGTCGCCGAATCTCAGGTAGTAACTTCGTCGGTACGGTCACGACGGTTTGGTCAACCTCGTCAGTGGCCGCGGCCTCATCTGCCGCGACCCACTCGTCGTCGGTCCGCGCGTTCATCTCGGTGATCAGGTTTTTGACCCGCTCTTCGTCCCAACCCGCCGGAAACTGCTGACCGGTCATTGCTGTCTCCATGTTACTTCCGCAGCAGCTCCGCGCCGTAGATCGCGGCACTGCCGAGTTGCTCTTCGATGCGCAGGAGTTGGTTGTACTTGGCGATGCGGTCGGTGCGGCTGGCCGAGCCGGTCTTGATCTGGCCGCAGTTCGTCGCCACCGCCAGGTCGGCGATCGTCGTGTCCTCGGTCTCGCCGGAGCGGTGCGACAGGATCGCCGTGAACTTGTTGCGCATCGCCATTTGCACCGCGTCGAGCGTCTCGGTCAGCGTGCCGATCTGGTTGACCTTCACCAGGATGCTGTTGCCGCACTTCTCGGTGATGCCGCGCTTCAATCGCTCCGTGTTCGTGACGTACAGGTCGTCGCCGACGAGTTGAATCTTGTCGCCGAGCTTGGCCGTCAACTTCTTCCAGCCGGCCCAGTCGTCCTCGCTCAGGCCGTCTTCGATTGAGACGATCGGGTACTTCGCACACAAGGCGACCCACAAGTCGATCATCTCGTCGGACGAAATGATGCGGTCTGGGGCGCTCTTGAAGAAGCAGTACCCTTCCTTGCCCTTGTGCTTGGCCTCCTCGAAGAGTTCCGTACACGCGGCGTCCAGGGCGAAGGCCACGTCGGTGCCGAGCTTGTACCCGGCCTTCTCGATGGCGAACGAGATGGTGGCGAGGGTCTCGTCGGGGGACGCCAGGTTCGGGGCGAACCCGCCCTCGTCGCCGACGGCCGTGTTCAAGCCCTTGTCGTGCAGCACTTTCTTCAAGCTGTGGAAGATTTCCGCCCCCATGCGCAAGGCTTCGCTGAACGTCGGTGCGCCGACGGGAACGATCATGAACTCCTGGAAATCGACGGTGCTGTCGGCGTGCTTGCCGCCGTTGATGATGTTCATCAGCGGCACCGGCAGGACGGTCGCGTTGACCCCGCCGACGTACTTGTACAGCGGCAGCCCTGCGACCCCGGCGGCAGCGTGGGCGCAGGCCAGGGAGACGCCGAGGATGGCGTTCGCGCCGAGCTTCGACTTGTTCGGCGTGCCGTCCATCTCGATCATCGCCTTGTCGATGGCGACCTGGTCGGCGACCGCGAACCCGCTCAGGTTCGGGCCGATCAGCGTGTTGACGTTCTCGACGGCCTGGAGGACGCCCTTGCCGCCGAACCGCTTCTTGTCGCCGTCCCGCAGCTCGACGGCCTCGTGCGCCCCGGTGCTGGCCCCGCTCGGGACCGACGCCCGGCCGATGACGCCTTCCATGGTCTCGACGTCCACTTCGATCGTCGGGTTGCCACGGCTGTCGAGGATTTCGCGGGCGGTGATCGAGGAAATGTGGTCGTTCATGGAGTTGTGGCCCGAGGGTCAGTGAGGTTTCAATCGAGGCATGGCTTACGGGCGGCGGGCGGCGTTTCAAGGGCGAAGAGACCTCACCCCCCGGCCCCCTCTCCGAAACGGAGAGGGGGAGAACGACCCATGCAGCCGACGACCGAAACCCACTTGCTCCCCTCTCTGCCTCGGAGAGGGGGGAGGACGACCCATGCGGCCGACGACCGAAACCCACTTGCTCCCCTCTCCGCCTCGGAGAGGGGCCGGGGGTGAGGTTGCCTTCGCGCGCCCGCTACAATGCCCCCATGCCGACCGACGACTTCGACTTCGACGCCATCATCCTGGGGGCCGGTGCGGCCGGACTCATGGCCGCGATCCACGCCGCCGAGCGCGGCCGCAAGGTGTTGCTGTTGGAGAAGGGCAAGAAGGCCGGCGTCAAAATCCTCATGTCCGGCGGCACGCGCTGCAACATCACCCACGACTGCGACAACCGGGGTATCGTCGAAGCGTTCGGCAGCAACGGCAAGTTCCTGCACTCCGCGCTGGCCAACTTCGGCGTCCGCGAGACGGTCGCGTTCTTCAACGGCGAGGGGGTCGCCACGAAGGCCGAGGAGACGGGCAAAATCTTCCCCGTCAGCGACCGCGCGATTGACGTGCTGGACGCGCTGTTGCGGCGGCTGCACCGCAGCGGCGCGACGCTCGCGCTGACCGAACCGGCCAAGGACGTGACGGCCATCGACGGCGGCTTCCGGGTCACGACCCCGCTGCGCAGTCTGACCGCCGCGAAGCTCCTCGTCACGACCGGCGGGCTGTCGTACCCCGGGTGCGGCACCACGGGCGACGGCTACGGCTTCGCCCGCAAGTTCGGCCACACCGTCACCGCGACGCGGCCGTCGCTGGTGCCGGTCACCGTGCACGCCGAGTGGGTCAAGGACTTGAGCGGCGTCACGATGCCGGACGTGGGGTTGAAGGTCGTCCACGAGAACAAGGCGCTGGCCGGCCGCCGCGGGTCGCTGTTGTTCGCGCACTTCGGCCTGTCCGGCCCGGTCGCGCTCGACGTGAGCCGTGCTGTGAGTGGTCACGCCACGCCGTCGCAACTCGCGCTCGAATTCGACCTGCTGCCGACGGTGCCCGAGGCGCAGTTCAACGACTACGTGCAGGCCGAGAGTCTGGCCCAGGGCAAGAAGCAACTCGCCGGGGTGCTGGCGGAGAAGCTCCCCCGCCGGGTCTGCGACCACCTGTTGACGCTGACCGGCCAGGCCCCCGACCGCCGCGCCGCCGCCCTGAGCAAGCCCGACCGCCTCGCGCTGGTGGCCGCCGTCAAGCGCCTCCGCGTTCCAGTCAAAGGGACGCTGGGCTACGAGAAGGCGGAAGTCACCTCCGGCGGGTTGAGCCTCGACGAAGTCGATTCGCGCACCATGCAGAGCAAGCGGCACCCCGGCCTGTACTTCGCCGGCGAAGTCCTCGACCTCGACGGCTGGATCGGCGGGTACAACTTCCAGTCCGCCTGGAGCACCGGCACACTGGCGGCCAAAGGGCTGTAGTGGCGAGCCAGAAGCGTGAGCGCCTGAGTGTCTTGAGGTCAGGTTGCACCCGTAATTTCTTGACGTTTCAAACATAAGCTCCTCGAATTATTACCACTAAATGGGACCGCCAAGTACGATTCGACTTGCGGACGATACTCCGCCGCTTCATCCGTCAAACTCGGGGGACACTCGATGCCGACCTACGCGATCTGGAACAACAAGGGCGGCGTCGGTAAGAGCTACCTGACGTTCCAAATCGCTGCAGAGTACGCGCGGACGCACCGCGACCAGCGCCTCTTGGTCATCGACATGTGCCCGCAGGCGAATGCTTCGAGCATGTTCCTCGGCGGCATGGAGCGCGGCGAGGCGGCACTCGACGAATTGAGTGGCGCGACGCCCCGCCGCACGATCGCCGGGTACGTCCGGGAGCGCATCTCGACCCCGTACCAGAACCCGCGGGCTGGAGCCGACTACCTAATTCGGGCGCACGATTCCAATAACGCGATCCCGGACAACCTGTACTTGATCGCTGGCGACGAAGAGTTGGAAATGCTCGCGTCCCGCGTCGATGGGGCGGCTCGCCCCGGGCCGGACGACGCTTGGCCGAAAGTGCACCAATGGATTCTCGACTTGATCGACGACGTTCGGCAGCGGTGGAACGTGGAGCAACTCACCGTTTTCATCGACTGTAACCCGAGTTTCGGCATCTACACGGAACTCGCCATGTCGGCGACGGAGCGGTTAATCATCCCCTTTTCGGCCGACGGTTCCTCGCGCCGCGCCGTCCGAACAGTTCTGTCGCTGCTGTACGGAACGACCCGGCTGCTCGGGGGCGAGCGGTCCGAATTCGCCCGCCAACTTGAGCGGTTCAAACTCCGCGTCCCGGGCATCTATTTTTACGTCGGCAACCGACTCACTCAAGCCAACAAGGCGTCGGCGGCGGCCTTCCGGACGGTCGTCAACTCCATCGGGGCAGAGATTTACGCGGTCTGGCGGCAGAACCCGAATCGGTTCTGCATCCACCCCACCGGGGAAGGGCCGCCGGTCAACACCAAAGCCTTCCGGGACATGTTCCAATACGAAGTCGCCGACGCGAACACCGCGTCCGTCGTCTCGGGGGCACTGGGCATCCCGATCGTCGCGCTCACGGCGGGACAGCACCGGATCGCCGGACGCAGCCACACCGTCAACCAGTCCCAACTCGACAAGCAGATCCCGAACATTCAGGAACTCGTCTCGCGCATCGAGTGACGCCGACGAGGTCTGCTCACGCCGCGTCGCCGAGGAACTCGATGTCGCCGGTGACCACGTCGTACATCGCGCCGACGACGGCGAGGCGGCCGTCGCGGACGAGTTTCGCCAGGGCGTCGCTTTCCCGCAGGAGCCGCTCGACAGCCCGCTCGACGTTGCGGCGGGCGACGGCGTTGACGAAGGCCTCCTTTTCGCCCGGGGACTGGCCCGACAGGCTCAGGCGGGCGGACTCGTCGATCGAGTCCTGAACGACGCCGACGATTTCGTCGAGGTGCTGGCACCCGGTCGCCTCGGCCACGGTCGCGACGGAACCGAACAGTTCGACGGCCGCGGTCACCGCCCCGCACCGCGTGTGGCCCATGACGAGGACGAGCTTCGCCCCGGCCACCGCGCAGGCGTACTCGACGCTGCCGATCACCTTGAGACCGGTGACGTTCCCGGCGATGCGGACGGTGAAGATGTCGCCCAGGCCCACGTCGAAAATCAGCTCGACCGGCGCGCGCGAGTCGATGCAACTCAGGACCACCGCGAGCGGGTGCTGGCCGGCGGCGGTCGCACTCACCTGGCGACTGAGGTCGCGGGTCAGGTGCTGCCCTTTCAAGAACCGCTCGTGCCCGTTCTTCAAGACTTGGAGGACTTGCCCCGGTGTGAGCGACGCCTGGAGTTCGCGGGTCGAGTACTCGGCGTAGTGGGTCCGGTCGCGCAGGTGGTAGTCGTCCTGGAAGCCGAGGAGGCTGACTTCCACGGCCCGCGCCGGCCCCGTGGTGTCCTTGAACTCGCGGATCAGGGCGTACACGTCCGGGTCGATGTAATCGGTCCGCCGGGCGTCGAGCAGGACGTGCCCGTTCTGCGGCACCTGGTGGAACGCCTTGGCCAGGGCGACGCGGTTCAGGAAGCTCACCTGGTTGCCCAGTTCGATGTGCAACACGTCCCCGCCGGGTCGCTTCTCGACGACTTGCTTCAGGGGCCGCCGCACGTTGCTCCACAGGATGAACCCGAGGCTCGCGGCGATGCCCAGGAGCACGCCGACGAGCAGGTCGGTGAAGACGATGGCGACGACCGTGAGCGCGAACGGGGCGAACTGGTACCGGCCGTCGTTCCACATCTGCTTCACGAGCGCCGGGGTGATGAGCTTGAACCCGGTCACGAGCAGAATCGCGGCCAAACACGACAGCGGGATTCGGTTCAACAGCGCGGGCAAGAAGGCGACGCAAACGAGGAGTAAAACGCCGTGCGCGACGGTCACCAGCTTCGACTTGCCGCCGGCGTTGATGTTGACCGAACTGCGGACGATGACCGACGTGACCGGGATGCCGCCGCACAGTCCGCTCGCCACGTTGCCGATCCCCTGGGCGACGAGTTCCCGGCTCGGCGGGGAGACGCGCCGCTGCGGGTCGAGCTTGTCCACCGCTTCGAGGTTCAAGAGGGTTTCGAGCGAGGCCACGGCGGCGAGCGTGGCCGCCGACTTGTAGACCGCCGGGTTCGACCAGTGGGTGAAATCCGGCGAGGCGAACAGGGCGAAGAACCCGGACGCGTCCGCAGCGACCGGCACCTGGACCAGGTGCCCCGGATCGACCGCCCACGGCCCGCCGAGGTGACGGAACAGTTCGACCAGTCCGACGCCGAGTAAGACCACGGCCAGGGGCGCGGGCACGGGCGAGGATTTGAGTCGTTTCCACCGGCCCCAGACCACGAGTAGTGCGACCGACAGGAGGCCGATCGCGGCCGCCCCGAGGTGAGCGTCGCCGAACAGGTCGAACAGCTCGGTGAACGTATTCTGCTGGTCCGGTTGCGCGAAGGCCATGTCGCCTTCCGGGTCGGCGTCGTGCCCGAGCAGGTGGGGGATCTGCTTCAAAATCAACAGCACGCCGATGGCCGCGAGCAGCCCCTTGATGACGCTCGACGGGATGAACGCGCCGAGCGTACCGGCCCGAGCCAGGCCGAGGCCGATCTGCATCAGCCCGGCCACGACCACGGCCAGTAAGAACACTTCAAACGACCCGAGCGAGACGATCTGGGCCGCGACGACGGCCGTCAGACCGGCCGCCGGTCCGCTGACACTCGTGTTCGACCCGCTCAGAAGCCCGACCAAAATGCCGCCGACGACTCCGGCCACGATCCCCGAGATGAGCGGCGCTCCGGACGCCAACGCCACCCCCAGGCACAGCGGCAACGCGACCAGGAAAACGACGACCGCCGCCGTGAGGTCGCCGCGGACACTGGAAGCGGGCGGCGGGGTGGGCGTGGGCGTCATGGGACTCCGTCGTTACTGGGAGAAGCGGGTCGAATCGACTCACGCCAGGCAACTGTGCACGCCGGCGGTCAACTGCTCGCGGTCGAGGTTGCGGCCAATGAACACCAGCCGGCTGACGCGCGGGGTCTCGCCCCAGGGCTGCATCGGCCGGCCGTCGAAGGTCATGTGGACCCCCTGGAAGACGAACTTCTTGGGGTCGCCGTGGATGCTCACGACGCCCTTCATGCGGAAGATGTCCTGCCCCTTCGACTGCAGCAGTTCGCTCATCCAGGCGTTGAACCGCTTGGCGTTCAGGCTGCCCGGCAACTCGATGCCGACCGACGCGATCGCCGCGTCGTGCGCGTGGTCGTGGGCACGGTGGTGATGGTGGTCGTGCGCGGCCTTCGGCTTGGGGAAAAAGTCCGGCTCGTGGGCCAGGATGCGGTCGAGGTTGAACGCCCCGACGTTCAGCAGCGCGTCCATCGGCACGACGGCGTTGTGCGTGCGGTGGATTTTCGCCGCCGGGTTCATGCGGCGGATGCGGGCTTCGAGGGCTTCGAGTTCGTCCGGCGTGACGAGGTCGGTCTTGTTCAGCAGGACCACGTCGGCGAAGGCGAGTTGCTCGGGCACCTCCGGTGCGTCCCAGTGCAGGGCGACGTGCTTGGCATCGACGACGGTGACGATGGCGTCCAGGCGGGTCGCGGCGGCCAGGTCCGCGTCGGCGAAAAAGGTCTGCGCGACCGGGCCGGGATCGGCCAGGCCGGTCGTCTCGATCAGGATGGCGTCGAACGTGTCGCGCCGCTTGATGAGGCTGCCGAGGATGCGGATCAAGTCGCCGCGGACGGTGCAGCACAGGCACCCGTTGTTCATCTCGAAGATTTCTTCCTCGGACCGGATGACGAGTTCCTGGTCGATGCCGATCTCGCCGAACTCGTTCTCGATGACGGCGATGCGCTTGCCGTGGTTGGCCGTCAGGATGTGGTTCAACAGCGTCGTCTTGCCCGCGCCGAGGAAGCCCGTCAGGACGGTGACAGGGATGCGGTCGGGGCTGGCCATCGTCGGACTCCGCGCGGAAGTGAAATGGAGAGTCTATTGCCCGGCGAGCCGACCAACGACCGGCGAGCCGAGAGCGTGAGCGACTGGAGATCGAGGCACCTCCAGTCGCTCACGCTCTCGGCTCGCCGGCTCACGCGTTTGGCTCGCCGGTCGGATTTAACTCGGGCCGCGCAGCGATTCCGCGTCGAGGACGCGGAACTGCGGCAGGTCGGCAGGGTGGACGCCCTTCGCTTCGAGGCCGCGCTCCTTGGCCTGCTTGAACGCGGTCGCGGCGTCGGCCTTCTTCGGCGGCGTCTGGGCCTGCTTGGCGAGAGCCATATGGAACATCCGCAGGCCGGTCTTCTCCTGCGTCAGGGCTTCGGTTAAGTCCTTCTCGGCCAGCTCGAACTGCTTGGACGCGATGCGGATGCGGGCGCGGGTGTCGAGCAGTTCGCCGGTCACGCCGATCTCGGCGACGGCCCGGTCGATCAGTTCGAGCGCCTTCGCACTCGACTCCGGTTGCGGGGCGAGAATCCAGGCGAGATTGTTGAGCGCGACGACGTTCCGCGGCTCCTTCGCCAGGACCGCCGTGTAGATCGCCTCGGCGCGGACGTAGTCGAGTTTGAGGGCGTAGAACTCTCCCTCGTTGAGCAGCGGACCGGGGGACTCCGGCTCGTCCCGGCGGGCGGCGGTCAGCCACTCTTGCACGGTGGCGAACTGCCGTTCGGACGCGCCGCCGGCGCGGAGGATCGCCATGCCGGCGGCGGTGCGGGTGCGGGCCGGCAACGTCTTGCCCGACTTGTCGATCAGCGCGAAACCTTCGGCGTGCCGCTGGTCGTGGGCGAGGAGGCCGGCGGCGGCGACGAGGGCGTCGGGACGGCCGGAGATCAGCGCCTCGTACCGCTCGACGGCGGTGTCGGTCATCTTGCGGCCGGCCTCGGTGCGGCGGACGGACGGCAGGCGGACGAGTTCGTCGAGGAGTTCCGCGGACTTGGCCGACTTCGCCGGTAGGTCGCCGACGGTCGCGTCCGCGGTGCGAACGTAAGCTTCGGCCAGGGTCAGCGCCCGCTCGGGGCGGCCGGCCTTGCACTCGAACCGGGCCACCGCGGCGATGGCCCGGAAGTCGCTCGGGTAGAGGGCGAGCAGGCGTTGGGCGAAGGCGACCGCCGGGGTCATCTGGCCGAGGTCGGTCAGTTCTTCGAGCGCCATCAGGTGGTAGTCGAGGTTCTTGGGGTCGGCCTCCATGAGGCTGTTCAGCACATCGATCGCGGCCTTGCGGCTGCCGGCGGCGCGGTACACCTGGGCGAGCAGGTAGGCGTCGCGCGCCGACCGCGTTTCCCGGACGAGGGTTTCGAGGGCTTGAACGGCCCGGGCCATGACCGCGCGGCGGGCATCCCCGTCGAGGTGCCGGGCGAGCGCGGTCAAGACGGCGGCGGTGTCACGCTTCTCGTCGGGTGTGTCGCCAATCGCGTCGCCGGTGCTCGTCAACAGGGTCACGGCCCGGGCGCGGTCGGCGGCGGTGCCGCGGGCGGCCAGCAGCATCGCCAGGTTGCGGTTGGCCCAGGCGGCGTCGGCGGTCGGGAGTGTCGGATCGACAACGGCCGCTTCGAGCATCGCCACGGCTTCGGCGCGTTGGTAGCGGGACAGCTTCACCGACAGCGAGGCGCGGAGGAAGAGCCGGCGGGCGTCGGGCGTGGCGAAGGTCGGCTGCCAGCCCTTGGGGGCGACGCCGGACTCGGCGTAGGAAGCGAGAACGCTCGCGGCCAGCCCCGCGGGGAGCTTCGTTTGGGCCTGTGCCAGCACGGAAACTGCGGCGTCCGGCTTGCCGCGGACGGCGAGCCGCAGCCAGTCGTCGGCGTTAGCGACCGGCGACGCGACGGCCCGCTCGAAGCACTCGCCGGCCGGCGTCGGTAGCCCGGCGAGGGCGTAGGATTCGCCCAGCCAGCCGAGACCGCCCGGCTCCCGTTCGACGTGCGGGGCCGCCGCCGCGAGGATTTTCTTCGCCGCGCCCGGGGCGAGTATCACGGCCGCCCGCACGGTGCGGCGGAACGGTTCACCGGTCCAGCGCGGGTCGGAGGCCAACCGTAGCGTCACGGCAGCGACGGCGTCGTCGGCACGGTACGCCGCCGCGTCGGCGAGGTAACTCTGCATCGGCGGGAAGCGACCCGGTTCGAGTTTCAACGCGCGGTCGAAGAGGACCGAGGCCCCGGCGGCGTCGTTCTGCAGGCGCTTCAGGTAGCCGCGCGCCAGACAGGCGTCGGATCGCTCGGGCGACTCGCCGAAGGCTTGCACCAGGGCCGTTTCGACGGCGGTCACGTCCGCGGCGTTCTTGGTGTGGACCGCCCGCCAGGCGTTGAGCAATGCCGCGCTCTTGCCGGCGGGGTCGAGTCGCGTCACGGCGGTCAGGGCGTCGGCGGCGACGTTGCCGTTGCGCAGGGCACGCTCGCCGAGGGTCTCCCAAATCGTCAGGTCGTTCGGCCGGCGGGCGACGAGCTTCTGGTAGGTCCGCAACACCCCCGGCTCGTCGGCCAGGCGGTCGAAGATTTCGACGAGACCGAGGAGGAGTCGCGTCTGTTCGGCGTCGGGCCAGGTCTCGATCGCTTCGGCCAGCGGTTCGAGCGGGCGGGACAGGGCGGGGTCGCGGGCCGACAGGTCGGCGCGGGCCAGCCGCACCTCGGCCCCGTCCCCGGCGGCGGCTTGCGCCTCGTCGAGGATGTTGAGCGCGGCGGACACTCCGGCGAGCTTGGCAACGCGGTCGGCGAGGGCCACCCAGAGCCGCACGTCGCCCGGGCGGCGCGACGCCTCGGCCCGCAGGATCGCCGTCGCTTGCTTCAAGTCGCCGCGGGCTTCGACCACTTCGGCGCGGAGGATGGTCGGCTCCGAACTCGCCGCCGTCCCGGCCTTGGCCAGGTCATCGGCGATGCGTTCGAGTTGCGCCCAGTCGGCGGCGCGGCCCCCGACGCGGGCGTATTCGAGGCACTTCAAGCGGACCAGTGTGGCGTGAACGGCCGGGCTGGCGTAGGGCGATTTCACGGCCGCCTCGTACTCGGTCATCGCCTCGGCGGTGCGGCCGGCGTTCAGGTACGCCTGGGCCAAGCCGACGCGGCCGGCGAGGTGGTTGGGGTCCTTGTTCAACAGCAGTTTCAGGGTCTCGCGCTCCTCGTCCGGTCGGCCGCGGCGCTGCTGGCAGGCGGCGAGGAGCAGGTTAGTTTGCGACTCCAGGCCGGGCATGTTGACGGCGTCCAGGCGCAGGCTCGTGAGCAGGTCGGCGGCCTCGGCCCAGCGGAGGCCGCGCATGTGCAGGCGGGCTTGCAGGTACTTCGTCTGCATCTTCGCGGCCGGGGTCGGGCGGGCTTGCAGCTTGGCCACGATCTCCTCGGACCGGCCCGTCTCGCCGAGTTGCACGAGCAGGTCGGCGAGCGGGACGAGCAACTCGAAGCTGTCCGAAACGCGGGCCATGCCGTCTTCGAGGACACCGACGGCCGCGCCGATGTTGCCCATGTTCAAGTCGAGCCAGGCCAGGCTGCGGATCAACCGCAGGTCGGCGGGGTAGAGTTTGACCCCGTTGGCCAGGCAGTCGTGGGCCTCGTTCAACTTGCGCGACTTCTGGTAGAATTCGGCGAGCAGGACCAGGGCCTCGGCGTTCTCGGGGTCGAGGTCGAGTGCCCGGCCCAGGTCGGCCGCGACCGTCGTCCCCTGGCCCAAGCCGGCGTCGAAGCGGGCGCGGGTCAGGTACGCCTCGGCGTCCTGCGGCACGGCGTTCACCAGCCGATCGACGACGGCCCGGGCCTCGTCGTTCGACTTCACGTCGCGGTACAAAAATTGCGCGTACATCTGGTACGTGGCGACGTTGGCGGGGTCGGCCGCGAGCGCGGCTTCGTAGCTCCGCCGCGCGTCGTCGGTCTTTTGCGCAGCGGCCTGCGCGAGCGCGAGTTTCTGCCGCAACTCGGCGTCGGCCGGGAAGGTCTTGATGAGTTCGAGGGCGTGCGTCTCCGCGTCGGTGTACCGGCCGATGCGCAGGCTCGCGGTCAGGGCGTCGCGGCGGACGGCGTGCCGGGTCGGGTCGGCGCGGAGAATCTTGTCGTAGAGTAAGAGTTGGTCGCCGGGGTCGCGGCCGGGCCGCTCGCGCATCATCCCGGCGAGGCGCTCCTGGGCGTCCGTGTCGTCGGGCCGGAATTCGAGGTACTGGCGCAAGTAGTGGACGGCCGACTCGGACTTGCCGGCGTCCGCCGCCCGCTCGGCCTGGCGCTGCAAAGCCGCAGGAATGCGGTGCGCCTGGACCGTGTGAATCCCGACGAGCAGCGCGGCGAGGAGGGCCGCGACCGCGACGAGTTTCCCGAGGAAGAACTTGTTAATCGTCGGCATCGGAGCGTCCTTGCTGCGAGTCGGCCCTCCTCCGAAGTCCGGGGGGCGTGGTGCAGGACGCATCGTAAATGGGAATCGTTCGGCGGGTCAACCTCAACTCGAAACCAGGAGTGGTGAAGTCAGAGTGCAAAGTGCCGAATGTAAACCGCTCCGCGAATCGGTTCGCTGCTGACACTTTGCACTCTGACCTCTGCACTATTTTCGTCGAGGCTCGTACTTGCCGTCGAGGAGGTCCTTGAGGATCGGGCGGACGACGTTGCCGGGGATCGCCCAGGTCTCGACGCGGCCGGCGCGGGCGATGTTGATGCCGAGCACTTTGCCGTCGAGGTCGATGAGCGGGCCGCCGCAGTCGGTCGGCTTCAAGACGGTGTCGTGCTGGAGCACGGACGGGAAGCCGGTCCGGCGACCGGACAGCGGCCCGCCGAGGACGTTCTGCATCGAGCTTTGGTCGATGTCCGCCAACGAGGCGAGGGTCACCTTGAAGCTCATCTCCTTGTTCTCCCGGTTCACCCGGACGCTCACGGTGTCCCCGGCCGCGTAGTTTTCGAGGATCGTTTTCAGGCTATCCAGGGAGGTGACCGGCTTGCCGGCGACTTCGACGATCACGTCCCCCTTGCGAAGCCCCGCCTTGCGAGCGGGCGACCCGTCGCCGAACTTGTCGATGAGGACGCCGTCGGGCGTGTCCCCTCTCAATTGTTGAATCCCGAGGATGCCGCGGTTCGAGTTCTCCTCGAACGCCTGGTCGCCGAACAGCTTGCGCGTCTTGACGCTCACCACGCCGACGGCGATCGCATCGGAGTTCGTCCCGACGGCGGCGACCCAGTTGCCGAGCGCGGCCGGGTCTTCGCCGAGGAACTGGATCGGCTTCAGGTGCTCCGCGTCCATCTTGATGAGCGCCAGGTCGGATGGCTTGTGGTAGCCGACGTGAAAGGCCTTGTGCTTGGTGCCGTCGCGGAGCACGCACAGCAACTCGCCCTTGAGGTCGCTGCCCTTGGTAAGGACGTTGCCGTCTTCGGTGACGACCGTGCCGAGCGCGACCTCTTTGCCGTCCGCGAGTACCCGCACGACGCTGTCGTTGACGACGCTGACGGCGTCGCCGAACAATGCGAGGATGCGCTTCTTGCCGCGGTCCTGGACCGACGAAGTCGTCGGCGTGGAAACCGCTTGAGCGGACGCGACCGGGGCCGAGGCGAACAAGAATATCGCGGTCAAGGCGGACAGCGTGGTCGGGCGCAAGAACATGGAGGCACTCCGGTCTTCAATCGAATGGAAGCCACACCAAGGGATTCGGCGAACCAGCCGCAGACTTACTCGCTTTTCGCACGGCTGCGGGGAAAGGTCAGCTTGAGCGTCACGGTTTCGTCCTCGCGGAGAACGACCACAGTCACCGTTTGGCCCGGTTGGCACTCCATCAGGATCGCCTTGAGGTCGGTGCGGGTGAGCACTTTGTTCCCGGCGAACTTGACGATCACGTCGCCTTCGGCCAGCGTCGCCCTGGCGGCGGGGGAGTCGCCGATCACTTCGATGACGGTCGGGGCGATCTTTTTCGAGTCCAGCGTGGCCCCGAGTTCGACCGGCGGTTTGCCCAGCACGGCCCCCTCGGCGAGTTGGTCCCAGTCCGGGCGGAAGGCGTCGATCGGCACGTGCATGTTGTATTCGAGGAAGATGCCGATCTTGCTGTGGATGCCGACCAGCTTGCCGTTCAGGTCGAACAGCGGCCCGCCCGAGTCGCCGCCGACGAGCGTGCAGTCGGTTTTAAGGGTCTGGTCCGACTTGTTAAAATTGTCGAAGCGCCCCAACCGCAGCGGCGGCGTGCGGCCCGTGCGCGGCCCGCCGTGGTGGCCGAGCGAGATCAGCCATTGATTCTTCTTGAGGTCGGCGGACGTGCCGAGTTCGGCGACCGGCCACTTGCCCGCCGCGACCCCCGGCCACTTCGCGCCCTCCGGCGGCTTGCCGGTGATTTGCACCATACCGCTGTCGAGTTTGCCGTTGACGCCCAGGGAGACGCCATCGACCCGCTTGCCGTCCGAAAGCACGACCTCGCACTTCTCGCCCGGTTTGCCGATGACGTGCGCCGCGGTCAACACCAGCCCCGAATCGTTGACGATCACGCCGCTGCCCGCGCCCTGGCCGACGAGCAGGCCGACGGTACACGGCATGACCTTTTCGGTGACCGCTTTGACCTTCTTCTCGAGCGCCCGGAGTTCCTCGACCGTGTCGGGCGACGAACTGCGGAGCGGGTCCCACCGGACTTCGGCGGCGAACCCGGGCGAGCCGGCGAGGGCGAAGGAAACGAGGGCCAGGCGGAAGCGACGCGACAGCAACATGGGCAGGTTCTCCCGTTTGCCAAACCGCCCCGCCAGTCCGCTGGCCGGGGTGCGACACACCATGATAAGCGGCCCGGGAAGAGCGGACCGCGTCGGCGGGACATTTTCAGACTTCTTTAAGGTGGCGTGAAGTCGCGTCCGCCGCAAAAACAATCCGAGAAATCGGCGCGAATTTCCCACGCCGGACCCGCCCGACCTCGGGCCGATCGCCGACGCGGGCTTCGTTCTCGCCGGTCGCTCGGTCGCCTCCGCCCGCCGGACGCCTACTCCGGCGACGGCGCAGCATGGACCGTCGCCAACAATATTACAAACATCGACGAAGTGATGACGAAACGGTGACGGGGGGTTCACCCGCCGGTCGGTCGCGGTGGACGCCGAGGCAAAAGTCGAAAGCCTTCGCCGTTCCGTTGTCGCTTTCCGCGCGGCCCGCGGGCATGATGGCGGCTCCTCACCCATTCAGGAGTCGGTGTCATGGCCATCAATCGGCGGGAGTTCCTCGGGGCGGCGGTCGCGTCCACACTCGTCGCGTCGCAGGCGAAAGCGGTCGTCGCGCCGGCCAAGTTCAAGCTCGGGCTGGTGACGTACAACGTGGCGCAGAACTGGGACTTGCCGACGCTGTTGCGCAACGCCAGTGAGGCCGGCATCGCGGCCGTCGAGTGCCGGACGACCCACAAGCACGGCGTCGAGCCGAAGCTGACGGCCGACGAGCGGGCGACCGTCAAGAAGCAGTTCGCCGACGCCGGAGTCGTCTTCTGGGGCTGCGGGAGTGTCTGCGAGTTCCACGCCGCCGACCGGGCCGAAGTCGCCCGCAACGTCGAGGAGTGCAAGCAGTTCCTCGCGCTCGTCAAAGACCTCGGCGGCCGCGGCGTGAAGGTCCGGCCGAACGGCATCGGCAAGGGGCAGACCGTCGAGCAGGCCTGCGACCAGATCGGCACCGCGCTCAAACTCTGTGGCTCGGCGGCGGCCGACCTGGGCCTCGAAATCTGGGTCGAAGTCCACGGCGCGACCACACAAGTGCCGAAGAACATGAAGGCCATCATGGACGCGTGCGGCAACCCCGCCGTCGGCGTGACGTGGAACTCGAACCCGACCGACCTCGACAACGGCTCCCTGGCCGAAGGCTTCAAACTGTTGGAGCCGCACATCAAGTCGTGCCACATCAACGAGTTGACCAACGACGCGGCCGGGAAGTACCCGTACCGCGACCTCTTCGCCCGCCTCGCCGGCATGAACTACGACCGCTACACGCTGTGCGAAGTCGGCAAGTCGGTCGAGCCGGCCAAGGGCGTCGAGTACCTGCGCGCGTATAAGAAGCTTTGGGAGAGCCTGCTGCCGAGTTGACGCCGCCGCCGCATTAGCGTTAGAGTGCAGCACAAACCCTCGTGGAGACTCCCATGACGACAACGACAACAATCGCCCCGGCGACGCTCGACGACTTGATGCGCTACGACGGCAAGGCCGAACTCATCGGCGGAAAGATCGTGCCCATCATGCCGACGGGATACTGGCCGGGGATTGTCGCGGGGCGCATTACGATCGCGCTCCGCGAATGGGCTTCGACTAACGGCACCGGCGTAGTCATCTACGATGGCATGGCTTACGGCTTCGACTCACCGTTACCGTCAGGTCGGCAGTCGTTTTCGCCCGACTCGTCGATTTTCTTCGGATCGGTGCCGCGCAAACTCATGGGTTACATCGACGGCTACCCCGCGTTCGCTGTGGAAGTCCGTAGTCAAAGCGACTACGGCTCTCGCATGAACGCGGAGTACGAGGCGAAGCGCAAGGACTACTTCTTCGCCGGCACGCTCGTCGTGTGGGATGTCGATCCGGTCGCCGGGGTCGTGACGAAGTACGTCGCGGCCGACCCGCTCACCCCGGTCGCGTTCGCCGCCGGGCAGGTCGCCGACGCCGAGCCGGCGGTGCCGGGATGGGTGCTGAGCGTGGACGTGCTGTTCGCTTGAGACACAGTTCCTGACCCCGCGGAGAGTCCTATGAGCACGACCACGACGCTAACCCCGGCCACGCTCGACGACCTGATGCGCTTCGACGGCAAGGCCGAACTCATCGGTGGAAGGATCGTGCCCATCATGGCGACAGGTTTCTGGCCGGGGAAGGTTGCCCGGCGTATTACACGGTCGCTGGAAGACTGGGTCGAAGCCGGCGGCGAGGGAGAAGTCGTCGCCGACAGCGTCGGGTACGCCTTCGATTCGGCCCTCCCCTCGGGGCGACAATCGATCTCGCCCGACTCGTCCCTTTACACGGGCGACATCAACCCGAAGTCCATGAGGTTCGTCAACGGCCACCCGACATTCGCCGCCGAAGTTCGCAGCGAGGGCGACTACGGGCCGAAAATGAATGCGGAGTACGCGGACAAGCGGAAGGACTACTTTTTCGCCGGCACGCTCGTCGTGTGGGATGTCGATCCGAGGGCCAAGACCGTGACGAAGTACGCTGCGGCAGACCCCCTCACGCCGGTCGCATTCGCCGCCGGGCAGGTCGCCGACGCCGAGCCGGCGGTGCCGGGATGGGTGCTGCCCATCGATGCGCTGTTCGCTTGACGCGAGGGCCGCGCCGCCCTACATTACTTGCACCTACAAGAGGTTTTGCCGTGATCGTCGTCGTCGCCCAAATTGCGATTCTCGCCGCGCAGGGAGTGCGTGCGGCCGGCGTCCATCCAGGGTAGCGACAGGGGGTCGAGCGATCGACCGGACACCCCAAGCCCTGGAGCCTGTGCTTCAGGGCTTGCTTCGTTTCCTCACCCCAACCCACCGGAACTCCCCGTGACCCGCACGTCCATCTACGACACGACCTTGCGCGACGGCAGCCAGGGCGAAGGCGTCAACTTCTCGCTGCAAGACAAGTTGCTGCTGACGAAGCGACTCGACGACCTCGGGGTGGATTTTATCGAGGGCGGCTACCCGCTATCGAACCCCAAGGACTTCGAGTACTTCCAGGCCGTCCGCGGCCTCAAGCTGTGCCACGCGAAGGTCGTCGCCTTCGGCATGACCCGCCGCAAGAACTCGCCGCCCGAGGGCGACACCGGCCTGAACGCCCTGCTCGACGCGGGCACCTCGCACGTCACCATCGTCGGCAAGACCTGGGACTTCCACGTTACCGAGGTGCTGGGCGCGACCCTGGACGAGAACGTCGCCATGATCGCCGACTCGGTGCGCTACTGCGTCGAGCAGGGCCGCACGGTGTTCTACGACGCCGAACACTTCTTCGACGGCTTCAAAGCCAACCGCGACTACGCCCTGCGGACTCTGCGCGTCGCGGCCGAGGCCGGGGCGAGTGCCGTCATCCTGTGCGACACCAACGGCGGCACGATGCCCGAGTTCGTCGCCGACGCCGTGCGGCAGGTGCGCGAACTCGTGGCGTGCGAGGTCGGCATCCACTGCCACAACGACTGCGACCTGGCCGTCGCCAACACGCTCGCGGCGGTGCGGGCCGGGGCGACGCAGGTGCAGGGTACGATGAACGGCATCGGCGAGCGCTGCGGCAACGTCGATCTCGTCAGCGTCGTCGCCAACCTGGCGGTCAAGTACGGTCACGACGTGCTGATACCCGGCAGCCTGGCCCGGCTGACCGAGGCGTCGCGGTACGTCTACGAGTTGGCCAACATGAACTTCCGCACCGGCCAGCCGTTCGTCGGGGCGAGTGCGTTTGCCCACAAGGGCGGCATGCACACCCACGCCGTCGCCAAGAATCCCAGCAGCTACGAGCACATCGAACCGGCCCTGGTCGGTAACGAGCGGCGGCTGCTGGTCAGCGAGCTGTCCGGCCAATCGACCATCCTCGCCAAGACGACGAAGTACGCCGTGCGGCAGGACAAGGAACTCATGGCGCGCATCCTCACCCTGGTGCAGGACCGCGAGTTCGCTGGGTACGAGTACGAGGCGGCCGAGGCGTCGTTCGACCTGCTCGTCAAGCAGGCGGCCGGGCTTTACATCCCGTGGTTCGAGCGGGTGGCGTACCGCGTCAACATCGAGCAAGGGCCGGCCGGGCTGGTTACCGAAGCGACGGTCAAGTTGAACGTCGCCGGCGGCACCGAGCACACGGTGAGCGAGGGCGACGGCCCGGTCAACGCCCTCGACGCGGCGATGCGGAAGGCGCTGCTGCCGTACTTCCCGCGGCTCGACGAGTTGCAATTGGTCGATTACAAGGTCCGCGTCGTCAACTCGAAGGCCGGCACGGCGGCGCGAGTGCGGGTGGTGATCGAGAGCCGCGACGGCGACGCCATCTGGGGGACGGTCGGCGTGAGCGAGAACGTCGTCGAAGCCTCGTGGCTCGCGTTGGCCGACTCGATCGAGTACAAACTGTTCAAGGACGCCGACGAGGCCGCACAGTAACGAGGGCACGCCATGTCGATCGAAGCCCGCCACGACGCACAGAATCCGCCCGCGGTACTCGACCCGTTCCGCATCGGCTACCGGTACGTCACGACCGTCGGGCCGGACGGCCGCGAGCGTCAGGTGATGGTCGCGCTCACGGAAGAAGACTTCCTGCACCCCCAGGAAGAAGACCGCCAAATGCTCAACGACCTCCACACCGTGACGGTGCATTACCTCCGCGACGCAATCCGCGTCGCGAACGAGGGCCGGCCGGGGTTCCGAGTGTTCTCGGACCACCGCATCGATTGGCAGGTCCCCGGTATCTTGCCGCACGGCCCCGACGTGGTCGCCTTCGACAACTTCTTCGCCGAGTGGGATCCGCTCCGGGGCACGCTGCCGGTGCGGGATGTCGGGGCGGAAGTCCTGGCCGTGATCGAAGTCACCTCGGAGGCGACGCGGGCGACCGACTTCGAGGCGAAGTTCTTGGAGTTCTACGAGGCGGGCATCCCGTACTACGTGATCCTCGACGCCGCCGGCCCCGAGGGCTTCGAGAAGGTTCTCGGCTACGGTCGCGGCGACGCCGGCTTCGAGCCGCTGCCGCGCGACGACCGACTCGGCGTGTTCGTGCCCAACATCAGCATTTGGCTCCGTTGGGACGGTGAGCGGTTCGTTGCGGCCACCCATAGCGGAGCTGACATACCGACCGCGGTGGAGATGGCGCGGCAGCTCGACGAGTTGAAGCGCGAACTCGCGGCGCTCAAGGCCCGCCGCAACGGCACGCACTAAAGGACCACGCCATGCCGACCGAATTGCCGAAGAGCTTCGACGCCCAGGCCGCGCAGGAGCGCTGGCTCGCGCACTGGGAGGCGCGGGGCTACTTCACCGCCGACCCGGCCAAGCCCGGCGAGGCGTACACCATCGTCATCCCGCCGCCGAACGTCACCGGCGCGCTGCACATGGGGCACGCGCTGAACAACACCCTGCAAGACGTGCTGGTCCGCCGCAAGCGGATGCAGGGCTTCAACACGCTGTGGGTGCCGGGCACCGACCACGCCGGGATCGCCACGCAAGCCGTCGTCGAAAAGCTGATTTTCGCCCAGGAAAAGAAGACGCGCTACGACCTCGGCCGCGAGGCCCTCGTCGCCAAGATTTGGGAGTGGAAGGCGAAGTACGAGACCCGCATCCTCGGGCAGTTGCGCGAACTCGGCGCGTCGCTCGACTGGTCGCGGACCCGCTTCACGCTCGACGACATGTGCGCCAAAGCGGTCCGCGAGACTTTCTTCAAGATGTTCCGCGACGGCTACATCTATCGCGGCAAGCGGCTCGTCAACTGGGACACGCAGCTGCAGACTAGCGTGGCCGACGACGAGACGTACACCGAGACGGTCAAGGGCGGCTTTTGGACCTTCAAGTACCCCGTCGTCGGCTTACCGGACACTTTCATTTCGTTCAGCACCACGCGCCCCGAAACGATGCTCGGCGACACCGCACTGTGCGTCCACCCCGACGACGCGCGGTACACGCTGTTCCACGGCATGAGGGCATTGCAACCGCTCACCGGCCGCGAAATCCCGATCATCACCGACGGCCAACTCGCCGACCCGACGCTCGGCACCGGCTGCGTCAAGGTGACGCCGGCGCACGACCCGAACGACTACGCCTGCTGGCAGCGGCACCCCGAGATCGACATCCTCAATATCCTCAACCCCGACGGCACGATTAACGCCATCGGCGGCGAAAGATACGCCGGACTGGACCGCTACAAGGTGCGCGAACTCGTCGTCATCGACATGGAAGCCCTCGGCCTGTTCGTCGATAAGCAGGACCGCGACATCCCCCTGCCCTACTCCGACCGCTCCAAGACCCCCATCGAGCCGTACCTGAGCGACCAGTGGTTCGTGGCGATGGGCGACCGGCCCGACCAACCCGGCCTCGCCCAGACGGCGATGGACGCGGTGACCGACGGCCGCGTCCGCTTCTATCCGGAGCGCTACGCCCGGACGTACCTCGACTGGCTCGGCGAGAAGCGCGACTGGTGTATCAGCCGGCAGCTCTGGTGGGGACACCGCATCCCGGTTTGGGAAGTATATAGGATACCTGGTAACCATGCAGAGACTCAGCTACATAGAAATCTGATGATGATACTAGATGTCGCCAAAGATAATGGACGCGCGTACGTGAATAGCAGCAGAAATGGCTTTTCAGATTCTAAAATGCAGGTTTGCGTACTCGATCCTGACGGTCAAGACATCCAGCTTTCAGATGATTTGAGCAGGTCAGGATTTTTCCGCCGTTCCGACGACGTGCTCGACACCTGGTTCTCGTCGGCGCTGTGGCCGCACTCGACCCTCGGTTGGCCCGAGAAGACGGCCGACCTGGCGAAGTATTACCCCACGTCAACGTTGGTGACGAGCCGCGACATCATCACGCTGTGGGTGGCCCGCATGGTCATCATGGGGCTGTACAACCTCGGCGAGGTGCCGTTCAAAGACGTGGTCATTACGCCGACGATCCTCGACGGCCTCGGCGAGCGCATGTCGAAGTCGAAGGGCAACGGCGTCGAACCGCTCGACATCATCGCCATGTACGGCACCGACGCCCTGCGCTACTACGTCACGTCGATCGCCGGCGAGACGCAGGACTCGCGGCTGCCGGTGTCGAACGTCTGCCCGCACTGCGGGGCGCTCGTGCCGGTCAAGGCCGAGCACATGAACCTGCGCACCAAGAAGCTCGCCTGCCCGGCGTGCAAGCAGGCGTTCCGCCCCGGCGGCCCGTGGCCCAGCGACGACCCCGAGTTGCCCACGGCCAAGCAGGCGTCGGACCGGTTCGAGGTCGGCCGCAACTTCGCCAACAAGCTCTGGAACGCGACCCGTTTCATCCTGATGAACCTGGACGGTTACACGCCGGCCCCGATCGACCCCATCACCCTCGCCGTCGAAGACCGCTGGATCGTCTCGCGGCTGGCGACTACGTCCGTCGCCGTCAGCGCGGCCCTCGACGGCTACCGCTTCGCCGAGGCGACCAAGCTCCTCTACGAGTTCACGTGGAGCGAGTTCTGCGACTGGTATCTCGAAATGGCCAAGTCGCGCCGCAGCGACCCCGTCGGCCAGCGCGTCCTCGTCGGCGTCCTCGACGGCATCTTGCGCTTGGCCCACCCGATCATGCCGTTCGTTACCGAATCGCTGTGGTCGGCGCTCAACGAGGCGGCCCCCATTCGCGGGCTGGCGGCCCCGATGCCGCGGCTCGAAAACGTCTGCATGGTCGAGTGGCCGCACTACCCGGCGGAGTTCACCGCCCCGGAAACCGAAGCCGAGATCGGCCGGATGCAGGAACTCATCCGGGCCATCCGCGAGGTGCGCAACCGCTACCAACTCGACCCGAAATCGAGGGTTGAAGTCGTCATGACGGCGGCCCACGCCGCGCCGTTCGAGAAGCTGCTGCCGTTCATTGTCGAGATGGCGGGGCTGACGGGCGTCACGCGGACCGAGTCGCCGACGAAGCCGAAGCAGTCGGCGTCGATCGTCCACGCCGACTTCGAGGCGCGGGTGCTGCTCGAAGGGCTGATCGACCCGGCGACCGAGTCGAAGCGGCTCGACAAGCAGATCGCCGAAGCCCGCAAACAAGCGGCGGCCCTGCAAGGCAAGCTGTCGAACGCGAGCTACGTCAAGAACGCGCCGCCCGAGGTCGTGCAGGAGTCGCGCGAGAAGGTCGCCGAGTTGACGCGTCAGGCCGAGACGCTCGAAGAGAACCTGCGCGACTTGAGCGAGGCGTAAGCGTCACTTCGCCGCGGGAAACACCGCGCGGGGCCGCAGGCGGACGCCGTCGGCTTCCCCCAGGGCGTGCAAGGTCTCGCCGACGAATACGGCGACGCGGCCGACGAGCGTACTGGCCAGCGTTTGCCCCTGGAAGAGCGCCTTGCCTTCGGCTTCGCTGACGCGGACTGCCGGTAGCTCGCATACCCCGTCCGCCATCGGCCGGAGGCTCGCCGTGAGCGTCGCCAGGTTCGCGTCCACGCTCACGCCGTGGTCCACCGCGAACGGGCCGACGTGGGTGCGGCGGAGTACGGTCACGTAGCCGCCGCAGCCGAGACTCGTGCCCAAATCGCGGGCGATACTGCGGACGTACGTCCCCTTGCCGCACTCCACGGCGAGTTCGACGTGCGGCCACTCGTAGGCCGTCACGGCAATCGACTTGACGTGAACTTCGCGGGGCTTGACCGGCACCGCTTCGCCCTTGCGGGCCAAGTCGTGGGCACGCCGGCCGTCGATCTTCAACGCCGACACCTGCGGCGGCAACTGCTCGACGACGCCGACGAGTCGCGCGCACGCCGCCTCGACTCCGGACCGAGTCGGGGCGCGGGCGTCGGCGACTTCGGTCACCTCGCCGTCGGCGTCGTCGCTCGAACTCGTCGCCCCGAGGCGGACGGTCGCCGTATACCCCTTGCCCATCGCCTGCACATCGTCGGCCAGCCGGGTCGCCTGGCCGACGCAGACGACGAGGACGCCGGTCGCCAGCGGGTCGAGGGTGCCGGTATGGCCGACCTTGGTGCCGCGCGGCAGGGTGCGCTCGACGTAATTGACCGCGTCCCGCGAGGTCATGCCGGCGGGCTTGTCGATCACGAGCAGTCCGTTCATCGTCGCGTTCTTCCGGGGACGGGCCGTGCGACGAGGGCGTTCGGTGGTGGCCGGGCTTTGAAGTGGAGAAAAGCCGCGACCGTGCGGGCGCGGAGAGGAAATTAATTCACGGTCCCGCGAACAACGGCTGGTAGGCGGACCAGCCCTCGGCGTTGACGGCGGGCTTCGGGAGGCCGTCCCGTCGCGGCTGCGGGAGGAGTCGATCCGGCGTACCGCTACGCCGGGTGACTCGGTCCGGCTCAGTTCTGCGGAATCTCGATCTTGCACCAGCCGAGATCGACGAGCGTAGCGTTCGAAGTGTCGTGGGTGAAGTACTTCGGGTCGAGGCTGTAGATCACGAAGCGACCGTGCTTCTCGGCCTGGACGAGGCGGGCGGTCCGCAGCACACCGAGGTGGTGCGACACGTTGACGATTTCGACCTTGAGCATGTCCGCGAGTTGCGTGACGTTCTTCGACCCGGTGCGGAGGCAGTCGATGATCCGAATGCGGTTCGGCTCGGCGATGGCCTGGAGCAGGTCGGCACAGTCTTTGGCTTGATGCGTGTCCGTCATGAGCGTAGTCCCCAACTGGTGAAAGAAGAATCCTGAGACGCCATGGACCGAGCAGTTATTGCTTTGCATGACTCAGATACTGGCGGATATTGAGAGCGGCACGCAATGCAATACTCATCTATATATCGAGCAACAGACTTTTTATCAAGACGTTTAGCCACGCGGAAACTGAGATTCCACCAAAAACTCCTCACAATTCGCGCCCGGATATGAAATTATCGCTCTCACGATGATTTTTTCACCCTTTTCCGCCCCTTTTGATGTCTCGGGCACGCACTTTTCTTTCGGAATTTCGATGAAGGGACGGTAATTTTTCACCGAAAAAGTGGCTCGCCTGACACCTCTTATAAAAGATGACCTGCCGACCTTACGGAGTTCCACGAACTATAGATACTGAGAGATGGCTGGAACAATCGTCGGAAAAATGTTTGTTTTTGACGATTTGACGCGAGTCGAAAATGATCGACGGAACACCACAGCGTGCGAATCACGTCCCGCGGCGTTGCTTGTAAATCTCGCTCGCCCGCCGCAGGATGTTCTGCTCCTCGCCCGTCAGGCTGTCCCGGCCGCTCCGGGAAACCTTCTCCAGCACCTGGTCGAGCTTGGCTTCGAGTTGCTCATCGACGGAGGTGGAGGCCGGCACCGCCGGGGCGGATCGGGTGTCCGTCGCCAAGATGTCCCGGGCGACCCGGTCGGTCGAAGCGTCGCCGTCTTGCGGCGATTCGGCGACCGACCGGAACAACTTCAGCGACGATTTCCGGCGACCGGTGGTGACCCCGAACAGTCGGTCGAAGCGGAGGAGGCGCGCGATCGGCACGTTCAGCTTGAAGTACGCCAGCGCCCAACCGACGGCGGCGGGATAGGCGACTTTGCCGGACACGGCGAAGCCGCCGCCGAACTCGCCGAGAACCTCGAACCCGACGACGGCCGCAGCGAGGACCGCCGCCGGCATGGTCACGATGAACAAGATTCTCAGGTGCGGGAAGCGGCAGACGTGCAAGACGAGGACGGCCGCGAGGAGCGGGCCACTGCCGTAGGAGTGCAGGCCGGCCTCGAACCCGGTCAGCCCGGCCGCGGCGAGTTTGACGAGGGAAACGACGAGCGTTGTGGTGACCAGAAAGGTCGCGTACTCGACGGTCCCGAGGGCCGCTTCGACGCGGCGACCGAAGTAGTAGAACGCCCAGATCGCCAGGGCGACGAGCAACAGTCCGTCGCGGCCGTGGACGACGTAAGGGGTGACCAGCCGCCAGACTTCGCCGCGGGCGAGGGCGTCGAGGTCGAAATCGCAGGCCGGGAGCAAGCGGTCGGGCCGATTCCGGGCCGGGTTGGAGCCGAGAACTTGCACGACGAAGAGGACGCCCAACACGAGCATCAGGGCGTAAGTCACGCGGAGGTTGACCGTGCCGGCCCACCAAGACGGCTCGTCTTCGCGGTAGTAATCCCGGTCTTGAATCCCCATCGGCGGCCCCAGGCGTGGACGGCGGTCACCCCCGTCATGGTATCACAGTCGGGGCCGCGGGGGACACGCGTCTTGAGCGTTTCGTAGCCAGGGGCGGAGTTCGCCGGCCTATTTGATCAGTTCCATCCCGGCCCGCTCGGCCGCCGCGTGCAGGTCGGCCAGGGATTTGGTGACGACCTTCACGCCGCTGGCGACGTCCGCCCCGAGGGGCTTGCCGCGGTCGGACCCGCTCTGGAATAACGACTGGAGCATGTCCATGAATTCGACCCCTTCGTAGGCGTTCGGCAGTCGGCTGAGGGCGGCCGTGAGCGCCTTCCAGTCCTTCAAGTGCTGGGTAAACGCCGCGCGGAACTGCAGCGGACAGCCGGCCACGTCCTGCTTCGCCATCGCCTCGGCGTACCCGGCGAACGCCTTCTTGACGTCCGCGGGCGACGACTCGGCGGTGAGCGACTCGAACCGGGAATTGAACTCGGCCCGGTTCGCTTCCATGAGGGCCTGAATGGCGGCCTGTTCGGCCGTCGGCGTGGCGTCGGACTTCGGCCGGACCAGTTTTTCGGTGACGAACGGCTTGACGACGGCGACGCTCGGCTTGTCGTCGCCGGAGCCGCTGCAACCTGCCAAGGCTCCGAGCAAGGCCGTCGCACAAACGAGGGTGGGGAATGAACGCCGCATGGGGTTGGGTCTCAAGGGGTGCGCGAGTGCCTCACCCCGACCTTAGAACACAACTCCCCGCGAAGAAAGTCCCTCCGGCCGCACCGCGACGACTTTCTTCGCCGGCCGGCGGCGGGACGGATCAGTTGCCGTCGGACTTCATGTGGCAATTCTTGTACTTCTTGCCGCTGCCGCAGTAGCACGGGTCGTTGCGGCCGACCTTCTTGCCGACGTTGCGGATCGTCTCGGGCTTCTTGGCCTCGCCGGCGTTGGTCGCCTGGGTGCCGGCTTCGGTCTGGGCGGCCTGCGCGGACCGGGCCTGCATGGCACTCACGGCCTGCTGCTGCTGGGCGCGGGCCCCGGCGTACAGGGCCGTCTGGACCTCCTCGTCGGCGATGTCCTCGATGCGGAAGATGCTCTCCCCGACCTTGTCGCGGATGCCCTCCCACATCGTGTCGAACATCTTCATGCCCTCGCGCTTGAAGATGATCTTCGGGTCTTCTTGGGCGTGCGAGTTGAGCTGCACCACGCTCCGCAGGTGGTCCATCGTCAGCAGGTGGGCCTTCCACGAACTGTCGATGATGTCCAGCACGAGTCGCCGCTCGACGTGGTGCATCTCCGGGCGGTACTTGGCGTCGTAGGCGTTCAACAGGGCGTCGGCCGCGGCCGCGGCGGTCACGCCGGTCAGGGCCGCCGGCTCGATTTCGAGTCGAAGGTCGGCCTTGGCCCACTCGACGAGTTCCTTCGCGTCCGCCGCCTCGGACAGGCTCGACCCGCTCAACGCCTCGGCGACCCGGGCCGTGATCTCGGCGTAGTCGGCCGTGGGGAACTGCTTGCGGCTGTGGTCGAGCACCAGGGCTTCGATCTTGCCCTTGCCCTCGGTGCGGACGATCTCCTCCGTCAGCGTCTCCTCCACGCCGGGAAAGCGGGTGCCGAGCCAACGGAACAGGCCCTCGCGGTCGGGCCGGCGTTCGCCGGCCTTGCTCTTGTCCGGCAGGTAGCTGGACAGGCCGACGTGGACGGGGAACTGCACGTCCTTGGCCCGGTACGTCTCGCGGACCTTCTGCCGCAGCAGCGCGAGCAGGTCGGGGCCTTCCTTCTCCATCGCGTCGGTCAGATTGAGTTTGATGCCGAACTGCTGCCGCGCCCAGTCGCACATGCTCTCGGCCGAGTACGTCTTGGCCAGGTAGCGCTCGCCGGCGGCGAGTTCGACCGACAGGATCGCCTTGTCCGCTTCCGCGATGAGGAACGTGTCGAGTTCCTCGCGGGGCACCTTCTTCAAGTCCCGGTCGGTCAGCTTGAGGCCGTACCGGGTGTTGATCGCGCGCGTGAGTTCCTGCCACTTCCAGTCGCGCGGGTCGTCGTTGGGGTTCAGGCTCTCTTCGAGGGCTTCGGACACGAAGGTCGGGGCGGCCTGGCTGGCGCGGTCCTGGGCGATCTTGACCGCCTCGGGGAAGCCGACGCCGCGGAAGTCCGACGGGTCGGCCTCGATGCCCATCTCCTCGGACACGTAGGCGGCGAAGCTGGCCGCGCCGTAGTCCTCCGCGCCGTACCGCTTGACCGCGTCGATCAGTTGCAGGTCGAGCATGTCCAGGAGCATCGCCCGGGGGTTGCGGCCGTCGAGGATCGACTGCCGCGCGCCGTAGGTCCGCTTCCGCTGGTGGTCCATCACCTCGTCGTATTCGAGGAGGCTCTTGCGCTGCTCGAAGTGGTACTCCTCGACCTTCCGCTGGGCGTTTTGAATCTGCTTGGTGAGCATGTTGCTCTCCAACGCCTCGCCGTCCTGCATCCCGAGCCACGGGTTGTTCATCAGCCGCTGCAACCGCTCGCCGCCGAAGAGGCGCATGAGTTCGTCTTCGAGCGACAGGTAGAACTTGCTCGACCCGGGGTCGCCCTGCCGGCCGGCGCGGCCGCGGAGTTGGTTATCGACGCGGCGGGACTCGTGCCGCTCGGTGCCGACGATGTGGAGCCCGCCCATCTCGGCGACCTTGCGGCCCTGCTCCTTCATCTTCTCCTTGGCCTCGATGTCATCGACCGTCTGCTTCCAGAGTTCGTCGGGGACTTCGAGGCGGGTCGGGAAGGCGAGCCGGCCGTCGGCGTCGGTGGCCAGCTTGAGCCGCGCCCAGGCCAGGGTTTCGGCGTTGCCGCCGAGGATGATGTCGGTGCCCCGGCCGGCCATGTTCGTGCTGATCGTGACCGCCCCGAGCCGCCCGGCCTGGGCGACGATCTCGGACTCGCGGGCCACGTTCTCGGGTTTGGCGTTGAGCAGTTCGTGCTTGACGCCGCGCCGCTTCAACATCGTCGAGAGGTGCTCGGACTTCTTCACGTCGGTCGTGCCGATCAGGATCGGCCGGCCGCTCTTGGCGACCTCGACGACCTCGCCCAGGACCGCGTCCCACTTCTCCTTCTGGGTCTTGTAAATCAGGTCGGGCGAGTTGACCCGCCGCAGCGGCCGGTGCGTCGGCACGGCGACCACGTCGAGCTTGTAAATCTTCCAGAACTCGTTCGCCTCGGTCATCGCCGTCCCGGTCATGCCGGACAACTTGCCGTACAGCTTGAAGAAGTTCTGCAGGGTGACCGTGGCCAGGGTCTGCGTTTCTTGCTTGATCTGCACGCCGTCGCGCTTGTGCTTGGCCTCGATCGACTGGTGCAGGCCGTCCGACCACTGCCGGCCGAACATGGCCCGGCCGGTCGATTCGTCGATGATGATGATGCCGAGTTGGTTGTTCTCGCGGGGGTCGGCGGCGACCATGTAATGGCGGTCGCGGTGGTACTGGTGGTGCGCCTTCAGCGCGTTGTCGATGAGGTGCGGCCACTCCATGTTCCCGGCCGTGTAGAACGACTCCACGTCGGCCAGTTTCTCGGCCTCGCGGACGCCCAGGTCGGTCAGGTGGCAGGTCCGCTCCTTCTCCTTGACCTCGAAGTAGACGCCCTTCTGCGGCGGGTTCTGCGGGTCCACTTTCACGCCGTCGAGGGGCATCAGCACCGGCAGGTCGTCCCCCTCGGTGCCCTGCAACTGCATCTCGCCGCGGGCCTTGATCTCCCGCCGCGCGGCCCGCTCGATCTCGGTCAGCTTGCGGGCGATGTCGTCGGCCTTCTCGTACTGCTTGGGGTCGCTGAACGCCGTGCCCGAGATGATGAGCGGGGTGCGGGCCTCGTCGATGAGGATGTTGTCCACCTCGTCGATAATCGCATAGCTCAGCGGCACCCGCTGGCACTGGCGGTAGTGCGGGTGGAAGTTCTCGTCGTCGAAGCGGGCCGCCTTCATGTTGTCGCGCAAGTGGTCGAAGCCGAACTCGCTCGACGTGCCGTAGGTGATGTCGCACTCGTAGGCGTGCCGCTTGGTCTCGCTGTCCTGGTCGGACTGGATGTACGCCGCGCTGACGCCCAGGGCGTTGTAAATCGGCAGCATCCACTCGCAGTCGCGGCGGGCCAGGTAGTCGTTCACGGTGATGACGTGAACGCCCTTCTTCATGATGGCGTTCAGGTACGCCGGGAGCGTGGCGACGAGGGTCTTGCCCTCCCCGGTGACCATCTCGGCGATGTTGCCGCCGTGCAGGATCGCCCCGCCGACGATCTGCGTGTCGTAGTGTCGCATCGACTTCGACCGGTGCGCCGCCTCCCGGCAGGCGGCGAACGCCTCGGGCATTAGGCTTTCGATCGCCTCGCCCTTCAACAGCCGCTCGCGGTAGCCGACGGTCAGGCCGCGCAGGTCGTCGTCGGACAGCGCCTTCATCGTCGCTTCGAGGGCGTTGGTGCGCTCCAGGATCGAGCCGGGCACGATGGTGTGCGTGTCGGCGTTCTTGGTGCGGACGTAGCCGACCTGGCGGACGGCCCGGTCGTTGGCGGTGCCGAACAGGCGGGTGACGAAGCCGATGCTGCCTTCGACGAAGCCGTTGAACTTGTCGCCGATCTTGTCCCAGACGGTGGCGTCCATCACGGGGCGGGCGTCAGCGGTCGTGGACATGCGAAAAACCTCGGAGGCGCGGGCCGAACTCGGAAGACTACTCTAAGACGGGCGCAAATCACGGTCAATACAGACCGCCCAACCCTCACCGTTGACCGGACGCCGTCGGGCTGGCTTCTCGCCCCCCGAGTGCGTACCCTGGCCCTCACTGGAACGACGGAATCCCGAGGGGCAAAGCAATGTTTCTGGGCATGCGCACGGTGACGTACAAAACCCCCGACCTGGCCGCCGGCAAGGCGTGGTACGCGAGCGTCCTGGGACACGACCCGTACTTCGACGAGCCGTTTTACGTCGGGTTCAACGTCGCCGGGTACGAGTTGGGCTTGATGCCGGACGGCGACGGCGGGGCCGGCGGGACGACCTTCTTCTGGGGCGTAGACGAGATCGAGACGGCCGTCGAGCGGCTGACCAACCTCGGCGCGACCCCGACGCAAGCCGCGACGGACGTGGGCGGCGGCATCCGCGTGGCGACCGTCACCGACCCCTTCGGCAACGTCCTGGGCGTGATCGAAAACCCGCACTTCGTGGCGGCGACGGCGGGGTAACCCTGAGCGCCGGACGTGCGTGTGCGCGGCTCACTTCGGCAGGCCGGTTTGGATCGACCGCAGGGTGGCCAGGGCGTCCCGGTCGGCCCGGAGCTTCGACACACTCGCCTCGTAGGAGGCCGTGGTTTTGGTAAACACCAGCGATTGCGGCGAACCGGTCCGGTCGGTCACGCAGGTCGCGTCGATGCGGCCGCCCCGGAGGGCGTTTTCGAGGTGGAGGCGGCGGTCCTGCCGGACCCGGAAGCGGTGCGATTTCTCGCGGGGGTCCTGGAGAAACGCGCGGAGGTCCGCGCAGTCCGCACACGTGCAACTCAAGTTCGCGTCCCGGCGGTAGTCGGTCGGCGCGACCGAGTCGGCGACCGTCAGCGCCTCCAACTGAGTGCAGCACGCGGCCAGCCAGGACGAGACCGCCGGCGAGGCCGACTTAAGGTGCGCCTTGAGCCAGGATTGAAGGCTCGTCAGGGCCGCAACGTGATCGGGCAACGGGTACAACTGCGGGGCGGCCAGGGCGTGCGTTACGGCCCGCGCCAACAGGTCGAGTTGGTCGGTGACGACGAGTGACCGGGCCAGCCGGGCCAGCAACTCCGGACGGTTCGGCGGTTTGTAGCTCCAGTTCTTCGAGTGGTCCTGCCCGTCGATGGTTTCGACGGCCGAGACGACTTCGACGCCGAACCGCTGGCAGAGTGCGAGCCGGTCGCCGGTCGGCCGGGAGTCGATCGAGCAGAGCCGCTCGAACAGGCGGACGTTGCGGCCGAGCGATTCGGCGGTAGGAGCCCCGAAAATCGCGGCCAGGGTCGGCGTGTAGGCCGCCCACCCGTGCCGGTCGCAGGCCGCGACGGTGGCGTCGTCGGGTTCGACCGCCGCGTCGCGGGCCACGATTTCGGCGAGAAACCTGCCGGTCAACCGGGCGTCGTCGAGGTGGGCGAGCGACGCCATCAGGGTCGCCGCGGCCGCCGGCCCCTGCGCGACCGCCAGGCCGCGCCACCGGCCGAGGACGGCGTCCGCGAACGCCGTCGCCTGCGCTTTGAGTTTGGCCTTGTCCGCTCGCCCGGCCGTCGTCCACCGCTCGGTCAAGTCTCGAAGGCCGACGGTGGCGTCGGCGAGGCCGCTGTCGCACAGCACCTCGAAGTGGTGCGCGGCGGGCCAGAGGAAGACCGCGGCGTGGCGGTACCAGCGGGTCAGGGTCAACCCCTCGTTGCCGGTGTACCCGTCCACGTCTTGCTGGGGTTTGCCGGTCGCCATCGCTTCCTGCGGGACGATTTCCTCTTCTTCGACGTGCATCCGACCGAAGGCCAACCGCTTGCCGTCGGGGTCACTCCACGCCTCGGCGGTCAGGGTCGAGTCGAAGACTTCGCCCATCTCGTAGTCGTCGGGGTCGTGCGACTCCTCGTCGCCGCGGGACCGCCGGCGGCGGGCCCGCGGGGCGGACGATTCTTCGGCCTCGCCGGACTCTTCGAGCGTGAGCAGGGCGATCGACGCGACGCACCCGGCCCGCCCGGCGGCCTCGGCGAACACCCGGGCCTTGACGCGATCGACCCCCTTCAAGGCGTCCCAGGTCAGGCCGTCTTGCGTGTACTGGTGGTCGAGCGGGACCGCCAACTTGCGGGGGTCGGTCGGGGACCAGGCGCGGAGGGCCGCCGCGACCTGGCCGACCCGGTCGGCCGTCCGCGGGGCGGCGACGACCGGCTTCGATTTGGCGAGCGTCAGGTTGTACACGAGGCCCAGGCGGTGCCCCGTGCGGAGCGGCCGGACTTCGTGCTCACAGTCGGCGTAGAAGGCGGCGAAGTGCGTGTGGAACGGGTTCCGGGCCGGGCCGGCGAAATCGACCACCCGTTCCTCCCCGTCGTGCCGGACGACGAGTTCCCCGCCCTCGAACGCCGACGGCAGCACGACGACCAGCGTCGCCACCATGCGGTCGAGTTTCTCGCCGTCCCGGTGCGGCAAGAAGAAGCTGCCCGGCTCGTACAGCAACAGCGTGTACAGGTGGCTGTGAAGCTCTTGCCCGTCCAGGCCCAACTCGCGTTGCACGGTCGCAACGGTCGCGGCCACGAACGCCGGCCAGTCGGGGTTGGTCAGCGCGAACTGTGCCGGTTCGACCTGCCAGACGCGGCGGACGCTGGCATCGACGACCGTCTGCTCGCCCTTGCCGTAAGGGGCCTGGCGGCAGCGCTTCTTGAGTTCGGTCGCCTGACCGGCGGAGAGCGGCAGGCCGATCGGCCCCAGGCCGGCGACCTCCAGCCCGGGCAGCGGCGCGGGGCCACCCCCGGTGACGCAGAACGAGCCGGGGCGGTCGATCGTCGTCAAAATCCGGTGCAGCTTTTCCGCGACGGTACGATCGATTCCAGCTCCGGGGTTCGGGGCACCGCGTCCGCGGTCGGCGTGAGAAGTGGTATTGTCGCCGCCCCACCCCGGGCCGTCAGGGGGAAAACCCGATTCCGCCGACGGACGCACCGAACTGCCCGGATTAGAAGTCGGACGCGATGCCGACGCCGGTCCACTTTTCGCGGTCGTAGACGAACTGGCCGAACGGCGACCGGCCTTCGGAGTGTTCGACGAAGACGCGCAGGTTGGCCAGCCGCTGGTACGGGTTCCGCCACAGCCAGCCGACCTGCACCAGGCCGTCCGGGTTGTACTGGACTTCGCCCCGGGCGGTGACGTGGGCGGCGACGTACGGGGCACCGCTGAACCCGGTCGGGTACGGGCAGACGTACTGGAAGCCGGCGTCGAAGCGGCCGCGCTTGGGGTCGCCGAGCAGGCTTTGACGGAAGGCGTAGGACGCCTGACCGTACACGCGTAACGAGTTGAAGTCCCGGGACAGGCCGAGCACGATTTCGTCCTTGGCGTAGCGGATCGGCAGCCGGCCGGTGTTCACGAGGTACGTGTCGCCGAAGTGGCTGCTCGTGTGCTCGTAGGACAGCTTGCCCCGCCAGTCGCCGCGCTGGAAGGTCAACGGGACGCCGTACCGGTAGTCCTGGGCGATCAGGTCGTTCGGCGACAGCCGCGACATGACCACGGCGAAGGCGTCGAGCTGGAAGGCCAGGTCGCGGCCGGGGGTATCGACGCGCAACAGCCCGACCGTGCCGCCGATGCTGGTGTCGAGCGTCTTGGAGTTGACGTAGTTGTTGAAGTTCGTGCCGAGGGCCTGGAAGCGCGGGGCGCGCTTCTCGCCGAGGGGGCTTTCCCAGAGCAGCGTTTGCGGGAAGCCGGTGATGCGGTAGTCGTTCCAGGTGCAGACGCGGAACAAGCGGCGGGCGGCGACTTCGCGGTTGAAGTCGTCTTCGAGACTCCCCGGCAGCGGCCGCAAGCCTTCGGCGTCGGGCACGGCGTCGGCGTGGGGTACCTGGTAGCCGGAGAAGGCCGACGGCGTCGATTCCAGGACCGGTGGCGCGACCGGCACCGGCATCGCGTCCAGTGGCGACCACTGCGGCCGAGGGCTGGCGGTGCCCGGCCAGCCGTGCGAGCCGGGGCCGGTCGATTGCGGGTCGGGCGCGGGGGCCGCGATCGGCCGGTCGAAGAATGCCGGGAGTTGCACGGGCGTCTGGGCGACCCCGGGTGCCCCGATCGCGACCACGACCGCCGCCGGACCGAGCCAACGTAACCACCGTCGCACCATGACACCGCCTCCTGACCCGGGGGCGACGCCGCGAGTCAAAAGACCCGACGACGCCACCTCGGAGTTATCGGCGGCCGGCACGACCGTTCTGCACGGAATCCCCGGCAAACCTTACCCAGATTAGTTTTGGTCGCCGAACGCGGTGCTGAGTTCGAGGTGCTGGTCGAGGCTCAAGACTTCGCTCCGCTCCTTACCGTCGTAGCCGAGTTCGGCCAGCTTGGCGTCCACGAAGTGCTTGTCCTTCGCCCCGCTCGGCCAGCCGATCAGGGCCTGGCGGAGGTTCTTGCGGCGGTGGATGTACAGGTCGCGCAGGAAGGCGCGGAACTTGGGCACGTCGCCGACCTTGGCCCGCTTGGCCGCGTTCGGCTTGATGAGGATGATCGCCGAATCGACCTTCGGCCGCGGGAAGAAGTTGGTGGGGAGCACCTTCCGCACCGTCGAAACGTCGGCCACGGACTGGACCAGCACACTCAGGGCGTTGAAGTCCTTCGTACCGGGCACGGCCTGCATCCGCTCGGCGATTTCCCACTGCACCATCACCACCATCCGCTCGATCGGCAGCCCCGAGATGAGCAGGTTGCTAATCAGCGGCGTGGCGATGACGTAGGGCAGGTTGGCGACGAGTTTCAGCGTCGTGGCCCCGTTCGCGGCCGTCCAGTCGTGCCAGCCCTTGAGCACGTAGGGGTTCAACACGTTTTTACCGGCGAGGGCGTCGCCGAGGTGCAGTTTGACGTTGCGGCGGGTGCCGATGATCTGCCGGGCGATGGCCTGGATGTACTCGTCGATCTCGACGCTGTACACGCAGCCGGACTGCTTCGCCATGAGGTTCGTGAGCGACCCGGTGCCGGTGCCGACTTCGAGGATCGAGTCCGAGTACGACAACTCGGCGGCGCGGCAGGTCAGGTCGAGCAGGTTCAAGTCGATGAGGAAGTTCTGGCCGAGTTTCGACTTCGGTTCGAGGCCGTAACTCTGCAACAGGCCGCGGAGGTACGACAGGGTTTGCCGCGGGTCGGGCCGGGGCGGCATCATCAGTTCGGGCGGCACCACCGGGGCCGGCGCGGGGGCCGCGACCTCGGGTTCGGGGTGCTCCGGCATCATCGGGTATTCGCGGGGGCGTTTCATCAGAGGGTGATCGTCAGTTGGGTGAACAGCTTCTTGACGTGCTTGGCGATCAGGTCGAACTCGACGTTCACCTCGTCGCCGACCGTCTTCAAGCCGAGGGTGGTATGGGCGAGCGTGTGCGGGATCAGCATGACGCTGAGCTTGCCGGGTTCGACGCTCACCAGGGTCAGGCTGATGCCGTCGATGGCGACGCTGCCCTTGATGACGAGCAGGTCGTCGAACTCCTTCGGCACGGAGAAGTGGATCGTCACCCACTCGCCGTTCGGCTCGACGGCCGCGATCGTGCCGACGCAATCGACGTGCCCGGTGACGAAGTGCCCGCCGACGGCGTCGCCCATCCGCAAGACCCGTTCGAGGTTGACGTGACTGCCGACGCCGAGCCGGCCGAGGTTGGTCCGCACCAGCGTCTCGGGGCCGCACTCGAAGGCGACCGAGCCGCCGCCGGCCGCGACCAATGTCAAGCAGACCCCGTTGACGGCGATGCTCTCGCCGAGGACGCCCGCCGCGGCGACCGTCGGGGCGACGACCGACAGCCGGGCACCGCCGACGCCGTCGGGGGCGACCGTCTCGACGGCCGCCAGGGATTGCACGAGTCCGGTGAACATGGTGGCATTCTAGCCGATTTCCTCCGGCGGGGAACCGCTGAGGTTCGGAGCGAGGCGGCGGGGCATCCTGGCGAGCGGATTCGTCACCGACTCCGACCCGTGGGATCACCGACGATAAAAAACTCATTTTCTTGGAATTACTTTGTTGACTGCGTCCGGGGGGGGGGCGGGTATGCTGATTTTTCGATCCCGCAGCCGCAGGAGTGGCCGATGACTACCAGCGTTCGCCAGTCGGCCTTGCGGGCCACCAGTGCGGTGTTCGGTACAGCCCTGATCGTCGCGGCCGTGCTGAAACTCGTTTCGCCCGGTCAACTCGTCGCCTCCCCCGTGACGGACGCCCTGCCGGCGTGGGCTGTGGGACTGGTGCCGCTCTTCGAGGTCGCTCTGGGAGTCTGGCTCGTCAGTGGCCTGGCCCGCTACGGCTCGTGGGCGGTGGCGACCCCGACGGTCGTCCTGTTCGCCCTGCACAGCCTGGCCCTCGCCGCCGACTCGCAGCCGTCGTGCGGCTGCCTCGGGGAGTTGACCGTGCCGCCGGGGCTGACCTTCGGGTTCGACCTCGTCATCGCCGTGTTGCTGGTCCGCCTCCGCCCGTCGTGGGCCGGCTGGCCGGTCGGGTCGGTCGCCCCGGCGGTCGCCGTTGCCGCGGCCCTGATCGCGCTGGTGGCGACTTCGGCGGCTTACCAGTACGGCTCTTTGACCGCGGCTCTGGCCGCCTCACGGGGCGAAACGATGACTCTCAGTCCTGGCTTACTCGCCCTCGGCCCGGTCCCCGCCGGCGGCACCGTCGAGCGGTCGTTGCGAGTCACCAACTTGTCCGACGGCCCAATCGAGGTCGTCCTGGCGGAAGCCAATTGCAACTGCGTGGCGGTCCGCGGCTTACCCGTGACGGTCGCCCCCGGTCGCTGGGCCGACCTCCCCGTCACCGTCACCGCCTCGACCAAGCCCGGCCCCCTTCAGGTGAAGGGCCGGCTGCGGACGACGGCGGGCGACTTGAACTTCGCAGTCACCGCGTCGGTGACGGCGGACCCCCGGCCACCGGGCACCCCGCCCGGCCCGGACGCAACGGAGACGCGACCATGACGAAGACCACGTGGCCGGCCCGGCTGACGCCGTTCACCGGCGGGGCGGCGCTCGCGCTGCTGATCCTGGGGCTGGTGGTGCACCCGATCCAGGCCGGAACCCTGGAGTGTCGGCAGTGCATGTACAAGTGGCGCTCGAACGGGCCGGACGCCGCGGCCGCGTGTGCCGGCAAGACTGGGATGGCGTTGTCGTACTGCCTCAGCGGGATGGTCTACGAGAAGTGCGTCAGGCCGTACCCCCCGGCCGTCTCGCCGTGCGGGGGGACTTCGGGTCCCCCTGCCTACACGGACTGCGCGTCGGAAGCGTGCAGCGACATGTACCCGTGTAGGACTATGGTTACAACGGTCTGCGGCGGATTTTGCAACGGTTGTAGCAGCAGTGGGGGCAGTTGCGGTCAACTCTTGATAGACCCCCCGAATGATAAAGAAGTACTTTCGTACTGCAAGATGTACTGCGGTTGCCAAACTACGCCTTAACTGGAGCCTTTTCGATGCAACGCACGGGTGTCATTTGGGCCACAACGGTGGGTCTACTAGTCTTTGCTCCGACGCAACAAGTTGTCGCGCAGCCGTTGACGGTGGCGACCTTTTCAGACGCCTACCAGAAGGTCGAAGAGGTTCTCTACCGTAAGTATGTCTTTGATCGCCGGGTGAAATACCACACTTCGACGAACCACTCGGCGGACCCGAACAGCAAACTGGGGAGCGTGAGCATCTACGAAGCCGTGGTGGGGCGGAACGCTAGCCGCGACCACAATCGAACTGCCCCTGCCCTTCGCAATCCGAAAGTAGTCACCGGCAGCTTGCAGCTCGAGAGTGAAGCGTACGTGTTGCAGGCTGGAGACCGTCCGGATAATTACAAAATCGGTGCCCACAGACCTGGCCGGGGGCCTGGCCGCTACGGGTACGCTTTTGGGGCCGCAGGGCCATGTCTCTTCCCCGTAACCTACATGAGTTCGTCCGCAGATACAACAACGGGTACGGCGTTGGAATATGCCAACTCCAAGCAGCCGACTGGACTGCAGTTCAAGTTGCTCGGCGTCCGGACCACGGAGTGGCGGGGTCGGCCTGCGGTCGAGGCCAAGTTCGAGCAGTCCTACGGGTTAATCAACCTCCTTGTATCTTGACCCGGCCAACGACCTCGCGTTTATGGGCTTCGACTCCGACGGGGAGGTTGACCCCAGGACCGGAGCCAAGAGTCCGATCCGCCTGACCGGGTGGGTGACCTACAAGGCGTCGGCGGAGGGCTTCCCGCTGCCGGAGCGGTTCGAGACGTGGTCGGTCCACCCCGACGGCAAGCGGGTTCCGCACTCGCTCACGGAGGTGATCGAGTACGTCAAGTACACGCCCACCGCCGACGACTTCGACCTCGAGAAGCAGTTCGGCGTCAAGCCGCTGCCGCC
>JAYTSV010000023.1:0-10247 GCA_043745465.1 Fimbriiglobus sp.
GGGCGGCCAGCACGCGCAGGATGTGGCCGCTCGACACGACCAGGGTCGGGCCGGGGTCGGCGCGGAGGCGGGCGATGACGCGGTCGGCGCGGGCCGCGATCGCCGCGACCGACTCGCCGCCGGGCGCGCCGTCGCGGAAGAGTTCCCAGCCGGGGTGCGTCGCGCGAATCTGCTTGGTCGTCAACCCCTCGAAGTCGCCGTACCGCCACTCGATCAGGTCGTCGTCCGCAGTCGCGGTCGCCCAGCCGGCCAGTTCGCACGTCCGCCGGGCGCGCAACAGCGGGCTGGTGACGACGCGGGCGAAGGTCGTGCCGCGCAGGCGGTCGCCGAGCCGGCCGGCGTCGCGCTCGCCCTTCGGCGTCAGGGGCAAGTCGGTGACGCTGGTGTGCTGGCCGGACAGCGACCAGGCGGTCTCGCCGTGCCGGGCCAGGGTGACGACGGGCAGCGGGTCGGCCATGATTCAACGCTCCGGGCGGGGGTGTTCGGTCACGGTGCCGTCGGGGCCGAGGACGAGGACGGTCGGGTTCAAGCCGAGGAACAGGCCGGTGCCGACGACGCCGGGGACGGCGCGGATTCGGGCTTCGAGGGCTGTCGGGTCGGTCAGCGGGCCGACGCCGCAGTCGAGAATCAGGTCGCCGTTGTCCGTGACGACCGGCGTGCCGTCGCGCTGCCGGAGTTCGGGCCGCAAGCCCAGCGCCGCCAGTTGCCGCGTGGCCGGGCCGCGGGCGAAGGGCACGATTTCGACCGGCAGTTTGCCGCGCGAGCCGAGGACCGGTACGAGCTTTTCGGACCCGACCAGGACGACGAAGCGGCGGGCGGCCGCGGCGACGATCCGTTCGCGGACGAGTGCCCCGCCGTACCCCTTGATGAGGTCGCCGTGCGGATCGACCTCGTCCGCGCCGTCGATGGCCACGTCGAGTTCGGGGGTCTCGTCGAGGGTCGTCAGGGGAACGCCGAGCCGGCCGGCGAGGTCGGCCGTCGCCTCCGAAGTCGGCACGCCGACGACGCGGAACCCGCCGCGGACGGCGACCGCCAAGGCTTCGACGAAGGCGGCGGCGGCCCGGCCGGTGCCCAGGCCGACGGCGGCCCCCGGGGGCACGAGAGTCAGCGCCCGCGCGACGAGCGGGCCGAAGTCGGTGGGGGTCATTGCGTCGCTCCGGGGCGGGAGGGGAAGCGTCACCGTGTCCACTGTAGTCACGCCGCCGCGTCCGCCCAACGGCGAGTCCCCCGCGGGGTCGTATCGAGCGCGGGCGTCGTCGGGAATTGACCTGTCGCTTTCGGCTCCGCCGCAGGCGCATCTTGGTGAGCGGCCCACGTGAGTGGGCTGTTCCAACCCGGAATTGGGAGCATCGACCCGCCGAAAGGTTCCAGCGCTCGCCGGCGGAAGTCTCCCGCATTCCGGGTTGGAACAGCCCACTCACGTGGGCCGCTCACCAAGATGCGCCTGCGGCGGAGCCGAAAACAACAGGCTGCGAACCGCTTCGCGAACCCCTTACCGCAGTGGGGTCGGGCCGGGTTTGCCGGCGGCGTCGAGGATTTGGAAGTGGTGGATGCCGGCCCTCCGGGCGTCGGTGTGCGTCCAGACGACGGCCTTGTCGCGGGTCACTTCGGTCAGCTTGACCTGGCCCGGCTTGGCGTTGTAGCTGGCGAATACGGTGTTGCCGTTGGACCCCGCAGGCGTCGTTGATCGGCTGGCCCGGCAGGTCGTCGTTGGTCAGCCGCCAAACTTCCTTGCCGGCGGGGTCGTACTCGCGGACCAACCGGTCGAGCAGTTGCGGCACGAGGTAGTTGCCGGTGGCCAGCTTGCGGGCCATGAGCGACGGCATGTGGTGGTCCTTCGCCTTCGCCTGCCGCTCGGCTTCACACCGCGCGAGGACGGCCTTCGAGCGGTACCCCGGTCGGGGTCTCGTCGGCGTGGGGTCGTCGGACGTGGCGGGGCTTCCAGCGGGGGCGAGATTCGTCGCCATCCTAGCCGAATGGAAGTGCGAGCGAGAGGGACTACCCCGCTCGGAGGGCCAGTTCGGCCCGGGCGACGGTCGCCATCCAGGGGCGGCGGCGGGAGGCGGGGGCGGCGGTCGGCTCGGGGCTGCTCAGCGTGTAGGCGTCGCAGTGCGGGCAGGGCCGGGATTCCACCGCGTCCCGCTCGTAGGCCGACCAGGTGCCGGCCAGTTGCCAGGAGTCGCCGCACGAATGGCAGGCCACTTTGTACGTGTTCATGAGGGGTCTCGCGTCGTCCGTGATGCGTGTCGGCCGGGTCGGGTTGGAAGTTCGGACCTTGACCGTCTGGGGCGGAAACCCCGACTGGTCGAGCGGTCCGGCGTCGTCACCGCGTCCCGGCAACACCCTGATACGCCGCCGGCACGGATACTTGCGCCGGCCCGAAACTTCCGCGTGACAACTCGGCGTCAAACCGCGTGCGACGAGTGCGGCGGGAACAGGAACCGCAGCACCTGGTCGAACCGGGCGTGCCACGACGCCTCGTCGTGGGTGCCGCCGGGGACTTCACGATAGGCATAGTCGCGGCCGTCCGCCAACCCCGCTTCGGCGAACAGGCGGGCCAACTTGCGCGTCCGGGTGAGGTTGCCGAGCCGGCCGGCCCGGCCCGGCCCCTCGTCCTCGCCGGTGTCCAGCCAGACGCGGCAGTCGCGCGGCCAGTCGGTGCCGGCGGTGCTCAGGAAGAACTCGCGGTCCCACCACAGCGACGGCGACAGGGCGGCGCACCGGCCGAAGACGTGCGGGTACCGCCGGGCCAGGTGCAGCGAGATCAGCCCGCCCATCGACGACCCGGCCACGCCGGCGGCCGCCGGGCCGGTCGCCGTGCGGTAGGTGCGGTCGATGAACGGCTTGACCTCCTCGACGAGGAACCGGCCGTAGGCGGCGCTCCAGTCGTCCGCCGCGTCCGGCCCGTCGCGCCGCGGGGCGTACTCCTTGAGCCGATCGACGGTGTTGCCGACGCCGACGACGATGACCGGGTCGGCGGTGTGCCGGCGGGCCTCGCGCTCGGCGACCTCGTCGGCCGCCCACGGCACCCCGGCGAAGGCCGTCTCCGCGTCGAACAGGTTCTGCCCGTCGTGCATGTACAGCACCGGGTACCGGCGGTGTGCTTCCAGGTCGTAGCCCGGCGGCACGAAGACGCTGACCGGCCGGGCGTGCGGGAGGAAGCGTGAGCCGAAGTCCGGGTGGTCGCGGACGCCGCCGCGGCCCCACCCGGCGACGGTCAGTCGGACGGTGGCGTCGGCCCGGGCGACGAGTTCGCGGGGGGCGCGCTCGCGGCCGCCGCCGTCGGACTCGGCCAGCCGCCAGCGGCCCCGGGTGACGAGGTACTGGACGCGGGACGCCGGCGGGAACCCGACGCGCGCCCGGGCCGTGCCGTCGGCACAGCGTTCGAGGGGCACCCCGGCGGCGGCCCAGTGGCCGAGCGCGGCCCCGCTCCCCGCGAGGAACAGCGGCTCCCACCCGGGCAGGCCCGGCGGCACTCCGACGACGAACTCGACCATCGCACCCCCCGGCGTGAACGCCCTGCCCATCGTAGCCGTGGACACTGTTGTTTCGGCCGTCGGGCGGCAAAATCCGCTGTTGATTCGGGCCGGCCGGCCGGGTATGCCCGGGGGAGTCGTGGTCCGCGTCGAGGGTCGGGATGGCACGGTTGCGCACAGGTTACCTGACTCTCCTGGCCGCCGGCACGCTGCTCCTGCCGGCCTGCGCGACCTCGTCCCGCAGCGTCAAAGCGGCCGACGCGGACAGCGGCCCGGCCGTGATCGGGGCCGTTCAACCGGCGGCTCGGGGGACCGGGTTCGCCGAGTTGCCGAACGCCCCGGGGGAACGGGTCGCGCGGAACCCGCCGGCGGACCCGCCGAAGGCGACGACAACCGCCGTCGCCAAGCCGCCGGAAACGTCGCCGATTACCGTCGCGGTCGCCCCGCCGGTGCCGGACGCGCCGCTGGTCGCGGCCGTGAAGGCGTACCTGGACAACAAGCCGGAGCTGGCCGCCGAACATTTGAAGTTGCTCGACCGGCCGAACCAGGAGGTGATGCAGCAACTCCTGCCGCCGGTGGTGGCCCTGTCGCGGACCAACCTCGGCCGGGCCGGGCCGCTCGAAATCGGCCTGTTGGTGGGCCAAATCGAGACGCCGTTGAAGGCGCTGGCGTCGAAAGCGTTGACCGTCTCGAAGGCGGCCTTCTGCAGTGAACTCGGGGGGTACGGCCAGTACACGCCGCTGCCCGACGGGCACGTCTTCCGGCCGGGGACCGTGGCCGAAGTGTACCTCGAACTGCGGAACGTGCCGTCCGTCCCCGTGCGGCTCCCGGACGGCACCGACGGCTACCTGACGCACCTGAACTGGTCGTTGCGGCTGCGGGACGCGGCCGGGACCGTCGTCCCGCTGACCGACGGGGACCGGCGGCAGGTGGCCGTCCTGGAGGCGGCGCACAAGCAGTACTCGCGGTCGCCGGTCCGGGACTACGCCAAGACCTTCCGCGTCCTGGTGCCGCGGACGCCCGGCCGGTACACGCTGACGGTCGAGTTCACCGACCCCGACCCCGAGTCGAGCCGGGACGTGAGGCGGGGGATGACCTTTCAGGTCGGCGGGTCGTAAGCTGACCGCTTGCGACTTTCCCCCGTACAGTTCTAGACCGAGGTCCGGATGAGCGAGATCAAGCCGACGCAAGTGTTCTTCCACCCCGGCACCGTGACCCAACCGGAGCGGGCCAAGCTGCTCAAGCAGACCGGGGCCACCCTGTGGTTCACCGGCCTGTCCGGGTCGGGCAAATCGACGCTGGCCGTGGCGCTGGAGCAGGTGCTGATCGCCCGCGGGCACGCCGCCTACGTGCTGGACGGCGACAACATCCGCTTCGGCCTGAACGCCGGGCCGAAAATCCTGCAGGAGACGCGCGGGGCCTCCGAGGAGAACGCCAAGCGGTTCGGCCTGGGCTTCAGTCCGGCCGACCGCGAGGAGAACATCCGCCGCATCGGCGAGGTGTCCCGGCTGTTCGCCGACGCCGGCCTGTTCGCGCTGACGAGCTTCATCAGCCCGTACCGCAAGGACCGGGACGCCGCCCGCAAGGCGCACGAGTCGAACAAGGCGGGGGCGATCCCGTTCGTCGAAATCCACGTCAAAACGCCGGTCGAGGTGTGCGAGACCCGCGACCCGAAGGGGCTGTACAAGCAGGCCCGCGCGGCCGTGGCCGCCGGCAAGGGCATGGGCTTCACCGGCGTGGACGACCCCTACGAGGAGCCGACCAGCCCCGAGATGACCTTCGACGCCGGCACGCAAACCGTCGAAGACGGCGTCGCCATGATCGTCAACGAGTTGACTAAGCGCGGCCTGCTGGGGTAACGGCCGCCGCAGGCGACGGGAGCGGAGCTTGGCGTTGACTTCGTCCCCGGGCCACGATATTTCGCACTACCGCGGGCGGGTTGTCGCGCTTCGGCGAGGCGGCGCGGTTGTGCGGGATGCGCCGCGCGGGTGCGCCGGATTTGCCGGCGATGGGCCGATTCGGGGTCGCGCCAGGACTCTGCCCATTTTAACTAGAAGGGTGCAGTCTTCGCAAACCGAGCAACCGGGCGTGCGGCCCGGGTTTCGGCGGACTTTCCCTCACGACCTGCGACGGCCCGCGTTGACCGCCGGAAAACGGCAACATAGAGTTCGGCGGCTGAAACGCCCCCCGCGAGGGGCGGTCGAAAGCCCCAGTTTTCCCGAGGTTTCTCCCGGCACATGCACGCCGCCGGCGAGGATTCGGATCCCCGACACGCCCGCAGGTTCCCGATGCCGAACGCGCACACCCACACCCAGACCCAGTGGCGAACCGACCGACCGGCCGAGGGCTTCTACACGAGCGCGGTGCCGGCCGACCCGACGCGGACCGTGCGGACGTTCCTGCCCGAGCAGTACCAGTCCCGCTACCCGTACCCGCTGCTCGTGCTGTTCCACGGCCGCGGCGGCAACGAGGAGCAGGTGCTGCGGCTCGCCCCCCGCGTCAGCCGGCGGAACTTCGTCGCCATCAGTTTCCGCGGGCCGACGGTCATCGGCCGCCGCGCCGACGGTCAGCCGGCGTGCGCCTGGGACGCGACCGACCCGGCGCGCCTGGCGGACGCCGTCGTCCAGGCCGTGACGCAGACCCGCCGCACCTGCCACATTCATTCCGAGCGCGTCTACCTGGTCGGCCTGGGCGAGGGGGCCACGGCCGCCTACCAGGCCGCGTTCGCCCTGGGCGAGAAGGTCGCCGGCGTCGTCGCCGTGAACGGCACCCTGCCCCGGTCGCAGAACAAAGTCCCGCTCTTCCGCCTCGACCAGGTCCGCCGGCAGCGCGTCCTGATCGCCCAGAGCGCCGCCAACCCGGCGAGCGGGCTGCTCGAAGCGATGCGCGACCACAAGCTCTTCTACGCCGCCGGGGCCGACGTCCAGTTCGCCCGCTTCAAGTCGCCCAGCAGCCTGCCCGTCGAGATGCTGACCGCCGTGAACAAGTGGGTCATCGACCGGGTCAACGCCGAGACCGAAGCCCTCGTGGCGCGGTAACGACCCAGTCCAACTCCGGCACGCCTATGCCGTCGATCGCCAACACCCCGGCGAGCCGGAAGCGTCAGCGACCGGAGTTCGTTCCGGAGTTCGGAGTTGCGCTCCGGGCGCTGACGCTTCCAACTCGCCCGATCGCTGATTTGAGACCGAATCGTCACGACGACATCGCTCGATTCGTCGGCTTCGCCCACGTCACTCCCATTTCCGCACCCGCCTCGCCACGCACCAGTCGAGTCGTACGCGCCGTCCGAAGTCCTCCCCCGTCGAACCAGCACGCACCTCCCGGACCGGGAGTTCTCGGACGCGGTCGCCGCATCGTCGCCCGGTCGCAAGTGGAAAGATCGCTCGTGAATCGAGGCGATTGATAAGACCTTGCTGCATCCCGCGAATACCCGACGTCTCCCATTCGGTTCGTCCGGTTCGCCCCGGGCGCGTATAGTGTGATTGGCATTGTGCTTGCTTCGGGCGACGGTCTGAGTCCCCCGTCACACTCACTGGAGAACACCCCATGACTTGCTGCTCGAAGTGGTTCCGCGTCGCCTTGTGGAGCGTCGTCGCCGCGACGGTGAGCCTCGCGGCCCCCGGGTCGGCGAGGGCGTCCGAGAAGGGCGTGCTGACGGTCAAGGACAACGGCGCGGTCTTCTCGACCGACGGCGTCCGCAAGGCCGAGCAGGCGTTCGAGGCCGTGACGTTCCAGGCCCCGACGAAGCTGGCCGTGGTCACGTTCGGCAAGGTGCCCGAGGGCAAGCGGGCCGCGTTCGACGAGGCCAAAGGCAAAGATGCCAGGGACCGCTTCTTCCGCGAGTGGGCCGAGGAAGTCGCCCGGTCGAGCGGCAAGCCCGACGTGCTGGTGTTCATCAGCATGGAAGGCTCGCACGTCCGCGCCATCGACGACCGCCGGACCGAACTCAAGCGCGGCTTCGACGACGCGGGCTTGCGGACACTGCGGGAGAAATTCGTCGCCGGCTTCAAGCCGAGTACCGAAGACAAGGATGCGGCCGCCAAAATCGAACGGCACGACGCGGCCCTGTTGGCGAGCGTCAATTTCGTCGCCGAGCAGTTAAAGGACACGACCCTGCCGGCGAATGGGAAGCGGGCCAACGGGGCCGCAAACAACGCCGCGGATACCAAAGGGAGTAGCATCATGAGTTACGTCTGCATCGGCATCGTTGCCCTGCTGGGCATCTGGCTCGTCTTCGGCCTCGTCCGCATGATGATGGGCGGGAGCGGCGGCGGCGGCGGTGGTTACGGCGGCGGCGGGATGGGCGGCGGCATGGGCGGCGGCGGCATGGGTGCGGGCGGCGGTCTGATGACCGGCCTACTCGGCGGGATGCTCGGCGCGGTCGCCGGCAACTACCTCTACAACAACTTCATGGGCGGTAACCACTCGACCGACTCGATGGGGTCGAACGGCGGTGGCTACGGCGACTCCGGGACCACCGGCGACACCGGGGCCGGCGACTACTCCGGCGGCGGCGACAGCGGCGGGGGCGACTTTAGCGGCGGCGACTCGGGCGGGGACGCGGGCGGCAGTGATTTCGGCGGGGGCGACTCGGGCGGCGGCGATTTCGGCGGCGGTGGCTCCGACTTCGGCGGCGGCGGGGACTCCGGCGGCGGCGACTGGTAACGCCTCTCGTCCTTCAACGCACTTTTTCGGGCGGTCGGGTTCTCCGGCCGCCCGCGGCATTTCTACCATAGACGCATGACACCACTCCGACTCGGCACCCGCGGCAGCGCCCTCGCCCTCTGGCAAGCCCACTACGTCCAGGGGCGGTTGGTGGCCGTCGCCGCGCGGCCCGTCGAACTCGTCCTGATCGAGACCGACGGCGACCGCGACCAGGCGAGCGCCTTGAGCGCGATGGGCGGCTTCGGCGTGTTCACGAAGGCGATCCAAACCGCCCTGCTCGACGGCCGCGTGGACGTGGCCGTCCACAGCCTGAAAGACCTGCCGACCAACCCGAACGACGACTTGACCCTGGCCGCGGTGCCCGAGCGCGGGGCGACCGGGGACGCCTTCGTCTCGACCGAGTTCGCCCGCTTCGCCGACCTGCCGCACGGCGCGACCGTCGGCACGAGTAGTCTCCGCCGCCGCGCGCAACTGCACAACCGCCGGCCGGACTTGCGGCTCGTCGATCTGCGCGGCAACGTCGAGACCCGGCTGCGCAAGCTCGACGAGCAGCAGCTCGACGCCATCGTGCTGGCCGAGGCGGGGCTGACGCGGTTGGGGTTGGCCGGGCGGATCACCGAGTTGCTGCCCCAAGACTGGATGCTGCCGGCCGTCGGCCAGGGGGCTATCGGCCTCGAATGCCGCGCGGCCGACGACGAGACGATTCACCTCGCCGGCGGTTTGACCCACCCGGACACGCTGGCCCGGGTGCTGGCCGAGCGGGCGATGCTCTGGGCGTTGGGCGGCGGCTGCCTGGTGCCGATCGGGGCCACGTCGGCGGTGCGGGACGGCGTTTTGACCGTGCGCGGGGCGGTGCTGAATCTGGCCGGCACCCGCCGCATCACCGCGACGCACGCCGGGCCGGTTGACGCCCCGCTGGCCGTCGGCCAGGAACTCGCCGCGGTCCTCCTCGGCGAGGGCGCGGCCGAACTCCTGGCCGGCGACCGGTGACGCTCCGCCGGCGCGATTACTCGCGGCGGATGACGATCGGCTGGACCGGGCCGTTGGCGGCCGCCGGGTTGATGCCGTCGAGTGGGCCGGGTCCGCCCGGCTTCGGCCCGGCGTAGGCCCCCTCGGTCGCGTAGGTCGTGTTCGACCCCGGCGGCAGCGGGGTGACGACCGCCGTCCGGGCGACGGCCGTCATGACCGGCCCGGCGTTGGGGGCGAGCGCACCGCCGTCCGAGACGGGCACGTTCGACCGCATGAACGCCTCCGGCGGGGGCAACTTCTGCGCGACGGCTGGCGGCGCGGCGACCGGCTTGCCCTGCATGGCGGCGATCATCTTCAGCGGGTCGGGCACGCCGCGGCGGTCCCGCGGGGCGGGCGGGTCGAGGAACATCGCGCCGCCGACGCGCTGGTAGTTCTGGACGGTCGTGGTAAACTTGGCCCGCTCGGCCTGGAGTTGGACGGGCACCTCCCGGGCGTGGATCTCCGTCCCGCCGGGCGGCTGGTAGCGGGCCATGACCTTGACGTGGGTCACGTCCGTCCACTCGGCCGGCCACGGCAGGAACATCGCGTAGAACAGGCCGAACCGCTCGTCCTTGGTCCGCAGGTTGACCAGCGTCTCCCGCGTCAGGTGGTACATCTCGCCCGGCCGTTCGGGCTGCCCGGCCGGCCGCGGGGTGGTGTCGTACAGAACGACGGCGAGGTCGCCGCGGGCCTCGGCGTGCTGGTCCTTCGGGGTGAGCATAAACACCTGCCCGACCAGCCCGGACAGGGTCGCGCCGTCCCGGGTCGGGTCGGGCAGGGTGCCCAACCGGGGGTCCCAGATGGTCATCAACTGGGACACCGGTTGGGGCTGCTCGAGCCCGACCGACTGCTTCATGCTCGTGTAACTGGACTGCGCCTTGTCGGCGGTCAAGCAGCCGGCGTTGCCGCACAGCGCGAGGGCGGCAAATACGGTCAGCGGGGGAATACGGTCCACGGCTTGCCCTCCTTGGCGGCGTCGGGGGTCGGCTCGGTCGCCCCGGCCGGTTGGACGGGGTTCGAGTTCGGGGCCGGGGGCGTCGTGCCCGGGGCGTTGAAGATCGTCGGCTCGCCGGTCTTCTTGACCAGCGGGAAGCCGTT